>CAZSVK010000170.1:0-8370 GCA_964610245.1 uncultured bacterium
AGCCTCGGCGCGGGCGAAGCCCGTTCTCTGGCTGCTCTGCGCGCTGGCGGCATTGCTGCCGGCCTGCGGGACCGTTCGCGTCGTCGGCAACAAGGAACTCCCGGCTCCCACCGTCTCGCCGGCCAAGTGGCTCGCCGGCACGGCCAACGGTGACGGGGGGCCGGCGCTCACAGCCAGCCTCGATCGGCCGTTCGCACTCGCGCTGGGCCCGCGCGGCGAGGTCTACGTCGCCGAGCGCGAGCGGGTGCGAGTCATCGAGTCGGGCCTGATCCGGTCGCTGACCGGCACTGGCCCTTCGGCGACCGTGGCCGCCCCGAGAGGCGTGGCCGCCTCGCCCACCTCGACGGTGTTCGTCACCGATGGGGTCGACAATGGCATCTACGTCTGGAACACGCCGCTCTCGACGCCCCGGCGCCTGAGCGCGTCCCAGGGAATGATGCTGGCCTCCACGCTCGACGACGTCCCGAGCGGCGCGGTCCGGACGGCGGGCGCGGCTCGCCTCCAGGTCGACGCCGGCGGCAATCTGCTCTGGTCGGAGTCGACCGGCCAGAGAGTGAGGCTGATCCGCCGGGTCGCCGATCCCGATCCCGACCGCGCCCTGCGCGTCAGGACCGTGGCCGGTACCTGGGCGACCGCCGGCTACTCCGGCGACGGAGGGCTGGCCACGCTGGCCCGGCTCTCGAGCCCGCAGGGTCTCGCCTTCGATCGGTTCGGCAACCTGCTGATCGCCGATTCGTCCAATCACCGGTTGCGGCTGGTCAGCGCGACCTCGGGCTTCATCACCACCCTGGCCGGGACCGACCATGCAGGAGTGCCCGTTCGCGGCTTCTCCGGAGACGGAGGGGCCGCGGTCTCGGCCCGCTTCGATGCGCCCGAGGACGTCGCGGTCGCCGCCTCGGGGGCGATGCTGGTGGCCGACACGGGCAACCGGCGCGTGCGCTCCATCGACCCGGCCACGCTCGACGTCCGGACCGTCGCCGGTACCGGGTCGGACTCGTTCTCGGGCGACGGGCAAGCCGCCACGGTGGCGGCGCTCGGCGTGCCCTGCGGGGTGGTGGCCCTGCCGGCCGGTGGCTACCTGGTCGTCGACCGGGCCAACCACCGCGTGCGCCGGATCGCCGCGGATGGAACCGTTTCAACCGTCGCGGGCGCCTCCGGTAACGCAGGCGTTCTGTTGGGCGAGGCTCATCTGTCGCGCGTCACCGCGCTCGCAACCGACCCCATGGGCAAGTTGCTGATGGCCGATTCAGCCTCGATCTACCGCTCCGAGGCCGCCACCTCGGGCCGGCTCGAACTGGTCGCCGGCGACGGCCGCGGCGGGCGCGAGGGCGACGGTCTGGCCGCCGTCTCGGCGCGCATCCATCCCCCCTCCGGGCTGGCGACCGACAGCTCCGGCAACGTCTACCTCTCCGACGCCGTCGCCAACGTCGTGCGCCGCGTCGACGCGCTGACCGGGCGCATCTCCACCGTGGCCGGAACGCCCGCCACGACCGCCTTCATCGGCGACGACGGCCCCGCCGTGCTGGCCGGTCTGTATCGCCCGCGCGGTCTCGCCCTCGACTCGGCCGGCAACCTCTACATCGCCGACGAGGGCCACAACGCCGTGCGCGTGGTCGACCGATATGGCGTCATCTTCACGCTGGTCAACCGTTCGGGACTCGCGGGCGCAAGCGGTGACGGCGGCGACGCCCGGGCGGCCAGGCTGAACGCTCCGCGCGACGTCGCGGTGGATGCGACGGCCAGGCGGCTCCTCGTGGCCGACACGGGCAACGGCAGGCTCTGTGCGGTGCGGCTCGACGGTACGAGCCAGCAGGGCACGATCTCCACGACGCAGACCGGCCTCACGCTCAACCGCCCGATGCAGGTCGAGGTCGACTCGGCCGGGCGACTGGCGATCCTCGACTACGATTCCACCGGCAACCTCTCGCCGTACGTTCCGGGCCCCGGCACCACCGGCGCCCTGACCGCCGTGGACGTGAGTGACGCGCTGGTCCCCAGCGTGTACGCCACGGGCGCGCTGCCCGACGCCGCGATGACGCTGATGGCCGATCGCCGCGCCGTGATGTCGGACGGCAAGCGGCTGGTGTACGTGGCCTATTGAGTCGAGACTCTCGACTCTCCTACGGCACCACCGCCCCCGCGTCATAGCTCATGACGCAGCGGAAGCCGAGCGGGCCCGAGGAGGTATCGGCGGACGTGAGGAACCGGCCCGAGATGCTGTTTCTCGCCTGCGTGGAGGTGCTCAGGTAGGAACCTCCGCGGACCACGGCCTGGCCGCTGAGGGCAGTCAGCGTCCACTCGGCGGCATTGCCGGCGAGGCCCAGGACACCCGCGTCGGGCGTGGCCCCCGAGGGCAAGGCGCTGACTCCCGAGGAGAGCGCGAAGCCGTCGCCTTCGCCGCCCAGGTTGGCCAGTCCAGGCGTGACGGCGGGATCGGCGCTTCCCCAGGGATAGAGGCGCGCGGGCGGCGACTCGGCGTTCGCGACCAGCACGCCGGTCGCCGCGGTCAGCCACTCCAGTTCGGAGGGAAGGCGCATCCCGGCCCACGCCCCGTAGGCCGCGGCCTGGCCCTGCGTCACGCCGAGCACCGGCTGTTCGTCCCCGTCGAGGCCGGCGGTGGCCAGCGAGCCCGGCGCACCGGCTTGACCGGGCGAGCCGAACAGCTGGGCGTACGCGACGAAGTTCCGGTACTGCGAGTTGCTGGTCTCCAGCGTCCCGAACAGCAACTCGGGCGCCGCCGGTGGCCGCGCCAGCGAGCTTCCGTCCACGAGGTTCACGTACTGCTCGAGCGTCCTGCCGGGGACCTGGACCCGTTGCAGGTACTTCGCCCGCAGGGTGATACGGGCCGTCGCGCCGGAGTTCGCCTCGCGAGGATCGCGCGCCGTCACCTCCAGCTCGTAGTCGTTCGAGCCGTCGGACAGCCCGGGCCGCGTGGGCGTGAACCTGGCCACCGCGGAGGTGGTGGCCGAGAGTTCGTTGGCCGTGGCACCCACCTGTAGCCGCACGAACCGCCAGGCATAGCGCAGCGGGGTCTCGCCCTCCGGGTCGATCGCGACCGCCGTCAACGACGTCTGCTTGCCGACCGACGCGATCGCTGGCAGGATCGAGACCGCCGGGGCCCGGTTGGCCACGACGGTGAAACTCGTGACCGCCGGAGAGGAATTCTGGCTGCCGTCCCTCACGACCAGCTGCAGCTGGTAAGCCCCTTCGGCGCCCGGAGGCACCGCCAGCGAGCACTGGGCGGTGGTGGCTCCGGTCAGCGTCACCCCGGCGGCAGGGGCCACCGACCACAGGTAGGTCAGCGCGTCGCCGTCCGGGTCGCTGCTCGACCGGCCGTCGAAGTCCAGGCTCACGCGCGTCACGAGCAGGCGGCCATCGGTCCGGCGCAGCGAGGCCCGCGGCGACTGGTTGCCCACGGTGAACGTCACGGTTGCCTCGGGCGACACGAGCCGCCCGTCGTCGAGGGCGGTCACGCCCACCTGGTACTGGCCCTGGCCGCGACTCGGGACCGTCACGGTCGCTGCCGCGCCGGAGCCGGCCAGTGGGGCCGATACGCCGGCCGGGGCCGAGATCGAACGCCAGGAGTAGGTGAGCGGATCGAGATCCGGGTCGGCCGCGGTGGCCGAGAGGCGCACCACGCTGTTCGACAGCAGAGTTCCAGTGGAATCGAGCCTGGCGACGGGCGTTGCCGGCGGGCGATTGGTGGAGCGGAACTCGACGGTGTCGACGCCCGAGAGACCCGCGGCATCGACCGCCCTGAGCAGGAACGAGTAGTCGCCTCGGCGCGGGAGGGGGAAGCTGGTGACCAGGCTGTTCGGCGAGACGAGGGTGACCGGCGGGCCCGCGAGTTGCAGCCACTCGAAGGAGCGCAGGTCGCCGTCCGGATCGGTGGCGGTCCCGGAGAGCTGCACGGAGCCGGTCTCGGGATAGGTGACCACCCGGTCGGGCCCGGCGGAAACCACCGGCGGCCGGCCGGCCGGGTTGAACCCCGGAAGCGGCAGATCGAGCGCGGTCGCGCTGGGCCCCCCGGAGCCGACGGTGTAGCCGACGCCCGAGAGGACAAGAAGCGGGGAGGTCAGCCCCGCGACGGCGCCGACGGAACCCGGCTCGCCGTCCGGGCGCAGGGTCGAGGCGAAGGGGCTGGCCGTCGCGGTCATCAACTCGCCGGCCGTGACCAGCGCGGTCGGTGTGAGTGACAGAGGCACGTCGGTGCGCGAGAGCACCGAGGGCAGGCCGACCAAGTTGGCGCCCGGCAGGAACGTGCGCCGCCGGGCCGTCGGAGGCCAGGCAGTGGCCCCGGCGATGGTCCAGACGAGCGGCCGGCGGCCGTGTAGCGCGTAGCCAGCGCCGGGCTCCAGCACGAACGGTCTGCCCGCGGCAGGGCCGGGCAGGTAAACCTCGAACCGGGAGCGGCCATCGGCGCCGGCGACGGTGCGCGAGAGGAAGCTGGCGGAGGTGCGCGTCGTGACGTCGGCGGCGTTGAGCGAGCCGGCGGGCCGAACGGGCAGCGAGATCAGGTTCAGCCCCTTGCGGATGGGAAGGTTGAAGTCGAGATGCGTGTCGAGCGCCGGCGCGGTGGTGGCGCCGCCCGGGTTGGAGGCCGCGTCGAGAGCGGTGACGGTGAGCGCGAACGGAGCATCCAGGATTCCGCTCCCGTCGGCCGGCATCAGGAAGGTGCGCAGCGTGAAGAGGCCGGCCGGGCCCGCCGCCGGCTGCAGGAGACCGGACGAGGCCGGACCGGCGCCGCGGACCAACGTCCAGGACGGAGTCGCCGGCAGCGACTCGCCGAAAGTGGCGGTGATGGTCAGCGGCCCGGCCCCCAGCGGCGCCGCGCGAGAGAAGGCGAGGACAGCGGCCGGGCCGTCGATGTCGTTGAGGCCGGCAATGCCCGGCCCCTCGTTGCCGGCGGCGTCGCGGGCGGTGACGAAGACCGACCGATGGCGGTTGTCCCCGATGGCCAGGTCGTAGGCGCCTCCGACCGCGGCGGCGGGCCCGGCCCCGACCAGCTGGTTCATCCCGGCGCTGGTGTAGACGGTGACCTGGGCGCCCGCCTCGGCGGTGCCCTGCACGCGGTCGAGGGCGCCCGGCGGGTTCTGCGCGACGGTCAACGTCGGCGTTAGCGGAGCAGCCACGTCGTTGGCGGCGGTGGCGACCGGGCTGACGTTACCGGCCAGGTCGGTCGCGGTGATCGCCAGGAGCGGCGTCGCCTCTCCGATGGCCAGATCGTAGCCTCCGCCGTGGGCCGTGGTCGCCGTCAGCGGTGAGCCGGACGTCACCGATCCCGCATACACACGCACCCAGGAGCCGATCTCGACCGAGCCTCGCACGCGGTCCGCGACGCCCGGCCGGTTCTGCACGACCGAAGCGGTCGGAGTGACCGGCGCGACCACGTCGTTGAAGGCGGTCGTGACGGGGCTGACATTGGCGTGCAGGTCGGTGGCCGTCACGTAGACGACCGGGTAGAGGTTGTCGCCGATCGGCAGTTCGGGGACGGGGGCCGTCGCCGAAGTGATGCGGCTGGTGCGGGCCGGGTCCGAGTAGACGTCGATGGCGCTGCCGGCCTCGGCCGTGACCAGGACGCGGTCGGCGGTGCCTGGCGCGCGCGACGACACGGAGACGGTCGGAGCGGCCGGCGAGACGACGTCGTTCGCCACGGTGAGGCCCGCGCTCTCGTTGCCCACCGCATCGGTGGCGGTGACGTGCACCGAACCGCGGGTGTTGTCGCCGATGGCCAGCGAGAAGGCGCCGGCCACGGCGAACCCCGTCGTGACCACCGAGAGCTTCGAGGAGTCGGTGTAGGCGCGGACCCAGGCGGCCGGCTCGTCGCTCGAACCGGTGACGCGGTCCTGCGTGCCCGGCGGGTTCTGGAGCGCCGTGACGGTCAGGGCCGCGGGCGGCTGGATGTCGTTGAGCCCGGCGGCACCGGCGCTCTCGTTGCCGGCCGCGTCGAGGGCGGTCACGAAGACCGAGGGCTGCGTGTTGTCGCCGATCGCCAGGTCATAGGCGCCGTCGCTCGAGAAACCGCCCACCAGGACGGCGGCCTTGGCCGCCGTCGGATAGACCCGGATCGTGACGTTGCCCTCGGAGGCCAGGCCTCGCACCCGGTCGTCCGTCCCGGGGCGGTTCTGCGCCACGGTCAACGTGGGGGCCGTGGGCGACTGCGTGTCGATCCGGAAGACCCGGTTGGCGGGCATGATCGATAGCAGGTTCGCCGACGGGTCGGAGGCGGTCAGCGTGATCGTGAAGGAGCCGTCGTCGACCGTGGGACTGATGGCGCGGCTGAACACCCAGGTTCGCCGGTTGGGTCCGAGCCCGAGGGGGCCGGCTGAGTCGTTGGCGGGCGAAGCGGTGCCCCCGCCGACAATGACGGTCGGAGTGACGGGAGTGATGTCCTCCGTGAAGGTGGCCGTGACGGTGAACTGGCCGGTCGTGTAGAGCAGGCTGGGCCGGCTATAGGCGAGCGAGGCCACGGGGGCCACCGTGTCGACCAGGCCCGCCTTGACCAGGTTGCTCGGCGCGATGTTGCCCGCCAGGTCCATCACGGTGACTCGCCCGATGGTGCCTGTGAACGGTTCGCCCGAGGCGGCGGTGGTGCCCGTGACGGTGGTGGCGAAGCCGAACTGCGTGCTGCTGATCCGGGCCGGTACCGGGAGGGCAGGCACGAAGTACGGACTGGTGCCGTAGCTGAGCGTGGGCGTGACGGTGTTGGTGAGCGGCTCGTTGAAGTTCGCCGTCACGGCCAGCGGCCCCCCGTTGACGTAGCTTCCATTGTAGAGGCCACGGCTGAACGTCAAAGTTCCCGACGGCGGGTTGGTGTCGACGACGCCGGAGTGCAGCGCGTCGGAGGCGGCCGCGTTGCCCGCCAGGTCAACGACCGTGAGGCGGGCCAGGGTCGCCACGTAGGGATTGCCCGCCTGGGCGGTCGAGCCGCCGACATTCGTGACGAACCGAATCTGGGTGCTGCTGACCGGATTGGGAGTGGCGGGCGAGGTGAAGTTGGGCGTGGCGTCGAAGGTCAGCACCGGAACGATGGTGTCGGTGACCGGCTCGTTGAAGTCGGCGAGCACGTCGAGCTGCCCCGCGTTGAGGTAGGCGCCGTTGTTGCCTCGGGTGAACGTCAGGGTCGCCGCGGGCGGCACGGTATCCACGATGCCGGAGAAGGCGGCATTGGCGGCTGTCTGGGTATTGCCCGACAGGTCCTTCACGGTGGCCTTGTCGATCGACGCGCTGTAGGCCGTGCCGGCCTGCGCCGTGACCCCGCCGACGTTGGTCAGGTAGACGAATCGGGTGCTGCTGACGCGCGACGGATCGGGCGAGACCGGCGCGATGAAGGCCGAGACGAAGGTGAGCGTGGGGTTGGTCGAGAGCGGCTCGATGAAGTCGGCGGTGATGGAGACGAGCCCCGCCCGCAGGTAGGCCGGGCCCGAGCTGTAGGTCAGCGTTGGCGCCGGTGGCACGGTCGTATCGACCACGCCCGCCCGGGTGGCGCTCGCATCGGTCTGCACGTTGCCGGCCAGGTCGATGACCGAGGTGCTGGCCACCGTCGCGGTATAGGCGTCGCCGGCCTGGGTCGTGATTCCGTAGACCGTCGTGCTGTACACGAACCGTGTCGGGCTGATGCGCGAGGCCACCGGCCCCGGGGGGGTGAAGTTGACGCTGCGGCTAAACGTCAGTGTCGGGGTGCTGGCGATCGACTCGGCGAAGTCGGCGGTGACGCTCAAGCTGCCCGCGCTGAGGTAGGCCGGCCCCCTGCTGAACGCCAGCGCCGGGGCGGACGGGGCGACCGTGTCGATGGTGAAGGTGCGGCTGCCGGGTTGCGCATCGAGCCGGTTGCCGGCCCGGTCGAAAGCGGTCAGCGTGATGGTGAACGAGCCGTCGTCGACGCCGCCGCCCGCGACCGCGCGCGAGAGCGTCCAGGTCGAACCGCTGCCCGTGAGTTGCGTGTTCACGTCGTTGCTCGCGCTGGCGGTGATTCCTCCGGAGATCTGCACCACGGGGGTGGTCGTGTCGACCGGCTCGTCGAAGGTGACGGTCAGAAGGAACGGCTCCGCCGAGTAGACGCGATCGCTCTGGTTGTACGTGAGGGCGGCCGTGGGATGATGGGTGTCGACGGTGCCCGAGGCGCTGGCGTCGGCGTCGGTCTGCGCGTTCCCCGAGCGGTCGACCACCGTCGCCTGGTCGACGATCGCGTCGAAGGCGTTGCCGCCCGGCGCGCCTCCCCCGTCGACCACGGTCGTGTTGTAGACGAACACGGTGTCGCCGGAGCCGGTGAGCCGGTAGGGTACCGGTGCGGCAGGCGAGAAGAAGCCGGGCAGACTGAACGTCAACGTCGGCGTGACCATCACCCCGGCCGCCGCCACCAACGTGGTG
>CAZSVK010000170.1:8380-9073 GCA_964610245.1 uncultured bacterium
GCGCGGTCAGCGATGCCGAATCGCAAGGCCTCAACGTCAACGTCGGCGTGATGGTGCTCGTGAGAGGCTCGTTGGCCGTGACCGTGACGGTCAAGGGGCCGGTCGTGAGGTAGGTCGGGCCCCGGCTGAAGGTCAGGCCCGGGGCGTGCGGGGCGACCGTGTCGACCAGGCCGCTGGCGGTGACGTCGGGCGCGGTTTGCGCGTTGCCTGCCAGATCGAACACCGTGTTGCGGTCGACCGTCGCCGTGTAGGACGTGCCGCCGTCGGCGGTCGTGCCGGTGGCGGTGGTGGCGTAGACAATCTGGGTCGAGCTGAGACGAACCGGCACCGCCGGAGTGGGCGTGATGTTGGCCGGGACGTTGATGGTCAGCGTCGGCGTCACGCCGGAGGTGATCGGCTCGGTGAAGTCCGCGGTGATCTTCCACGCCCCGCCCTTCACGTACGCCGGTCCTCGACTGAACGTCAGCGTTGGTCCGGCGGGGGCCTGCGTGTCGATGAAGAAGGTCGAGTTGGGCGCCTGCGCCGTCAGCACGTTGCCGGACGGGTCCGCGGCCGTCAGGGTGAGGCTGAACGCCCCGTCGTCAACGCCCGAGCCGGCGACGGGCCGGGAAAAGGTCCAGACGGTCTGACCCAGCACCGAGGTCAGGCTCGTGGCGCCGACGTCGTTGCCCCCCCCCGAGCCGCCCGAGATGA
>CAZSVK010000170.1:9083-11586 GCA_964610245.1 uncultured bacterium
TCGCCTCCGCGAACGTGATCGTCACATGGAAAGTCTCGGCCGTGTACCGCTGCGCCGACTTGTTGTAGACGAGGCTCGTCACCGTCGGGCTGATGGTGTCGGCCACGCCGGCGAAGACCACCGAGGGCGGCGACTGCGGATTGCCCACCTCGTCCACGACCGAGCTGAAGGTCATCGTCGCGGCGTAGGGGTCGCCGTCGACCGTGGTCGCGCCCGCCACGGTCGTGTCGAACAGGACGCGGGTCGCGCTGATCCGGGTGGAGGTCGCCGTCAGCGGCGAGAAGTTGGCCGGCAAATCGAACACCAGCGTGGGCGTGATCGTCCCGGTCAACGGCTCGTTGAAATCGGCGGTCACCCGGAGCGGTCCCGCGTTGAGGAAGGCCGGCAGGCGGCTGAAGACGAACGGCGAAGGCACCGGCGGCTCGGTGTCGACCACGCCCGAGAAGTTGGCGTTGCCTTCGGTCTGCTCGTTACCGGCCCGGTCCACCACGCTCGTGCTGGTCACCTGCGCCGTGTAGGCCACGCCCGCCTGCGCCGTGGGCCCGACGACGGTCGTCGAGTAGATGACTTGCTGATCGCCCACCCGCAGCGCGGTCGCGGTGGAGGGCGAGAAGTTCGCGGGCAGGCTGAACACGAGCGTCGGCGTGATCGTGCTGGTGAGCGGTTCGTTGAAGTCGGCGGTGACGGTGAACGGCCCGGCGACCAGCGCGCCCGGCCCGCGGCTGTAGGTCAGCGTGGGCCTCCCTGGAGCCACGGTGTCGATCTCGAACGTGCGAGTGAGCGGCTGCGCGGCCTCGTTCCCCGCGGCGTCGAGCGCAGTCACAGTGACGGTGAAGATGCCGTCGTCGGCGCCGTTGACGCTCGAAACCAATGTTCGACCGTACTCCCAGGTCTTCAGGTCTCCGACCGAGTACATGGTTGCCGAGAAGTCGTTGGTGCTCGCTCCGGTGGTTCTGGTCACGACAAGCGATGGCGAGGCCGGCGTGACGTCCTCGTCGAAGGTCGCCGTGATCAGAATCCCCTCGGCCGTGTAGATTCGATCCGACGGCTGGAAGGCGAACGTCATCACCGGGGGCCGAGAGTCGATATTGAAGGTGTTCAGACCCGGGGCGGCGCTCGTGACCGTGTTCCCCGCGAGATCCGAACCGGACACCGCGATCGTGAACAGCCCGTCGTCTCCGCTCGCCAGATTGCGCGAGAACACCCAGGTCGTGCCCGAGCCCGAAGTGAAATCGGCTGCCGATACGTTGTTCGGCCCGGTTCCACCCGAGATGGCTATCGTGGGCGTGGCGGCCATCGGCTCGCTGAACGTCGCCGTCACCTCGAAGCTCTCCGCCTTGTAGAGCCGGTCCCCCTGGCTGTAGACGAGGTTCGCTGCCGCCGTGGGCGTCGACGTGTCGATGGCAAACGTGCTGCCGGCCGGCGTCAACTCCGCGCCGCCACCGTTGACCAGCACCGTGAACGTGCCATCGTCGGTCGTGCTGGAGATGGTGCGGGTGTAACTCCAGGTCGTGACCGTCGTGCCCCCAGAGGCGGTCATGCTGGCACTGGGCGAGATGTCGTTCGTGAGATCGACCAGGTCGCCGCCGGTGATGGTGATGGCCGCAACGTCCACCGCCACGTCAAACGTCACCGTGCACTGGAACGTCTCGGCGTGATAGGCCGCGCTCGCCTTGCTGTAGACCACGGCTGCCGACGTCGGGGGGGCCGCCACCGCGTCCGCGCCGTGCCTGGCCGTCACCACGAGAACCAGCAGCAGAATCAGGTGTTTCGCCGTCAAGACCATCGCGCTACCCCTCGAAGGATCGGAAGCGTCTGACCGCCGGCCCGGGTTCGTCATCCGGCGGTGGAACCGGAACTGGACTGCAAGGGCCGCACCAACCGCGGGCGGCCGGCGCCCGTGCGCCGTCGTCGGTTCCCCGGCCCACCGGTTCCCCGACCCCGCGGCTCCTGCTCCCTGCCGCCTCCAGTCTACAGCCTCCGGCCGATTTCAGGCCAGAAAGCCGGGCTGCCGCCCGGAAAATGTCACGAAGGCGTCAGCCTCGAGGCTATCGCCTGCGTCTCAGGACCGGCAGCGCGACGGCGCACAGTACCAGAAGGTCCAGCGGCGAAGCCCGCCCTGCACCGTTGCGGGCCATCGCGCACAGCCCCGATCCGCTCCCCGGGTCATCGTTCCCAGCCGCCGGCACGGTGCCGGCCGTTGGCGTTGACGGCGTGATCGGCGGCGTCACCGGCGTCGCCTCGTAGGCGTCGAAGGCCAGCTCGAGCGACGACATGTCCTGCCCATCATCGAGCGCCAGCCGGAACACGTAGTGGCCCGTGGCCTCCGCCGGCAGGTCCAGTTCCAGGGCCGCCTGCGCCGCCGAGAAGCTCAGCCGCACCGGCCCCTCGGTCTGGCTCCAGTGGTAGGTGAGCGTACCGGCCGTCCGGCCACTCACGCTCCGATCGCGATCGAACGAGGCCGAGGCGTCGAGCCGGACCCGGGCCCCCTGGCCTGACGGCA
>CAZSVK010000171.1:0-11578 GCA_964610245.1 uncultured bacterium
GATCTACCTGCCGGCGATCGCCTCGATGAGCGGGCTACTGAGCTACCTGGCGTCGCGGTAGAGGAGGCGCCCGAGGGCGCCGAAGACTCTCTCGGGAGCTTCGCCCCCGAACCCCCACCAGGGGTGATGTTCGCCCCTGGACCCCCCGATGGCTGGAGTGAGTCTTGCCCGCGCTCGCAGATCAGAGTCCTTGAAAGTGCCGAGCAGGCTTCGTCACCTCTTCTCATTGCCGGGTCCAGGGCCGGGCACCGGTCCTGGCAGGGGTGCGGGGACAGCGTCCCCGCGAGGTTGTGCCGGCTTCTGTCGGGTGCCCCTCACCGCACCGGGACTCGCATCCGGTAGCGGCGGAGGGCGCGCAGGATTCCGCGCAGGTCCTTGGGCAGCGGCGCCTCGATGGTCATGACCTGGCCGTTGTCGGGGTGGCGGAACGTGAGTTCGGCCGCGTGCAGCGTCAGGCGGCCGATGAGCGGGCGTTCCTCGCGACCGGCGTGCGGCCGGTAGCCCGGTTTCAGCGCCGACAGGAACAGCGGCTGCTTGCTGCCGTAGACCGGGTCGATCGCGAGCGGGTGGCCGCAGGCGCTCATGTGGACGCGGATCTGGTGGGTGCGGCCGGTGGCGGGTCTCACGGCGAGCAGGGTGTAGCCGTCGAAGCGTTCGACCACGGTCCAGCGCGTCAGGGCCTGCTTGCCGTCCTTCTTGTTGACGAGCATCTGGGACGGTTTGCGCGGGTGGGGGGCGAGCGGCAGCGAGATCTCGCCGTGGTCGTCCTCCATCGCGCCGGCCACGAGCGCCAGGTAGAGCTTCTCGACCATCCGTTTCTCGAATTGCGTGGCCAGGAAGGAATGGGCCTGGTCGTCCTTGGCGAAGAGCAGGACGCCGCTCGTCTCCTTGTCCAGGCGGTTGACGATGCGCGGTTTGATCTCGGCCTCGCGGAGGTGATACCAGACGCCCTCGAGCAGCGAGGGTTTCTCCTGGCCGTAGCCGGGCGTCGTGGAGAAGCCGGCCTCCTTGTTGATGGCGATCAGGCGGGCGTCTTCGTGGAGGATCTCCAGGTCGAGCTGTCGCGGGCCGATGGCGGTGCCGACGTCGTCGGGGACGGTCACCTGCACCTCGAGCCCCTTGAGCAGGCGCCACTCGGCGGCTTTCTTTCTGCCCTCGATCTCGACGCAGCCCTCGCGGATCAGCCGGTCGATCGTTCCCTTGAGGAGGTCGTGGAGCGTGGCGTTGAGGAACTCCAGCAGGGTCTTGCCGTGAAACTCGTCCGGGACGTGGAGGATGTGTCGTTGCATCGGGGGAGACGGCCGCCCGTTGGACGGGCCGGCACGCACTGAAGATACAAAAAGATCGTTGCCGAAGCCAGGAAAGTCGGGCCGGGCTGATAATCTGGCTGAGGAGGTGCCGGAGTGATCGCTGCGACTTCGACCAACCTGATCGGTGGAGGAATCCTGGCGCTGATGGCGTCGGGCGGACTGGCTTTCCTGGCCTGGCGCAGCCGGCGGATCTTGCAGGCGATCGAGGCCACGCCGACGACGCCGATCGGACGCATCAAGCTCCCCGGCTACTACGAGGTCAAGGGGAAGGTGCTCTGCGACAACCCGCTGTCGACCCCCGGCACGGGCGAGCCCTGCGTCTACTACCACCTGAGGATCACCGACGAGGTGCAGGATGTCGTCCACGACAGCGACGGACACCATCGCACCCGGAACCACACCGAGGTGGTGGAAGACAAGGAGGAGTCCTGCACCTTCCAGCTCCAGGACAAGACCGGCACGCTCGGAGTGCTGCCGGCCGGGGCCACCTTCGAGGGCAGTGAGGCGCTGAACCGGCGCGAGGGCCGGACTGACGACACTGGAAGGCCGAGCGCGCCGCGGCGATGCGGATGCACGCGCGTGAGCACAAGGGTGGGCGTACGACCGTGACTTCCATCCCGGTCGGCCGGCAGGTCTACGCCATCGGCGCGGTGCAGAGCCTGCGCAACGGGCTGTTCCTGCAGCGGGACGAGGCGGAGGGGCGGCCCTTCCTGGTCTCGGTGAAGTCGGAGAGCGAGCTGGTCGAGAGCTACGGCCGCGGTGCGACCTGGACGCTGGCCGGGGCCTTCGGCTGCTTGCTGCTCGGCCTGGGCCTGATCGTCGCCGGTCTCGTCGGGCGTTGAGCGGGGCGGGGGAGGAGGGACTGGCACAAACGGGGAGCCTCCGGCATGCTTGGTTGCGGCCGGTGCGGGCGCCGGGACCGTTGCTTGCACCCTGCCTTGGGCCAGGAGCGGCCGGATCGTGGATGCGCTGAACAGGCTCGCCTTCGAAGCTCTGCTCGGAGTCGCGTACTTCGTCATCGCGATGGCTGTTCTCGCTCGCGTCGACCCGTTGCCTGTCTGTCTTTCGTCAGATGACGGCCAGCCGGGGGCCGTCGAGCAGGACGACCTCGCGCCCGTAGTCGTTGTGACCTCGGACGTCCCAGCTCTGACCCGTCTCACCGATGCAAACGTTGCGCGGGTCTGGGTCCCGAAGTCCGTCCGACAGGCGGGCGTGGCGACCGACGTGCGTGAGGTCGAGGATGGCCTCGCTCTGGCATCCCTCTGGGAAAGGGAGCAGGTCCAGTTGCGGCGAGTATCCCGGAGCGAGTGTCCGCTGGAGCGGCAGCCTGGTCCGGGACACGCGGTGACGATTCCCATGCGAACAGAGGCAGCGGTGGGAGGCTATGTGGTCCCCGGGTCCTGTGTCGACGTGTTCGGCACGTTCCCGACCCCGCGGGGACCTGCGACCCGAGCCTTCCTTCAGCGGCGCCGGGTCCTGGCGATCAACATTCACGCCTCGGCCTACTTCGGGGCCGTACTCGCGCCGGTGCTGGCCGGAGGGCGCTCCGCTGTCCAGGAATCTCTTTGCTGCTCCGGCGAGGGTCTCGCCCAGTGGGACAACGTGATGACGGTGACGCTGGAGGTCTCGGCGGGCGAGGCCGAGAAGCTGACGCTCGCGGCTGGCAGCCACAACCTGTCTCTGGCCATCGCCAATCCCTTCGGGCCTGAAGAGGGCCCTCCGGCCGTCATCACCGAGGAGGCTCTCTGGAACCCGGTGCCGGCCGAACGGGCCGACGGTCTGCGAGGTGCCTGGTGAACCTGCTCGCGACCCGGGCCTGCGTGGCCCTCGTGGCGGCCGGGTTGGCGTTCGGCTGGCACCAGCAACGCAGGGAGTTGCTGCTTGCCCAGCTTCGTCAGGAGAGCGATCGCCTGGAGGTCGAACGGGCGTCCTCGAGGGCGCGCGCGGGATGGATTCCCGTGCTCCGGATGAACGCTGACGTTTCTGCTCGCACCTCTTTCCCGCCGTCCAGCCTTCGTACCGAGTTCGTTCCTCCGGAGGTCGCGCCACCGCGGAGACTGCCGGTATCCGAGGGCCGAAACACCCTGTTCGCACGCGAGGATCTGGCGAAGGGCGAGATCCTCGTGAGAGCGAGGATCTTCACGGAAGCTCCGTGGCTTCGACGCTCCCCGGAGAACGCCGGGCACTGCTACTACCGGCTGGACCTTCCTTGCTTGCGCGCGGTGAGCGGCTTCCTGCGGCCCGGGGATCGCGTGGATGTGCTGGCGATGATGACGAGTTCGGAGCGGTCTGTCTGCCGGATCGTCTGCCCGTGTGCGGAAGTGGTCTGGGCGGGAGAGACGGCCCTTGTCTCGTGGCACTTACAGGATGAGGAGTCTCGGGGCAACCTGGGAGCCTCGAGGTTGCTGCTGTCGCTTCCCTGGTCCAGCGCTCGTCGTCTGATGGAGTTGGAGAGGCAGGGTGCGACGCTCAGCCTCGCGTTGCACGCACCGGGCGCGGGGGGGCCGTGCGCGACGGCCGGCTGGACCGACGAACTGCTGGCGCTCGATCGGGGCAGCGGCGGCCAGCCGTTCGAGGTGCCGGCGGAGGTGCTCGCAAGGAATGCGACGGCGCTCCAAGCGGCCGGCTCCGAACCCGCGGCCGTCTCGACGAGCCGGCCCGAAAGGCTGCCGCGCCCGGGCTGGGCTACCGCTCTGGACAATTGAGCGACTCAACCCGCCCGGATCGCCGCCAGGCAGCCGAGCACGCCCAGCCACGCCAGCATTACTATCGCAAGAGTTATGCCGAACAGGGCCGCTCCAATAAAGGCGTCCAGCACCTGACGCAACCGGGAGCCCGCAAGGACCTTGGCGACGATCTCCTCGGTTTCCTGGAGCAACCGTCGCTCCAGCCAATCCGCGACATCGGACGAACGAGTGCCTTCGACCGTCAGGCCGGCGGCCTCCGCTAGCCACTCGCCCTCATACTGGAACCGGGACGCATCTCCGAGCGCCAGCGCGGACAGTACGGCATGGGCCGGATGTCCTGGCCCGAGCACCCAGGCGGTCGAGGAGGCGGCGAGCGGCAACTCGTCCCCCTGACGCAACTCCAGCAGCACGAACGCCGCTGCCTCGGCGGCCCGGAGGCGCTCGTCGGGCATCCGGCGGAAGCGGCGCAACAGCCACCAGCACGGCACGGCGGCGAAGGTGGCCAGCACCGCGAGTTCCCAGAGCAGAGTCAACGAGTAGAACTGGAGCGTGCTCCGGGCCGGCAGCATCGTGGGTGCGGTCAGGTTTCCTGCCTGCAGGAACCTCACGAAGCCCTCGCCGGCGAGTCCGAGGTAGCTTGGGCTGATGTAGGTGAGAATCCCCCATAACGCCAGCGGCAGGACGGCCAGCACGGCGAGGCTGGTTCCCGAAGACCAGCTCTGCTCTCTGGCCCGGAACTCCGCCTGCCGGACCCGATGCTGCAGTCGCGTCAATAGCTCCAGCGCCCTCACCGCGGCATCCCCGGCTTCAGGAGGAGCATCCGCCCAGGCCAGCAGCGGCGCCGGCACCTGCTTGGCTTTCAGGAGCTCTCCGTGGCCCTGCCCGGCGAGGGCCTCGAGCAGGTGTTGCTCGGCCTCGCGGTCGGCCCCGCCGCCGAAGGGCCACCACCAGCTGCGCTTCTGCCTGGGCCGGTCCCGGGCCAGTTCCATCGCGGCCGCTTGCCGCAGGCTGCACCCCTGCGCGAGCCAGCCGAGCAAGGCGCCGTGGAGTTCATCCGTGACCACCACCGGCCGGTGCGATCGCTTTCGCGCCGGCGGCTCGAAGCGTGGGGCGTCCGACCCGGTCACGGTGCGCGCGCCCCTTCCTGGGTCACCTGCCGCAAAGCCGGCAGAATCCGGTTCGACCAGAATGCGCCAGTCGGCCCGCCCAGCAGCGCCAGATAGGCGGGCATCCCCACCAGCAGGAACCACGTCACCGCGGCGACGAGCGCCAGGTCCAGCATCCATCGGCGCTGGGCGCGAAACCGATCGACCACCGTGCTGGCGGCGAACTGCAGACTGTCCGGAGCCAGCAGACCGTTCTGAAGCAGCAAGACGGCCTGTGCCAGCGAGCGATGAGAGGCCCTTCCCGTCTCCGGCAGGGATAGCCGGGAGCCTGTCTCCACCTGCCGGATCAGGTCGAGGAGAAGGCGTCGGTCCGGGCCATCCACGCCGGGCAATGCATCCGTCGCCCGCTGGAGGACACGGATCAGCGGCACGCCCGAGGCCACGCCGGCGCCGACGAAGAAGAGCAGCTCGGAGCCTGTGCCTCCGACGATCTTCGGAATCAGCCGGCCGCGGACCCAGGCCAGCCAGGCGACTTCGCCGACCAGCGCCAGACCCAGCGCCGCCATGGGAATCGCCAGCGTTCGCGTCCAGTCTCGCGTCAAGGTGAAGCTCCCAGGGAGCCACGTCAGTCCCATCGACGGCATGCCCCAGAACTGCCATGCGGACATGGCCAGACAACCTCCGGCGAGCAGAGCCGACCCCAGCAGGGCGTAGGTCGCGTGCTCCGTCAGACCGACCCGAAGCGCCCGCCGAGTCCTCAGCTTCGACAGCAGGCAGGGGAAGAAGTCGGCGAGGGCGTCGGGCGAGGGAAAGGCCGCCCATGCCGCCAGAATCGAGCGCCAGGGTTCCCGACAATCGTCGATGGCCCCGGAGCAGGTCAGCCCCAGCGCCATCCGATCGAGTTCCCGCTGGAGTTGCAGTGCCGGGCGACTGCCTCCTCGACCCTCCGAGAGCCCCCCCATCGCGCTGGCGGCGTACCGAAGCGCTCCCGGAAGAGCGGTCCCCCGTCGCAACTCGGCCAGCACCAGCTCGAGCGCCTCGGCTTCGTCGACCGGGTCCCCGATGAGTCCTTCCCAGAGCCTCAGCCAGCCTCCCACGCTACCCGATGCTAGCACAGGCGGTGGCAGACGCGGCGGCGACCCGGGGGCGGCAGGGCTTCGCCGGCGCTACACTTCTCGTAGGGGCCTCTCGAGCGAGCGTTCGTGGCGGCCTGGCCCCGAACAGATGATGCACGGGTCCCAGTCTGTCGTCAGCAAGCTGTGCAGGTTCTGCCTGAGCGTCGTCATCCTTGCGGCGACGCTCGCCCTTTCGCCGGCGTCCGCGGCGCCTCTCGGTCCGGAGGATGGCCAGACCGGCTTCCGGAACCTGGAACCGAAAGATCCGCACAGAGAGCCGGCACCAGCGGGATTCAGCTGGCTGACCCCGGACGGCGATTCCACCGGTGGCGCCTCCCCCGACGGGGCGTGCTCACCCTCTCCGATTCTCGGCGTCTCTTTCTCGCCGGATGGCAAGCACTTGGCCCTCGGAGGTCGCGATGGTTTCTTGCGGGTGCTCGATTTCAATCCGGTAACGCTGAAGGTGCTGGGCCCGTTGCCGGCCCCTGTCAGCGCGGTGGCGTACTCAGCCGACGGCCGGCAGATCGCTTTCCGTTGCGGTTTGTCGGCAATCCGCACCTGCGAGTCCTCGAGTGGGCTGGCGCTCCTGACGATGAATGCTCGCGAAGCCCCCGCGGCTGCGCTGGCCTGGTCGCCGGACTCGCGTCAGCTTGCCGTTCGGGGAGGCTCGAAGCTGCGGCTCTTCGATGCTTGCTCGGGACAGGAGTGCCAGGAACCTGCCGTCTGGCTTGCCGCGCTATCGGGAGAGCAGGAGCGGAACGAACTGCTGGGGTGGCAGCGCAACGAGTCCCATCCGGGCGATCGCGTGCCGGCGCCGCTTGCTGCGTGGTCGGGTGACGGCCAGTGGCTGGCCTTGACCGGTTCACAGTCCGGTGCGCTGCACTTCTTTCCGGCCAACCGCACGATCGTGTTGCCCGGTCCCGTACTGAGCCTGACGTTCACGCGGGACTCGAAGTGGCTCCTCATCGCCCACCCACATGCGCTGCAGCGCGTCTACCTGCCGACGTTCGAGACGAGCGAGACACCCTGGCCGCCCGGTTTGCTGGCAAAGACAGCCTTGCCGGCGGACGGCGGGCCCTCCATCGCCAGCCAGGTACCCTCCGAACCCGAGACCTGGACGTCGAACTCCGGCGCCACCGGCAGGCAGGGGAGCAGGGATGAGACCGGCCCCTCCTTCGCTCTGGCCTTCTCGCCGAGCGGCGAATCGCTGGCGGTTGCGGGCCACAAGCTGCAATGCCTCGGGGATTCGACGGCCAGGCCCGCTCGCAGGTCGCGCCAGGCCCTGACCTTGCCTGGTCCAGCCGTGGCTCTTGCCTGGTCTCCTGACGACGGCGAACTGGCCGTGGCGCATGAGAAGGGAGTCAGCTTGATCGGCTCGGAGCGCGAGCTGACCGTGACCACGGATGCTTGGCTGCTGACCGACTCCTCGGGAACTTGCCTTCGGGGAGGCCGTTCCGAACGCTTCGGAGTTCGCGCCGGTTCCGGGATGGTGACGCCCTGGCCGGTACCTGAATCTCCCGGCAAGACCCAGTCTGTCCGCTCGAAGCTCTCGCCGCCCTCTCCGCCGCCCTCTCCGCCGGCCCGCCCTGGCCCGCGGTTCGGGCTGCTCCGGTCGGATTCCCGGACGAGCGAGCTGACTCTCTCGGGTGGGTTGGCCCTGAAGCGGAGCCTGCTCGTGTTGGGCAGGGCGCGCACGCTGGAAACGGGGCTGAAGAACCGCGGCCTCTCGCCGCACGGTCCGCTTACCGTGCGACTCGCGATTCTCTTCTCCGAATGTCCTACCGAGGACCGGCTAACTCAGGACGAAAGGAGGGCACTCGAACTCGAGGACTGGGAACTCCTGCCGGATCGGTGCTCTCGCGTGATTCTTCAGGAACGGCTGTCGATCGCAAGCCTGACGCCGGGCTCCGAGGCTCCTCTGCTGGTGCTCCTGGTCGACCCGCGCCAGTCGGTTGGCGACGCTTTCGAACTCTTGGTCGAGGTGAAGGAGGAAGGCGCTGAACGCCGACGTTGGCTGCTGTCGGCTCGCGCGCCTCCGGCTCGACCCTGGCCCTCCCTTCCGGGCGCGGGGCTGGCCTTGGCCTTGGCGGTGGGCTTGGCCTTGGTCGCGTGGACGGCTCTCGTTCTCCTGCATCCTCGCGTAGCCCGAGCTGTCGCCGAGCCGGCCAGCCTGCGGTCGCTGAGTCTGAGAGAGTTGCGCTCGGCCGATCGGCTCCTGCGGTGGTCGGGACGCCTCGATCGGATCCTGGCTTCGCTGCGGCTCGACCGGGACCGCTGGCAGCTGATCGTCTCCGCCGGCGCGTCGGCCCGAACGCTGCTGACCTCCTTGGCCCAAGTGACAGGCTGCCGGGTGGAGCGGCTGGCGCGTCGCTGCGGCCCGGGCTGGCTGCTCGACGTGACCCTGCCGGCCCTGGGTGCGCCCTCGGTCAGGCAGGCGAGCTTGCTCGCGCTCGACGTACCGGCGGACCTGGAGCTGGCGCTCGAGCCCCTGAGAGCGGCCCGGGCGACCGAGTCACCGGCCGCGGCTCCCGTACTCGTCCTGTCGACGAGCCAGATCGCGTTGCCGCCGCTTCCCGGATGGGCCATCGTGATCGAGGAACTTCGCGTGCGGAGCATCCTGCTTGCGCCGGAGGCCGTGGCTCAGCTTCGGCGGGTGCTCCGCGAGCTGGCCGTTGAAAACCCTGACGTTACGCTCCTGGAGGAGTTCCGCGGACCTTCCGCAACAGTGGCAGCAGTCGTTCCTGCCTGCGTCGACGCGCCGGCGGAGCCACCGGACGCGGCAGCCGGTCGCACCGGCGCCACGGAGACTTGCGATGAGTGACCCGGAGCGCGTTCTCGAAGAGCAGGTCTTGCTGGAAGTGCGCCGGCAGATGCTGGGTCAGGGTGTCGCGGCAGCCTCGTGGTCCGCCGACCAAGTCCGTGGCGTGTTGGAGGCCGTGGTGGCGCGGCTGGCGCCGGAGCAAACGCCGGACGGGGGGCTCGTCGGCCGGCTGATGGCCGAACTCGTCGGTTTCGGGCCTCTCGACGAGTTGCTCGCCCGGGAGACGATCGACGAGATCATGGTCAACGGTCCCGAGGAGATCTTCGTGGAGACCGCCGGCCTGGTCGAGCGGCACTCTGCCCGATTTCGGGACGAGGCCCATCTGCGAGCGGTACTCGAACGGCTACTGGCCGTGGCAGGCGTCTCCGTCAACGAGAGCCGCCCGGCCGCTGACGGCACCCTGCCCGACGGCTCCCGCCTCCATGTGGTCATCCCTCCAATGGCCCGCCGGGGGCCTCTGCTAGCCATTCGCCGCTTTCCCCGCCGGTTCCTCACCATGGACGAGTTGACGGGTCGGTGCGGTTCCTTGCCCTCGCCTCTGGCCGCCTTCCTTGGCCTGGCCGTCCGACAGAGGACCGCCATTCTGATCATAGGCGGGGCCGGGGTGGGGAAGACCACGCTGCTCAATGCGTTGACCGATTACCTTCCGGAGCGGGAACGGGTCGTCACCCTGGAGCAGACCGCGGAGTTGCGCCTCGCCTTGCCCAACTGGATCTCGCTCGAGTGTGTTCCCTCGGGCCCCGACGGGCGCGGCGGGATAGACCTGCGCCAGCTCGTGCGCAGCGCGCTGCGTCTGCGTCCCGACCGGCTGCTGGTCGGCGAGTGCCTGGGTCCGGAGGCCTTCGACCTTCTCCAGGCGATGAACGCGGGACACTCCGGCTCGATGACCACGCTCCACGCCAGTTCCGCCACCGACGCCTTGCAGCGCATGCTGGCGCTGGCGATGTCTTCGGGCGTCGCCGTTCCCGCGTGGACGCTGATGAGCCAGCTCTCGTCCAACCTGCAGCTCATCGTGCACCTGGTGCGCTCGCCGGGCGGCGCTCGCCGTGTCGCCTCGGTCACCGCCGTGCATGCGGGGCCCCGGAGCTGGCACGAAGCCGCCGGGCCGGGGCCGTCGTTGCGCGAGCTGGCACGAGCCGGAGACGGGAATCGCGAGTTCGAGGGCCCTGGGGTCTGGATGGTCGCGGACCAGCCCGACTCCTTCCCCGGGGATTGGCCTGCTCCCGTGGTCCGGCAGGCCATCGAGTTGCTGCGGGCGCTTCCGCACGCCGGAGTGGCTCGGCAATGACCTGGACGCGGCCGCTGGCGTACGTGCTGGCGAACTTCGCCGCTCTCGTCGCGCTGGCGTCCGCCAGTGGCCGTCTCGGGGCCGCGGCGGGTTCGGTCGCGCTCATGAACCTCTACATCGTGTTTGCTCGCCGGTTCTTCTCTCCGGGGCAGCAGGTGCCTGGTGAGGAGGAACTGCAGGTGCTGTCGGCGGTCGCTCTGGCACTGCGCAGGGGACGACCGCTGCCGCAGGCCATGGCGGCCGGGGCCGCGGCAGCCGGCTCGCAGCTGGCTCCCACGATGAACGAGTTGACCCGCAACCTGGGGCTCGGCATGTCGGCGGACGAGGCGCTGGCCCGCGCGGCTTCCGCGCCCGCGGCCGGTTGGACCCCGGCGATGTTCTGGGCCGTGCTGTTCGGCTCGCGCACCGGCGTTCCTCTCGATGGCCTTCTCGAGCGGCTGGCGAAGGGGGTTCTGCAGCAGGCCGACCTTGAGCGTCAGTTCCAGGTGCTGGCGCTCAACAGCCGGCTCTCGGCGCTGGCTCTATCCGCCTTGCCCGTGGGACTGCTGGCCATCTTCCTTCCTTTCAAGCATGACCTGTTGCTTTCGGCGGTGGGCACGCCGTGGGGGCGGTGCGTCCTGGTCGCCTTGACGGCGTGCTGGGCGATCGGTCTCTGGCTCATCTTCAGGGTCGGAGGTCGACGCTGGGGCTGCAACTCCAGCCCGCTCGATGAGCTGGAAGCGCACCTGCCGGTCCTGATGGAGTTGATGGCCGAGGGTCTCCAGCTCGGCCTCGAACCAAGGGGCCTGCTGGAGCGCTTGCAGAGGACCTCGCCGCCCGGGAGGCTCAAGTGCGCTCTGGAGAGAGTTCTCGGA
Organism: uncultured bacterium; assembly: GCA_964610245.1. GTDB lineage: Bacteria > Muiribacteriota > UBA6191 > JACPRK01 > JACPRK01 > CAZSVK01. Next base: position 11,182 of record CAZSVK010000171.1, read on the forward strand.
CAGACGTTGCTGGGCCTGACGTTGGAGGAGGCGCTGCGTCACGAGGCAACCGCCGGCGAGACGGGCCCGTTTCGCGGTTTCGCCCGGATGTTGGCCGAAGCTGGCGTGAGCCCGGCAGCGGCACCGGTTCTTCGGCTGCACGCCCAGGAACTCCGGTCGCGCCGTCACTATCGTCTGTCGCTGGAGGTGCAGCGTGCGCCGTTCTTGCTCGTGCTGGCCTTGGTTTTCCTCGTTTTCCCTCTGACCTTCGGACTGCTCCTGTTGCCATTTGCGGCCAAGGTCGCCTCGGTGCTGCGGTGAACGGCTCACCGTCTCGCCGTCAGCGTCCGCCGGTCGCCACCATCAGTGCCACACCCAGCAGCAGGATCACCACGAGCGCCATCGGGTGCCAGAGCCA
>CAZSVK010000172.1:0-3946 GCA_964610245.1 uncultured bacterium
TGCGCGGGGGTGTCCCCGGGGCTCGTGTCGCGTGGGGTGCCGAGCAGGTGCCAGGCGTCAGGGGGGGGGGGCCGAGGGCGTGCCAGCCAACTTGCGGCGGCGCGTTCATGATCCCGTGGGCCTGGCGGGGATCTTTGCGCGCGCGAATGATCGGCCCGATTCGTGACCGGCGTCTCACCCTCGCCGGGTTTCGCTTGTCATGCTTGGGGCCTGTGCTAAGCTCACTTCCTGTCCGCCTCGGATCCCCCATGATCCCAGCGCGCAACGCCTTCATCAAGAAGGGAGGTTTTTCTCTATGGCGGTCGATGTCGAGAAGATCCTGCGTCCGGTGGATAATCCTATTCCACCTTTCCCGCCCAAGTTGATGACCTTGGCGGGAGGGGAACAGATGGTCATCCGGCAGGTCGGCCGGGAAGACATCCCCGACATCCTGCCGCATGTCGAGCCGCTCATCCACGTGGAGCGCGACTACTACGACATCGTCGCGGTGCGCCTCTACAGCGAGCTGCTGGCCTACTACCGCTACCGGGTCCAGGACGAGTACGTGCTCGTGGCACAGATCGACGGCGAACTGGTCGCGGTCGTCAACGGCCGGCTCCTGACCCGGGACGTCGGCATGTCCTACCACACCGTCGCGCTGCGGCGCGGTCTGCGTGTGGGCGCCCACGCCTTCGCGGCCAAGATGGAGTACCACATCGACATCATGGGCCAGAAAGAGGTCCTGATCGTGGCCGAGTCGCCGATCGGATTCCGGCGCTGGATGATCGAGTACGGCCTCGAGAAACGCTTCAGCCAGGCCCACGAGCTGGGCGGCGTCCCCTCCTGGGCGCTCACTCGCGAGATCTTCAATAACGCTCGCGATACTCTCGTGGTCGGCCGCAGGCCGGTGCCCGAGGCCCTGCTGAAGAAGGCCCAGGCGGCCATCCTGCCGCCCACCGACCCGCCCTGTCCGCCGGCCGACCTGCTGGCGGCGACGCGTTCGCTCTACGACTCCACCGGCACCGCCCTGATGTCCAACCGCTGGAAGCAGGAAGGCCGGATGGCCCGCAAGGGAGGTGCCCACAATGCGTGACGTCTACGCTGTCGGAGTCGGCATCACCAGCTTCACGCGCCTGGAGTACCCCCTGAGCGAGATCGCCGCCTATCCGGCGATGATGGCGCTCAAGGACGCCGGCCTATCGAAGGTCGACCACATCTACGTGGCCAACATGGCCTCCGGGCGGCTCAACCACCAGACCGGCCTCGCCAGCGCCGTCGTCGACAGCCTGAGCCTCACGCCGGCCGGGGCCGAGGTCATCGAGAACGGCCCCGCGTCGGGCGCCTCGGCGATCAAGACCGGCTGGATGGCGGTCGCCTCCGGACTGCACGACGTGGTGCTGGTCACCGGCGCCGAGCGGCTTCGCGAGGTGAACAATCTCGAGGCCACCGACGCGGTGGCGACCCTGTCGCACCCGCTCGCCGAGTACGTCTACGGCGTGACGCTCCCGGCGCTGGCGGCCATGTTCACCCGCCTGTACATGCAGAAGTACGGCGTGACGGACCGGCACCTCGGGATGGTCGCGGTGAAGAACCACGGCAACGCGATGCGCAACTTCTACGCGCACCTGCACGAGCCGATCACGCTCCAGGGCATCCTCGATTCCCCCGAGGCGATGACCAACAACCCGTTCGTGGCCGAGCCGCTGCGGTTTTTCGACTGCTGCCCGGTCAGCGATGGCGGCGCGTCGGTCATCCTCGCCTCCAAGGAGGTCGCGAAGGACGTCGCCAAGAAGACCGGACGGCCGATGGTGCGGCTGGCCGGCGTCGGGCAGGCCACCGACACGCATTGCGTGCACGAGCGGCCCGAGCCCACAGACCTGCTGGCGGTGCGAGGTGCCGCCAAGAAGGCGTTCGACATGGCCGGCGTCAAGCCGAGTCAGGTCAGCGTCGCGGAGCTGCACGACGCCTTCACGATCCTCGAGATCGTCGAGAGCGAAGAGGTCGGCTTCTTCAAGAAGGGTGAGGGTCACCTGGCCCTCGAGAAGGGCGAGACCTCCATGACGGGCCGGATTCCGATCAACCCGTCGGGCGGATTGAAGGCGAAGGGCCATCCCGTCGGCGCCACCGGCATGGGGCAGGCTCACGAGATCATCCTGCAGCTGCGCGGCGAGGCCAGGGACCAGATGGGCGATCGCACCGTGAAGGGTGCGAAGGTCGGTTTCACCTGTAACTTCGGCGGCTTTGGCAACAACGTCGTCTGTCTCGTTTTCGTGAGGGAGGACTGACCATGGGCCTGGAAATCCTCGCCTACAAGTGCAAGAAGTGCGGCCACCTGATGTACCCGTTGCGGATGGTCTGCAACAAGTGCCGGAAGAACGAGCCTCACGAGTTCGACACGGTGCCGATGCCGAAGACGGGCAAGCTCTTGACGTACACCCACGTCTACAACCTGCCGCCCGACTTCATGGTCGCCAAGCTCGGACTGGGCATCGTCGAACTCGACAACGGCCTGCGCATGACCGGCCAGATCCGCATCCCCAATCCCACGATGGGCATGCGCGTCATGGGCAAGGTCGAGATCGTCAAGGAAGCCGAGTACGACAAGACCTACGGCATGATCTTCTACCCGGAGGCCGCCGAGCCCGAGTCGTGCTGCTGCGGGGCCCCCGCGGCGTGCGAGCCAGAGGTGAAGGCGGAGAAGACACCCAGGAAGCCGGCCAAGAAGGGCTAGGACCGGCAGCAAAGGCGGCGGACCATCGGCACGATGCTCCTCAGTGTCGGAGATAGGGTGCGACCGGGTCACTACCGGATGCACTCGCGATTCGACCGGGCCGCCAATTACACCAACGGAGAGGACCTGGTCTCGGTCGTCCGCAAGGAGCTGGGACCAGGTCCTCTCAACATCGTCTTCGATGCGGACGAGACGAGAGGCGCCGGGTTGCCCGCCGGCGAGGCACTCCGTACCGGCAGCGGCTGGCTCGAACTCGACGGGCACCGGTGGAGCGTGGCCGCTGAGCAACTATACCGGTCGGACCTCTAGGGGCTGAGGCTCGAGGCTCGAGGCGGCGGGCTCGAGGCGACGGCGAGGGCCAGGGCGAGGGCCACGGCGCTCGCGTCTACGCTGGCGATTGCCGCACCCGCCGGGAGTGTCGCGGCGATGCTCTTCGCGACCGGCGAGGGTGGATGGCGAGGTGCCTTCGAACGAGCGCTCCAGGCTCGGTTTCGCGAGGCCGCGGCATGCCTCCGCGCGGGCGACCTGACCGGTTGCGTGACGCGCGTCAAGGGCTGCGGCATCGGCCTGACGCCCTCGGGCGACGATTTCAACGCCGGCCTGCTGCTGGCGCTGCGGGTGATGGATGAGACTCGCACCTCCATCCCGCATCTCCTCGCGCTCGCTCTCGGGGGCAACCCCCTCTCCAACGCCTTCCTGCGCATGGCCGCCGAGGGACGGATGACGCAGCGTCAACGCGGCCTGGTCGAGGCGGTGGCCGGCGCGGGCGAGCCGGAGGCGGCGCTGGCCGCGATCCTGGAGGTCGGAGCCACCTCGGGGGCCGACTTCGCGACCGGATTCCTGATGACTTTCTCGTGTCGGGCGGGCGCCGACGGCGCCGGCCAGGGAGCTGAGCCATGGCAGTAGTAGTGGGAAGAATCAAGAAGGGCGCCTACTTCGACTCGGTCACCCTGATGACGGTCGGGAAGAAGCTGGGCGCGCTGCCCGGCGTGACCGACGCCGCCATCGTGATGGGGACGAAGGAGAACAAGGGCATCCTGGCGGCCTCGGGGCTGCTGACGGCCGAGTTCGAGGCCGCGGTCGACACGGACCTCGTGATCGCCATCTCGGTCGACTCCGCCGCGCGCACCGAGGAGGTGCTGGCCGCCGCGGAGGCCGAACTGGAGGGGGCTCGCAAGCGGGCCCGCGGCGCCGGAGGGGGCGAGGTCGAGCGGCCGCGAAGCCTCGAGGGCGCGC
>CAZSVK010000172.1:3956-11559 GCA_964610245.1 uncultured bacterium
AGCTCAGTCACGTTTGCAGATGCGGTCCAGCAGGTTTGCGGTGGCGCGCTGGACTCGGGTGTCGACATGGCCCGGGCGGTCCAGAGCCGGGGACCATGCGAACGTTCCGGACGCGAAGACCAGTGCGCCGGAGGGGGCGCGGTCGAGCGGCCGCGAAGCCTCGAGGGCGCGCTGCGACTGCTGCCCGAGGCCAACATGGCGGTCATCTCGGTCGCCGGCCGGCACGCCGCGGCGGAAGCGCGCAAGGCGCTCGACGCCGGCTTGCACGTGATGCTCTTCAGCGACAACGTGACGCTCGAGCAGGAGATCGAGCTGAAGCGGCTGGGGCGCGACCGGGGCCTGCTGGTGATGGGGCCCGACTGCGGCACCGCCATCATCAACGGCGTGCCGCTGGCCTTCGCCAACGTGGTCGGCCGGGGCTCCATCGGTATCGTGGCCGCCGCGGGCACCGGGTGCCAGGAGGTGAGCACGCTCATCGCCAACGAGGGGGCCGGCGTGTCGCAGGCCATCGGCACGGGCGGCCGCGACGTCAAGAAGGAGGTGGGCGGCATCATGTTCGTCGAGGCGCTGAAGGCGCTGGCCGCGGACGAGCCGACGAAGGTCATTCTGCTCGTGTCCAAGCCGCCGCACCCCGACGTGCTGAAGCAGATCGAAGCGGTCATCGCGGGCGTCCAGAAGCCGGTCGTCGCCTTCTTCCTCGGCGCTGCCCGTGGCGAACCGACGGCGCCCGCCACGCTCGAGGAGGCCGCGCTGGTGGCGGTTGCGCTCTCCCGGGGCGAGGACCCGGGCACGATCCGCAAGCGGCTATCGGCCCGCGACGAAGAGATCCGCACCGTCGCTCGCCGCGAGGCGGGAAGGCTCGGAAAGGGGCGGAAGTTCCTTCGGGGTCTCTTCAGCGGAGGCACCTTCTGCTCCGAGGCGCAGCTGCTCTTCGAGGGCATTCTCGATGGCGTGCACTCCAACGCCCCGGCCGGCAAGGCCCGCAGGCTGGAGAACTCTCTGAAGAGCGTCGAGCACTCGGTCGTCGACCTGGGCGAGGACGAGTTCACCGTGGGCCGCCCGCATCCGATGATCGACTACTCGCTGCGCCGCAAGCGCATCGCCGAGGAGGCCGCCGATCCGTCGGTCGCGGTGATCCTGCTCGACGTGGTTCTCGGGTACGGCTCGCACCTGGATCCTGCCTCGGAGCTGGTGGAGCCGATCCGGCGGGCCGTCGAGAAGGTCAGCGTGGTCTGTTCGGTGACCGGCACCGATCGGGACCCGCAGAACCGGGCGGCCGTGGCGGCGGCCCTGGAACAGGCGGGGGCCCTGGTGATGCCGAGCAACGCCGCGGCGTGCAAGCTGGCGGCCACGATCGCCCAGTACGTGAAGGAGTGAGAAGAGCATGTCGCTCCAGAAGCTATTCGCCTCGGAACTGAAGGTCGTCAACATCGGCCTCACCTCGTTCAAGGATGCGCTCGACCAGGTGCGCACCCCGGCGGTGCAGGTCGACTGGAAGCCTCCCGTGGACGTGGACCCCGGCGCGCGAGCGGTCGTCCAGGCCGCCGCGCAGCGCATCGAGGCGGCCAATGCCAAGGCTACCGAGATCATCCTGCGGGGGTTGCCGAAGGTCGTGGGGATGGGCCGCGCGCTCGACGTGGTCCCGGGGATGGCCCCTGACCTGCTGCTGCACGCCGGGCCGCCCATCACCTGGGACCGGATGTGCGGGCCGATGCGCGGCGCGGTGATGGGAGCGCTCATCTACGAGGGCCGCGCTTCCACGCCCGAAGAGGCGGCCAAGCTCGCGGCCTCGGGGAAGATCCGTTTCGAACCGTGCCACGAGCACGCGACGGTGGGCCCGATGGCAGGGCTGGTGTCGCCTTCGATGCCGGTCTTCATCGTCGAGAACGCCGAGTTCGGCAACAAGGCCTACACGACGATGAACGAGGGGCTCGGGAAGGTCCTGCGATACGGGGCCTACGGGCCGGAGGTCGTGAAGCGGCTCAAGTGGCTGGAAGAGGTGCTCTACCCCGCGCTGCGGCGAGCCATCGAGCGGCTGGGGGCGATCGACCTGAAGAACATCATCGCCCAGGCATTGCACATGGGTGACGAGGTGCACAACCGCAACAGGGCCGCGACCTCGCTGCTCTTCCGGCAGCTCGCGCCCGCGGTGGTGCGAACGACGCCGGACACCGAGATTGCCGCCCAGGTGCTGGAGTTCGTCAACGGCAACGATCACTTCTTCTTGAACCTGTCGATGGCGGCCTGCAAGGCGACGCTCGACGCGGCCCGGGGCATCCCCGGCTCGAGCGTGCTGGTGGTGATGGCCCGCAATGGGACCGACTTCGGAGTGCAGCTGGCGGGCACGGGCGACGCGTGGTTCACGGGCCCGGCCGAGGTGCCCGACGCGCTCTTCTTCCCGGGCTTCACGAAGGCCGACGCCAACCCGGACATCGGGGACAGCGCCATCACCGAGACTGGCGGCCTGGGCGGATTCGCCATCGCCGCGTCTCCGGCGATCGTGCAGTTCGTGGGCGGCACGGCGGCCGACGCCGTGCAGTACACGACCCAGATGTACGAGATCACGGCGGCCGAGAGCGGCGCCTACCAGATCCCGACGCTGAATTTCCGGGGCACGCCGGTCGGCATCGACGTCGTGAAGGTCATCGAGAAGAACATCTTGCCGTTCATCGACACGGGAGTCGCCCACAAGGAACCGGGCATCGGGCAAGTCGGGGCCGGTGTCCTGAACGCGCCGCTCGAGCCGTTCAAGAAGGCCTTCGAGGGATTCGCCCGCAGTCTCTCGAGTTAGGTTTTGCTCGATCGTTCCGGGAGACGGGTGTACAAAGAACCGGACGTTCCCCTCGCTCCCATCCCCCATCCCCCATCCCCCATCCTACAGTCCCTAGCCTACAGCCCAACCAGGAGGCCCAATGAACACCGCCGAGTTCCTCGAGTTCATGACCAAGGTGCAGGTCTTCGATCTGACGCAGCGGCTGAGCATTCACACGCCGCCGTGGCCGAGCTACATGCCGCTCGGCATCCAGTACTTCAAGCGCATCGCCGGAGCGCACATGGGGCAAGGCGCCAACGGCCAGATCATCACGACCTCCAACCACGTGGGCACGCACATGGACGGAGAGATCCACTTCCACGCGAGCGGCCGCTCGATCGGTCAAGTGCCGATCGAGGAGTGGATTGGACCGGGCGCGATCGCGGACCTGAGCGGCGAAGCGGGCGACTACGACCTCTACACGCCCGAGATGATCACGAGCAAGGTGACGGTCGAGAAGGGCGACATCCTGATCATCAACACCGGCTACCACCGCTATGCCTGGGACCAGCCCGAGTCTGACGAGGTGCGCTACTTCGTGAAGCACCCGGGCCCGGGCCCCGGCTTTCACGAGTGGGCGCTGGACATGAAGATCAAGTGGATCGGGGTCGACTGCGGCAGCGCCGACCATCCGATGAACACGATCATCCGCACCTGGCACCCGGCCTGCTTCCAGAAGGCCGAGGAGAAGCTCAAGGCCAAGACGGGCAAGGGCTGGGACGAGACCTTCCCCCCCGACGAGTACTACCAGGTGATGCACCTGAAGCTTTTCCCGAAGAAGCTGGTTCACGCCGAGAACATCGGTGGCGACATCGACAAGGTATCCAACCAGCGAGTGTGGATCGGCTGCTTCCCGTTGCGCGGCATCGAGCTGGAATCGGCGATGTGCCGCATCGTCGCGCTGCTGCCGCCGAAGTGAGGTTTCGGCCCCCGAGTCCCGCCTTCACCCTTCAGAGACCATCCGAGAGCTGCAGATCTGCTACCCGCGAAAGGCGTCGCAGGGCGCAACGATTCGGCAGGGGAACGAGGTTGGCCAATCACAGAGACACAGAGACACGGAGACACAGAGGGAGAGTTGATTCCATGAGGGCTACCTGCTTCTCTGTGCCTCTGTGCCTCTGTGATACCGGTCCAGGTTAGCGGGCAATACCCGCGCTGAGAGGAGCGGATCTCCATGACCATTTCGCACGAGTTCGACTATTTCCGACCTGCGTCGCTCGACGAGGCGGTGGGACTGCTCGACCGTTTCGGCGCCGCGGCGAGCGTGCTCGCGGGCGGCACCGACCTGGTCGGCTGGCTCAGAGAAGACCTGGTGACCCCCGAGGCGCTGATCGACCTGAAGGCCGTTCCGGGGCTCGACGCGATCGAGGTCCGGGGCCAGCAACTCAAGATCGGCTCGCTGGTGACTTTCAACCAGGTGATCGGTTCCGAGCCGATCGCAAAGCACGCCCCGCTCTTCGCCGAGATGGCAAAGGTCGTGGCGTCGACGGGCGTCCGCAACCGGGCCACGCTGGTCGGGAACATCTGCTCCAGCGTGCCCTGCTGCGACACCGGACCGGTGCTGCTGGTCTATGACGCGGTCATCGTCGTGCGGGGCAAGGCCGGCGAGCGGCGCATCCCGATCAGCGAGTGGTTCGTGGCGCCGCGCAAGACCTCGCTCGCGGCTGGCGAACTCGTGACGCACGTCGAAATCACCCTACCCACGGGCCGGCATGCGGGCTGCTACGTGAAACTCCGGCGTTACAAGGGCGAAGACCTGGCGCAGGCCAGCGTGGCCATCCTCGCCCTGGCGAATGACGCCTTTCACGTGGCCTTCGGCGCGGTGGCGCCCACGCCCGTGAGGGGCGAGAGGATCGGGAAGGCTCTCCAGGGCAAACAGCTCTCCGATGCGGCCATCGCGGCCGCGAAGGATCTGCTGCCCGAAGAGACGGCGCCCATCACCGACGTGCGCGCGAGCAAGGAGTACCGGGCCCACATGCTGCGAGTGATGCTCGAACGCGGATTGAAGGCCGCCGCGGCGCGGCTGGCCGGCGGCGGTCCCGCTTACGGCGAGGAGCTGCTCTAGGAGGACTGCGATGAAGAAGACCACGATCGACCTCAAGGTCAACGGCGAGAAGTGGAACCTCGACGTCGAGCCCAACGACGTGCTGCTCGACGTGCTGCGCACCCGCCTGGGCATCACCAGCCCGAAGGTGGGCTGCGAGCGCGGAGACTGCGGCACCTGCACGGTGCTCCTCGACGGCAAGTGCGTGCGGAGTTGCCTGGTGCTGGCCATCGAGTGCGATGGCCACGAGATCGTGACGGTGGAGGGCGTCTCGAAGGACGGCCCGACTCCGCTCCAGCAGAAGTTCGTCGAACACAACGCCTTCCAGTGCGGCTTCTGCGCGCCCGGCGTGGTGCTGTCGGTGACCGAGCTTCTGGCTCGCACCCCCCAGCCCACTGGCGAGCAGGTGCAGGAGGCGATCTCCGGCAACCTGTGCCGTTGCACCGGCTACCAGCCCATCATCGACGCCGTTCTCGACCACTGCCGCAAGCCGGTACGTTGACACGGACCTCGCCAGACTCGAGAGGATAGCGCCATGACTTCCTACAAGCACATCGGTGTTTCCAAGAGCAGGATCGACGGCCTCGAGAAGGTGACCGGCGCGGCGACTTTCGTGGACGACATCCAGTTCGGCCCGAACCTCCTGTACGCCGAGATCGTCGAGAGCCCCCACGCCCACGCGCTCATCAAGAGCATCGACACGTCGGAGGCCGAGAAGGTCCCCGGCGTCATCAAGTGCGTCACGGGCAAGGACTTCCCGTACAAGTTCGGCCTGTACATGAAAGACCGCTACATCTTCGCCACCGACCGCGCGCGGTTCGTCGGCGAGCAGGTGGCGGCCGTGGTGGCCCGCACGGCCAAGGCGGCCAAGAAGGCCGCCAAGCTCGTGAAGGTGCAGTACGAGGTGCTGCCGCCGGTCTTCAACCAGATCGAGGCGATCGGCGAGCAGCCGACGCTCGTGCACCCCGACCTCGGCGACTACGACAAGGTGCCCTGGTTCTTCCCCCAGGCCAAGACCAACATCGCCCACTGGCGCAAGGTCCGCCGCGGCGACGTCGAGAAGGCGTTCGGCGAGGCCGATCACGTTTTCGAAGACACCTACTACGTCCCGCGGTACGCCCACTGTGCCATCGAACCCCACGTGATCGTCGGCCTCTACGATCAGTCGGGGCGGCTGACGCTCTGGTCGGCTTCGCAGTCCCCTTTCACGCAGCGCAACGTCTTCGCCGAGGCGCTGGCGCCGCTAGGCATCACGCACAAGGACGTGCGCGTCGTGACGCCCTTCGTCGGCGGCGGCTTCGGAGGCAAGGCCGGCGTCTCGATGGAGATCATCGGCGCGGCCCTGGCCATCGCGGTCCGCGGACATCCGGTGAAGGTGCGCTGGAGCCGCGAGCAGGAGTTCTACAACACCTACCAGCGGCAGGCGGTCGTCGCCCGTCTCAAGATGGGCGTCAAGAAGGACGGCACCATCACGGCGATGGAGCACCAGCTCTACTGGGACGCGGGCGCCTACGTCGAGTACGGCGCCAACGTGGTCAACGCCGCCGGGCTCTCGTCGACCGGCCCCTACCGCATTCCCAACATCAAGAGCGACTCCATCTGCATCTACACCAACCTGCCGCCGGGCGGGCCGTACCGCGGGTTCGGATACTCCGAGTTCCTCTTCGGTCTCGAGTCGCACATGACGCGCATGGCCCATGCGATCGGGATGGATCCGGTCGCCTTCCGGAAGCTCAATGCCATCCGCGAGGGCGATCCGCTCACCTACGGCGCGCCGATGAACCCCAACGGCATGCAGGAGGCGATCGACAAGGTCGCGGCCGAGATCGAGTGGGGCACGAAGGAGACCTCCGCCGACCCGAACAAGGCGATCGGCAAGGGTTTCTCGCTCTTCTGGAAGGCGCCCGCCATGCCGCCCAATGCGGGCAGCTCGGCCTTCCTGAAGTTCAACGAGGACGGCAGCCTCAACGTCATGGTCAGCGGGATGGAGATCGGCCAAGGCTATCTCACGGTGATGGCGCAGATCGCCGCCGAGATCCTCTCGGTTCCGATCGAGAAGATCCGGGTCGAGACGCCCGACACCGACCGCAACGCCTACGAGTGGCAGACGGTCGGCTCGCACGTCACCTGGGGCTGCGGTAACGCCGTGAAGAAGGCGGCCATCGAGGCGCGCGAGAAGATCTTCGACGTCGTCTGGCGCGTTCACAACCTCGAAAAGGACACACTCTACCTCGAAGACGAGAAGGTCAAGTGCACGACCCGCCCCGGCTGGGAGCTGCCCCTGAGGAGCTTCGTGATCTCCGGGATCCAGGATGAACACGGCCACTTCAAGGGCGGGCCGATCCTCGCGAGCGGCGTCTTCATGCCCGAGTTCACCTCCGCGACGAGCGACCCCGAGACCAGCCAGGGCGGGCATCCCAACGTCCACTACACGGTGGGCGCCGCGGCCGTGAAACTCGCCGTGGAGTTCGGGATCACCCGGCGCGAGCAGGACGACTTCGCCCTCGAGTCGCACCGGCGCGCGACGGCCGCGGCAGGCCGGTTCAAGGCGGGAGACCGGCTGCCCCGTGAGGTGCTCTCTCCCCACACGGGGCCGAGGGCGGGCATCGAGGCGCGCGGGGTCTGGGAGCGGGGGCGCTGGACGGTGGAGATCAAGCGGGCGCTCGCCACGGGCAGCCCCGACGACGTCCAGCTGACGGGTACGCGCCCCCTCTATTTCGGCGTCAGCATCCACGACGACGCGCAGA
>CAZSVK010000173.1:0-7878 GCA_964610245.1 uncultured bacterium
CCCGCCCGGCTACTTCCCCGTCCGGACGTCGACCCACTCGACCGAACCGTCGGCCAGCAGCTCCTTCTTCCAGATCGGCACATCCTGTTTGATCCGTTCGATGCCCAGGCGACAGGCCCGGAACGCCTCGTCCCGATGACCGCTGGCGACGGCGACGAGCACGCTGGCCTCGCCGATCCTCAGGTGGCCGATGCGGTGGACGAGCGTCACGGCCGACACCGGGAAGGCGGCCGCCACCTCCTCGGCGATGCCCTTCAGGACAGGGAGAGCCATCTCCTCGTAGGCCTGGTAGTCGATCGATTCGACCGCCCGGCCCTGGTGGTGGTCGCGCACCCGGCCCAGGAAGAAGATCGCCGCTCCCGAGGCGGGATCTTCCAGCTCCGCCAGCACAGGCTCGACCAGGATCGGTTCACGGCACAGCTCGACACGAAGACGGGCGGGCATGGGCGGCTCAACCTCCGCTGACCGGCGGGATCAGGGCCAGTTCGTCGGCCGCTCCGACTTGCTCGTCCGCCGCGGCGAAGCGGTGATTCACGGCCAGGCGGCTGAGCGAGATCAGGTGGGCCCGGTCGGGGAAGCGCTCCTGCAGCAGACGCATCAGATCGGCGGCCGCCAGCGACGCGGCGGGGGACTCGAACTCGAGCGACTCGGTGTCGAATCGCTCGCGCAGGATGGCGAACAGCTTGATTCGAAGTGCCGGCATGGTCGCCACCAGGATACGGCCATCGTCGGGCCGGACGCCAGTGTCGATGGCGCCCTCGAGTTGCCTCGGCGAGGCAGGCGCGCGGACGGTCCGCGGCCACCCCGGCCTGCGCCGGGGGGAGCGACGGTGCGAAGTCGGGAACACGCGGCGGCCGGCTGCGCTCGAACATGACGTATGCGAGCGAGGGCGATCGACGTCGGTTGTCGCGACCGTCGCGGGCAAGCGGCCGGCGGGTTTGCGGCTCTCGTGTTGCTCCTGGCCCTGACCGCGAGCTGGATGCTCGGCCGGGAAACGGGGCAGGACGTCCAGGCCGGGGTGAGCGTGGAGTACTTCGAGCCGGCCGCGTCCTCGAGAGTGGGCGGGGTTGGATCGTCGGGTTTGCCTGCGACCGGTTCGAGGGCCACGACAGCCTCGAGTGTCCGAGCCGACATTTTCCGCGGCAGCGCTGGTCCGCCCGGTCTTGAAGCCGGGGTTCTCCAACCCCGGACCCCCCGCCCTCGCCTGCCGCTCGGGTTGGCTTCGCTGCTCACGGGCCCGGAGGTCGAGGCGGTGGAACTCGGCCACGCCGAGGGGGACTTCGTCTACCGTCGCGGAGTGGGCTGGTGCCGCTACGAGCCGGCCGCCGATGGCGTTCCGGGCCGATTCCTGCCCGCGGAGTTCGGACGGCTTCCCGAGGAGCTGCGCCGGCGCCATCCGGCAAGCCGGTTTCCGCCTCGAGGGGGGCCGGTTCCGGAGACCGCCGGGCCCTCCGCCGGACCTGTCCCGGCCGAATCGGGGCCATGGATTCTGGAGCCCGCCGAATGAGCGCGAGGCCCGAGCGCCAGCCTCTGCCAGTTCGAGCTGGCCCGGGGCAGCCGTTCCCGGAGCGGGGGCGCCGGCATCGGTCTCTCCTCGGCGGCTCGGACCGCGCCGGCTTCGGGCTGCTGACGGTGGTGGCGCTAACCCTCGTGGCGCTCGGGATCGGCGCTCTCGCCTTCCTGACCTTCTCGTCGCAGGCGGTGGGCCAGGCAGCCTGGGGGGCCGGCGGGAAGGTGGCCGAGTACGCCGCCGAGGGGCTGACCGCGGAGGTATGGTGGCGGCTGCAGCGCGACGTGAACGATCCGGCCTCGCCCGTCTTCGGACTGCTCAGGACAGCACTGCTGACCGGCCATCCGGCGACGCTGGACCTGTCCCGGTACTACGGTGACTGCCACCTGACGCGGGACTTCCTGAGTCGTTCGGCGGAGGCCGGACTGTACCGGACAGTCGAATTCGAGCGGCCCCAGGTGCGAGTGGGCGTGACCGGCGCGGCCGGAGGCCAGGAGCTCGAGAGTCAGCATGTCCAGATCGTCGCCACGGCGCGTGCGGGTGCCGGCGGCAAGCTGCGCCGGAGCTGCCTCGAGGAGCGTTTCCTTGGCCTCACGCCGGTCTTCCCGGTGAAGCCGTTCGATCAGGTCACCTTCGCGATTCTCGAGTACGACCTGCTGAAGACCCTCCCCGACATCGTTGCCGAGACGCTGCGCCTGCAGCAGCTCTACAACGCCGTGCCTTCGCGGATGGCCGGGTGGGCCGCCGTTGTCGCCACGAACGGCTGCGCGCCGCCCTGCTGCACGCCGCTCGGCTGCTGCGGATTGTCTCCGTCGTGCTGCTGCTGCGGCTGTGCGGGCGCCCACTGTCACGCCCTGCCCCGGAACTACTCGAGCGGAACCTGGTACTACGACCGCCCCCAGACGACCTTTGCGGCAAACCTCTACCTGTGCGAGCGATATGCCTTCCCCATCTCCTGGGAGCCGATTCCACCGCGCACGCTCGAGGACTGGCTGGTGGTGCCGTCCGACTCGGTCGTCTTCTCGAGGGCGCGTCACGTCAATCTCGACGAGTTCAACCACGAACGGCGGCTTCTGGAGACTTACTACCCGCGGATTCAGGAACTCGAGAAGGCCGCGGCCGACTTCAACCGCTTGCTGGACTCGGGCCGCGGCCGGAACTTCTGCACCGAGACGCACCTGGCCTGGAACCAGCAGATGATGGCGGGCGGACTCCGGATGCGCCAGGCGCTGGTCAAGGCGATCGAGGCGCTCAACGAGGTCCTGGAGCACCTCCACCGGCATACCAGGCCTGGCCTCGTCACCGGGACCTACCTGTCGGTCCTCGGGGCGGGCCGCGGACGGCTTCGGCCCCTGGCCATCCACCTCGAGAGCCGGGAACACCTGGACCGCGTCCTGGCGCGGCATCCATCCTGCAGCGGTCACCTGGCCTATCACGGCCCGGCGAGTTTGCGACTCGAGCTGACCGGGTTCCGTGGCAAGGCGGTGCTCTCCTGTCCGCCCGAGGGCGCCGAGCTGGCGGTCGGTCCGGTCTCGCTGGACGATCCGGAGTTCGATCGGCTGGTGCTCTGGGCCGACAACCTGCGGCTCGAGGGCGCTTCGATAGAGGCCGCGGTGTTTTCCAACAACAGGGCCCAGTTCGCGGGCGAGCCGTGTATCAGGGGGAACCTGATCCTGCGGCATCTGCGTCATCGCAACCAGCGAGGGGCGGCCGAGGACTTGCGTGGCGTGGTCGAGTATGACTCGAGGCTCCGCGCAGGTCCGCTCGCGTTCGACTCCGACGATATCGCCCGCTGCTCCCTGGGTCACTTCCCGATCGGCCTGAATCCGCGGCTGCTCGCCAGGGAGATGCGGCGATGAGGCCTGCGAGCGCGCCAAGCACGACGGGCAGGCGAGCCGGCCTGGCCCGCAGCGGCGGAGACTCCAGGGGGAACGGGAGTCTGAAGCTCGCCAGGGGCCAGCCCAATCCTGAAACCGGGGTTTGCCAACCCCGGGCCCCCCGCTCGAGTCGCAGGCTCGGGCTGGCTCTGGTCGAGATGCTGGTGGCGGTCGCGATCCTGGCCGCGGTGGGGTTGCCGTTGCTGGTGATGGTCGAAACGGGAAACCGCGAATCGGTGGCCAGTCAGAACGTGATGTTTGCCGAGATCCTCGCGGCCTCGGAGATGGAGCGGCACGTGAAGGAGGGCTATCGCGCCCTCGCGAGCCGCGCTCCTTGCGATGAGCCGTTCGAGGGGCCTCCCGCCGGCTCCGACGTGGCCGCCCGATTCCCGGCTTTCCAGGCTCGCTTCCGGGGCGAGCTGGCGTTTCGCGGCACGTTCCGCCTCACCAAGGTGCAGGAGGGGTTGCTCGGGCTGGAGGTGGTGGTGCGCTGGGAAGAGGCCTCCCGCGCCGGCCAGCGACGGTTCGGTGTGAGCCGTCTGTTGATGCAGGAGGACCTGTCGCTCGAACTGCGGTACCGCACCGCGGAGGGGCAACCATGACGCGCCGCCGGGGATTCACTCTGGTCGAGATGGCGTTCGCCGCGGCGCTGGGCCTGGGGGTGCTGTTGGTGACCCTGACCGTGCAACAGCGCGTGGCCCTGACCGCCGACTCGAGCCAGCGCAAGTTGACCGCCGCGGGAGCGACCCACGCCGTGCACGAGCGCCTCTGCCAGCTCGTGAAGAACGCGCGACGGGTCGTGGTCCCGCCAGCCGGCTCGGCGTTGGTCCGGGATTTCGCCGGCCGGCTACCGGCGCGCGCCCCGGTGCTGCTCTGCGCCGACGGTTCCGAGGTCTTCTTCGACCCCGCCATCCCGATGCTCTACTGGAACGGAGAGCCCGACTGGAACGCCCGGCTGGCGGCTGTCCACCTGGAGACGGTCGGTGCCGAACTCCGCTTCACGCTGGCCGCCGATGCCTCGGCCCAGCACTCCACCGGAGGGTTCGACCCCAGCAGCGAGCAGTCGGCGGTGCAGGGTCGGGTCTTCCTCTGGCCGCAGGCTGATGCCGAGCGGTTTGTCGACTACCCGATCGAGCCGCACGACTGGTGTCTCGACGGCGACGCGATCTGCTATGGCGTCGCCGCCCGGTAGGAGGCAGCAGGCTCGACGCTGGCGAAGAAACAGCCGTCACCGGCACGAATCCGGGTGCCACGCGACGACTCTTGCGACGAGCAGGTCAGAACGGCCGGTCGCCGGGCTTGTAGGGCACGACCCGCTTGTTCTTGAAGTCGATGACCAGCAGCGGGCAGGTCTGGATGGCGCCAGCCGGCGGCTGGGGCGAGCCGGCCCTCTCCCAGGCGACGCGCCAGAGCAGCGCGACGTGCTCGCTCGAGTCGAATAGCTGCTTCATCGAGTTGGCGCCCTGGACCTTGAAGAGCTTGCGGTAGTAGTCGCTGTTGTAGGGGCCGCCGTTGCCGAAGGCGCCCGGCCCGTCGCGGTCGTCCCGGGGCTTGTGTTTGCCCGGCGAGGAGACTCCCAGTCCCTTGAGGATCTCGTCGTCCTGGCGCAGCAGGTCGTCGACCATCGACACGCTGTTGGCGAGGATACCGAACACGAACCGGGGCACATCCTGGGCGGCGGTGGTGTCGGCGGGGATGGGCGTCGACTTTGCGGTCTGGGCGAGGTAGCTCTTGAACTCCTGGGTGAATTGCCCGAGCAGGCCGCTCTCCCAGCGCGAGTGGATGCCCTTGACCATCGGGTTGGGATGGAGCTGACCGTTGAAGTTCTCCGACACATGCAGCGGCACGTGGCAGTCGCCGACGTAGTGGGCGATGATCGACATGAGGAACAGGGAGCGCTGCCAGTTGCCGGCCTTCATCGCCGCGGAGAGGTCATTGACCCGCTCCTCGACGACCCAGGGCAGGCTGCCGGCGTCCTCGAACATCGCCTGGGCCAGGCCGGCCATCCCTCCGTTGTACCAGCGGTTGCGGGCCTGGAACTCGGCGAGTGCCTGCTGTCCGTGCGCCTTGACGTAGGCCTGGAACAGCACCAGGGCCTGGGCTCGGGTCAGCGGCTCGGTCGGCTGCAGCCCGCGCGGCCCCCGGGTGTCGGTGTAGATGTCCATGGCGAGGTGCAGATGATGGCGGTCGCTCTCGGGGGGGCCGTTCAGGCCGGCCGGATTCGCGAGTTCCTCCGGGAGCTGCGGCACCAGGTCGGGGCTGCCCCACCAGCTATCGGGCAGCACGGAGTAGCAGACGAGGAAATCCTTGTTGGCCCGCGCGAACAGCCCCAGCGCGCCAGGCAGGCGATCGGTGGCCAGCGGGGTGAGTGTGACATGACCCTGGCCTCCCCAGGCCATCAGCGACACGGGGGCAAAGGTGCCCGCCGTCACAACGACTGCCAGCAGCGCGATCCAGAAGGTCCGGAACAAGGCAACTCCCTGCGGCTCAGCGGCCGCCCGTTTCCCACTACTACGCGCGGATAATGTCGAAGTTTCGAGATTCTCGGCATATCCGGCGGAACTCCCGCGGTGGAGGACGGGTGTATCCTTCCAACCAGGCCCCGGCCAGTCCGTCATCGGCTCCAGGCCTCGCTTTCAGCCGCGTTCTCCGCAGGAGGGAGTCATGCCCAGCCCCCGCAAGATCTTCGTCAAGGGCGAGTGGAGGAAGACCGCCCGGAAGACCTCCATCCGCAATCCCTACGACGGCCACCTCGTCAGCGAGATGTATGTCGCCACCGAGGCCGAGCTGGAACAGGCGCTCGCCGCGGCCGCCGAGGCCGCGCCGGTGGGCCGCCGGATGCAGACTTTCGAGCGCGAGTCGCTGCTGAGGGGAATTGCGGCCGGCATCGAGGAGCGCGCCCAGGACTTCGCCGACGCGATCATGTTCGAGGCGGGCAAACCCATCACGTTCGCCCGGGGAGAGGTCGCCCGCGGCATCAACACCTTCCGCCTGGCGGCCGAGGAGTGCAAGCGCATCCCCGGCGAGGTGATGCAGCTCGACAGCACGAGGGACTCGGCGCATCGCACCGGTCTGATCCGGCGAGTGCCCGCCGGACCGGTCACGGCGATCAGCCCCTTCAACTTCCCTCTCAACCTGGTCGCGCACAAGGTGGCGCCCGCCCTGGCGGTCGGAAACCCGGTCATCGTCAAGCCGGCCTCGCAGACGCCGCTCACGGCCCTGCTGCTCGCGGAGGTGGCTTCCCGGGCCGGTCTGCCCCCCGGCATGCTGCAGGTCACGCCTTGCCCCGGCGCCCTCGCCGGCTCTCTGGTCACGAGCCCGGTCGTGAAGGTCGTGAGCTTCACCGGCAGCCCCGCCATCGGCTGGAAGCTCAAGGAGCAGGCGGTCCGCAAGAAGGTGACGCTCGAACTGGGGGGCAACGCGGCCGTCGTGGTCGAGCCCGACGCCGCGCTGGATTTCGCCGCCGCGCGCACGGCACTCGGCGCCTTCGCCTATGCCGGCCAGGTCTGCATCTCGGTGCAGCGGGCCTTCGTGCACGACCGCGTGTACGATGACTTCCGCGGCCGGCTGCTGGCGGCCATCGAGGCGAACATCCATACCGGAGACCCTCGCGACGAGCGGACCGTCGTGGGGCCGGTCATCGACGACGAGTCGGCCGTGCGAATCGAGTGCTGGCTCGAGAAGGCCCGCGCGGCCGGCGCTTCGGTGCTCTGCGGGGGCCAGCGCCAGGGCCGGATGATCCAGCCCGCGGTGCTCGAGGGAGTCGATCCGTCGCTCGAACTGAGCTGCCGCGAGGTCTTCGGGCCGGTGCTGGTGCTGGCCAGATACCGCAGCTTCGAGGACGCGCTCGCGGCGGTCAACGATTCTGTCTACGGGCTGCAAGCCGGGGTCTTCACCCGCGACTTGCCTCGCGCCTGGCAGGCCTTCCGGGAGCTGGAGGTGGGAGGCGTCGTCATCAACGACTTCCCCATGTACCGCGCCGACCAGATGCCCTACGGCGGAGTGAAGGAGAGCGGCTTCGGCCGGGAGGGGCTCCGCTGGGCCATCGAGGAGATGACCGAGCCCCGCCTGCTGGTGCTCAACTTCGCCACCTTCCCCGAGGCGCAGGGGTAGCGGGTCGCCGACAGGTCGGGCGCCCGTCCTGCCGGGGACGGTGCCCCCGACAGGAGTGACGCCTCAGAGTTTGTGAAGAAGTCGGTTCACGGCCTTCTCCGGGGACGCTGTCCCCGGGCCCCTGCCAGGAGGGGTGCCCCCCCCTGGACCCGGCAATGAGAATGGGAGACGAAGCCGGTTCGGCAGTTTCGAGGACTCGGACCTGCAAGCGCAAGCAAGACTCCCTCCAGCCATCGGGGGGTCCAGGGGTGAATTTCACCCCTGGCGAGGGCTCGGGAGCGGAGCTCCCGACAGGGTTCTCGACTTCCTCACAACCTCTCAGTTCATCTTCACCGTCGTCAGCAGCCGCATGTCCTGGGCGCCGGGGATCGGCACCAG
>CAZSVK010000173.1:7888-11553 GCA_964610245.1 uncultured bacterium
GCGCACCTCGCCCGGCAGGCCGTCCTTGGGGACCAGCACGACGATCACGCCTCGCGAGACGCCCATCGGTCCGGGCGAGAAGTACTTCACGCCAACGTTATAGTCACCCGGGCGGGTCTTGCCCGTGCGGATGACCTCCGGGCCCAGGCCCTGCGTCTGGTCCGAGTACAGTTCCAGTCCCGACGCGGTGTTCCGGTGGGAATAGAAGCACATCTCGTGGTTCG
The DNA here is from genome assembly GCA_964610245.1 of uncultured bacterium. Taxonomy (GTDB): domain Bacteria; phylum Muiribacteriota; class UBA6191; order JACPRK01; family JACPRK01; genus CAZSVK01. Next base: position 8,113 of record CAZSVK010000173.1, read on the forward strand.
GGTCGACCACGTGCAGGTCGACGTCGTTGGCGTCGGTCTCCCAGACCAGCGTCACCCTGAGAGCGTCGACCCGGCCCAGCTCCACCTCCAGCTCGCGGGCCAGCTCCGGCACGCGCTCTCTGCCTGGCGCCGTCGACTTCGCCCAGCTTCGCAGGATGTAGCCCAGCTCCTCGCGCATCACCCGGCGGATGTCGCCGTAGCGTCCGTGGAAGCTCTCCTTCAGCGCGGCCTGGAGCACCTTCACGGCCTCCTCGTAATGGCCGGCCAGCAGGCAGGCCAGCGCCAGTCCGCGGTGCGTGTTGGGCTGGTCGGGCCGCCGGGCGACCGCCTCCCGGAAGAGCTGGACGGCGCCCTCCTTGGCGTCGCAGTCCAGCAACAGGTACCCGGCCCGGCTCAGCAGCGCGGCGTCCGATGGCGCCACCTCCGCGACCGACGAGAAGGCGCGGGCCGCCTTGGGAAGGCTCCCCTCGCGGGCGAGCGAGCGGCCCAGGTGCTCGAACACGGCGGGGTTTTCCGAGTAGAATCGGGCCCACTCCAGGCCGAGTTCCTCGAGCGGCCCCCACTTTCCGGCGCGGGTCAGCGCGTCGGCGTAGGCGTTGCGGCGGGTGCGATCGAACGGCGCCTCGTTCACCGCCTTGGCCAGTTGCGTCAGTTGCGCGTCGTCGGGGACCGCCTTGCCCTCGGCGACCCAGCCCAGCTCCTGGCTGCCCGAGACGATGCCGGCGTTGCTCTCGCCTCCGGTGGTCGGGATGGGCGGAGGCTCCGCGGGCCGTCCACCGACCGGCGCTCCGGCGTCCGCAGTCTCTCGCCGCTCCCGCGTGGGCGCGGAGGGGGCGGGCGGAGGCGGGGCCGAGGCGGGGAGGGCGGCGATCGACGGTTGCACCGGCGCCGGCGAGGGTGTCGGCGCACGGCTTGCCGGCTCGAGGATGAGAGTTGCACCGGCGCCGGCGAGGGGGCGACCATCGCGTTGGATGCGGGGGCCTCTTCCAGGCTCGGCTGCGCGTCGGAGCCTCGCGCCAAGGCGTCGGTTTCGCCACCCGCGCCGCCGCCACCGGCCCCAGCGAGTGCCTTGCTCTCCTCCTCGGGGGCGGCGCCGGACGCCTCCGCCGCGGAGGGCTCGGGGGCCGCCTGGGCCGATTCGACGGCGGCCTGGGCGCTGTCTTCGGAGGCCATCGGAGCGGAGGAGGGCGCGCGGGCCTCGGAACGGGCCAGGCCCTGCGGGGCCGCCGCGCTCGCCGGGCCGTCCATCCGCAGGAGCTTCTTCAGCCGGTCGAGCATCGGAGGCTTTGCGGTCGGGGGAGGCGGCGGCGGCAGATCGTCAGCCGTGCGCGCGCGCCGTTCGATGCCGTCGGCGCCGACGACCATCACGTCGGCAAGAGCGCGCCTGTCGAGGCCGAAGCGTTCGTAGTCCCGCTCCGATTCCAGCACCAGCAGCGCGGTCAGCGGGCAGAGCACCCGATGCTTCGTGGAGATCTCCAGGCGCCGGTCGCGCAGACGGCGCAGTTCGGCCGCGTCGGTGGTCTTGCCCTCTTCCTGCTCCAGGTGAGCGAGTTCGGCCGCGTGGGCCTCGCGCTCGAGCAGCGGCGCGAAGTCGCCGGCAAGAGTGGCGCCGCCCTCCATCGGCCGGTCGGCCTGGTCGGGGGCCTTGCTGGCGAAGCCCGGACGGGTCTTGGCGCCGGGCTCGAGCGCCGAGAAGGCGATCAACTCCTGCCCGGCCTGGACGTCGCGGAAGAGGCGCGGAAAGCTCCACTCGGCGCCCTCGTCGTAGAAGGTCCAGTTCGGACCGAGCGGCGGGCGCAGCGCTTCCAGCGCGGCCTCGGCCGTGACTTCGGCCTTGGGTCCGAGAGGCAGGGCCACGACGCGTCCGCGGCCGTCGGTCAGCGTGCGGAGCATCGACTCGTCCTGGCGCGAGCCCAGCACGAGCGCGTCGAGCCGGTGCGTCGCGGGCCAGGTGCCGAGCGCCGCCACGACCTCGCCCGGCGCGCGTGCCCCTAGCGTCGCGATGCCGTCGGTCACCATCGCATAACGTTGAGGTGAAGTATCCTTGCGCGCCAGCTCGCCCGCGTGTCTGGCCGCCGCAGACAGGTCCGTAGCGCCCAGGAACCATCGCTGGCCGAGCTTCTTCGTGACCGCCGCGACCGCGTCCCTCGCCGGCCCTTCGTAGAGCGCGGGCGAGACCTCGACGTCGAAGGCGAAGAGCCGGAGCGGCGTGGACGCCGGCAGCTTGCCCAGCAGCTCGCCCAGCGCGCGCACCCGCTGCTGTCCCTCCGCGATGCCGGAGGCGGACGTATCGACGTAGAACGTCCAGGGTTGGTCCACGGGTGCCGTCGAGAGCCCGGTCGGGTCGGCCCGGTAGCTCAGGAGCTGGAAGTCGCCCGCCCGCAGCTTGTGCAGCCGAGGCGTGCCCTTCTCAGCCCGGAACACGAACCGCAGATCGGCCGCGGGAGTGAACTCCTTCTGCTCCTGGGTGATGGTCTGGGCTTCGTTCGTCCGAGCCGCGGTCCCTTCCGTGGACGCGACCAGCGTCTCTCCCTCCAGTTCCCGGAGGATCGCCTTCACGTGGAAGTTCTCGATCTTCGGCAGGCCCAGCAGAGGCACCTCGACCACTCGCAGCCCCTCGGCCGACATCGGCACCAGGCGCGAGTAGGAAAGCACCAGCCGCACCGTGCCGCTGGGCGGGATGGGGAAGACCCGGGCCGAGAAGCGATTCCCCTGGTCTTGCTCGAGCAGCGCCGGGTCCCGCATCTCGTGCAGGATCTGGGTGTAGACGCGGGTGGCGCGCTGGCGCTCCACGACCTCGCCCTCCACCAGCCGGCCGCCGACCTCCTTGGCGAAGCGGCTCACCGTGGCGCCCGCCGGCAGCACGCAGTTGAACTTGCCCTCCATCTGGCGAGGCTGGGGGTTGCGGAAGACGAGTTCCATCTCGGTCAGCGAGAGCATCCCGTGGACCGCCACCCGCAGCCCCAGCTCCTGCATCGTCATTCCCTGGCCGTCCGGAGCATCGAGGGAGACCGGCGCCTCCGCCGCCACCGGGATCGCCAGGGCCATCAGCAGCAAGGCCACGAGCCACGGCCGGCGCCCGGCGCTTCCGCCCGCCCTCGGCTTCGAAAGGTCACGACCCGTCCCGCGGAGGTCTCGCGTCTCGAACATGCGTTGCCGTCCCTTGCTGTGCCGGAGACGATCCTTGCCGTCTCCGATCTTCGGGGCCGTCGCCAGCGCCACCCGGGGCGCCGGCAACCGCCGTCTCACCAGGACCCGCCGGGTCCGGACTCTGGGACAGCATACCCCGGCGCGAGTTCCGCGGGGGGGGGCGGCCTCGGGCTCGCGTCCGGACCCAGGGACCTGGGCCCGAAACCCTCGGCGGTAGTCGCCGTTCATGGGAGAAGGGAAGAACCTCGACTTGTCTCTCGGGAGCGCTGCTCCCGAACCCTCGCCAGGGGA
>CAZSVK010000174.1:0-540 GCA_964610245.1 uncultured bacterium
CGATGGTCTGAGCGTCGAGCGGCTTGAGCGTGTGGAGGTCGATTACCTGCGTCTCCAGCCCCCGTTCGACCTTCAGGATGTAGGCGGCCCGCATCGCCTCGGCCACCATCGGACCACAGGCCAGGATGGCCAGTTGTTCTTTCTCGCTGCGGTAGGAGTGGCCCGGTACCGTCTCGAAGGCGTCGGCGAACGTCTCGGCCTCCCCGCGGAACCTCACTACGTTGGCCTGCCCCCAGATGAACGGCGTGTCCTGACGAGTGACCCGCGGGGTAGCCTCGCGGGCATAGCGGATGTAGCAGGGGCCGGTCACCTCGAGGATCGCCGCGCGAGTGGCCTTCTCGGTCTGCAGATCGTCGCACGGCGCCACGACCTGCATCCGGGGCAACACCGTCATCAGCGACAGTTCCTCGAGCGCCTGGTGGGTGGCGCCATCCGGGCCAACGGAGATGCCACCGTGGGTGCCGATAATCTTCACGTTCAGGTTCATGTACGCTATGGACACCCTTATCTTATCCCATGCCCTCCCCGATGCAAAGACGC
>CAZSVK010000174.1:550-11499 GCA_964610245.1 uncultured bacterium
GCCGTCCGGGCCGACCGAGACCCCGCCGTGAGCGCCCGCGATCTTGACGTTCAGATCCCCGTAACAGATGGTGGTGCGGATCTGATCCCAGGGCCGGCCGGCGGCGAACACGCCGTAGGAGCCGGCCACGGGGATGAAGCCTTCGCGGGCCAGGCCGGCGGCGACCTGCATCAGGTTCTGCTCGGCGATGCCGATGGAGATGACGCGCCGCGAGCGCTCCGGGTGCTCCCGCTCGAACTCGGAGAGCTTGATGCTGTCGGAGATGTCGGCCTTCAGCGTGACGACGCGCGGATCTTCGCCCGCCGCCTCCAGCGCGCGTCCGAAACCGGCCCGGGTCAGCTCCATGCCGGCCGTCATTGCCGGCCCGGCGTTCCACCAGAAGTTGCGGCTGAACCGGGGCATCGACTGGCGGGACCGCCGGTCCGCGTCCTCCCCGAAGGCCGCGGCCCGTTCCAGCAGCGCGTCGGCGCGTTCGGCGTCGAACCGGCGCGCGCTCACCTCGAGCAGAGCCAGGTCCAGTTCGGTGCGGTTCGGCGCCTTGCCGTGCCAGCCCGCCACGTTTTCCATGAAGCTGACGCCCTTTCCCTTGACCGTGCGCGCGACGATCAGCGAAGGCCGCCCGCGCACCCACCGCGTGTCCTCGAAGGCCTTGAAGAGAGCGGCCAGATCGTGGCCGTCGACGACCTCGACGTGCCAGCCGAAGGCCGCGTACCGGGTCTCGAGCGGGTCGACGTTCATCACGTCCTTGACGGCGCCGTCGATCTGCAGACCGTTCTTGTCGACGATGGCCACGAGGTTGTCGACCCCGTGGTGCGAGGCGGCCATCACCGCCTCCCAGACCGAGCCCTCCTGCTGTTCGCCGTCGCCCATCAGGCAGAAGATCCGGTTCTTCCGGCCGGCGAGACGTGCCGCGAGCGCCATCCCCAGGCCGATACCGAGCCCCTGGCCGAGGGAGCCGCCGGAGATCTCGACGCCGGAACACTTCAGGCGATCGGGGTGGCCCTGGAAGGGGCTGCCCAGCTTGCGCAGCGTCACGACTGCCTCGGGCGGATGGTAGCCGGTGAGCGCCAGCGCCGCGTAGAGCAGCGGCGCGACGTGCGCCTTCGAAAGGATGAAGCGGTCGCGGTCGGGCCAATCGGGCACGCGCGGGTCGTGGTTCATCACGTGGAAGTAGAGCGCCGCCACGAGGTCCGCCGAGGAGAGGCTGCCACCCGGATGGCCGCTGCCGGCCGCGTGGATCGCGATGAGGCTCAGGGCGCGGAGTTCGCGGGCGAACTCGCGTACCTCGGCGACCGAGTAGGTGACCGACTTGCGATGCTGGGAATCGGTGATGGGCATGCCTCTCCTCCGAGCCGGCCGGGCCAGCCAGCGTCGCTCCTGAACATGCCAGAGCCAAGAGGCCGTTTCAAGCCGCGCGGCCGAAATGGGTGCAGTCGAGGAAAGGGGGGGGGCTGCCCTGGATTGAGTTCTACCGGGGACGCTGTCCCCGGAACCCCTGCCAGGGTGGGAGCCCCACCCTGGACCCGGCAATGAGAAGAGGAAACGAGGCTAGACCGGCTCGCTCCAGGAGTCTCAGCTGCGAGCGCAGGCAAGGCTATCTTCAGTCATCGAGGGTTCAGGGGTGAACTTCACCCCTGGCGAGGGTTCGGGAGCGGAGCTCCTGAGAGGCAATTCGGGGCTTTCCCAGTCTCCCCATGACCTGCGACTGCACCCGGCCGGAATGGGAACGGCCAGGAGGCTCGTGGCTTCCTGGCCGTTCGGATGCAAGGCCTCCCGGGAGGCCGGGGGTCACTTCGAGGGCTGGTCGCCCGTCGGCTCGGAGGCTTCCGAGTTGGCGCGGGCCAGGTGCTCGTAGAAGCGCCGGCGGGCGTTGACGCCGGCCTGAGCCTCGGCGAGCAGCTTCTTCGCTTCGTCAGGCCGGGCACTCTTGAGCGCCTTGAAGCGGTTCTCGAGGTACATGAACTGCTCCAGCGGGATCGACGGGGCCTTGCTGTCGAGCTGCAGGGGGTTGTCGCCGGTCTTGGCCCGGTCGGGGTTGTACCGGTAGAGCACCCACTGGCCGGACTCGACGGCCGCCTTCTGGTGCGCGAGGCCCTCGGCCATGTCGATGCCGTGGGCGATGCAGTGGGCGTAGGCGATGATGATCGCCGGGCCGTCGTAGGCCTCGGCCTCCAGGAACGCCCGGAGCGTGTGCTCGTCCCTCGACCCGAAGGCGACGCTGGCGACGTAGATGTTGCCGTAGCTCATCGCGATCAGGCCCAGGTCCTTCTTGCCCGCGGGCTTGCCGCCGGCGGCGAACTTGGCGATGGCGCCGCGGGGCGTGGACTTCGACATCTGGCCGCCGGTGTTGGAGTAGACCTCGGTGTCCAGGACCAGAACTTTGACGTTACGTCCGCTGGCCAGCACGTGGTCGAGGCCGCCGAAGCCGATGTCGTAGGCCCACCCGTCACCGCCGACCACCCAGACGCTCTTCTTGACCAGCATGTCGGCGAGTCCGAGGAGCTGCTTGGCGTCGGCGTCCTCGACGCCTTCCAGCTTCTTCTTCAGCTCCACGACGCGCTCGCGCTGCTCGTAGATGCCGGCTTCGTCCTTCTGCTCGGCCAGCATCAACTGCTCGGCCAGGTCGCCGCCGATCCGGTCGGCCAGCTTGCGAACCAGTTCGCGAGCGTACTCGCGCTGCTTGTCGATCGAGATCCGGAACCCGTAGCCGAACTCGGCGTTGTCCTCGAACAGCGAGTTGCCCCAGGCGGGGCCGCGTCCCTCGGCGTTCTGGGCCCAGGGCGTGGTCGGCAGGTTGCCGCCGAAGATCGACGAGCAGCCGGTCGCGTTGGCCACGAGCAGCCGATCGCCGAAGAGCTGGGTCAGGAGCTTGAGGTAGGGAGTCTCGCCGCAGCCCGAGCAGGCGCCAGAGAACTCGAACAGCGGCCGCGCGACCTGCTGCTGCTTGATCTGGCCCGGCTTGATGCGGCGCCGGTCGAGGTCGGGGATGGAGAGGAAGAAGTCCCAGTTGGCGCGTTCCTGCTCCCGGATGGGCAGCAGGGTAGTCATGTCGAGCGCCTTGTGATCTGCCTGCGTCTTGCTCTTGGCGGGGCAGACGTCGACGCAGATGGTGCAGCCGGTGCAGTCCTCGGGGGCCACCTGGATGGTGTACTTGAGGCCCTTCCAGTCGCGGTCCTTGGCATCGGAGATCTTGAAGGCGGCCGGGGCATTCTTGGCCAGCTCGGGCTCGTAGGCCTTGATGCGGATCGCGGCGTGGGGGCAGACGAAGGCGCACTTGCCGCACTGGATGCACAGGCCCGGATCCCAGACCGGGATGTCCTGGGCCAGGTTCCGCTTCTCCCAGCGGGCGGTGTCGGTCGGGAAGGTCCCGTCCTGGGGCATCTCGCCGACGGTGACCAGATCGCCCTCGCCGCGGAGGAGCTTCTCGGTGACGTTACGGACGAAGTCGGGCGCGGCCTCGTGGACGCGCTGGATCGCCGTGACCTCGCCGGCGTAGGTGGCCGGGACCTTGACCTCGTGCAGGTGCTCGAGCGCCATGCTGACGGCCTTGAGGTTCTTGTCGACGACCTCGGCGCCCTTGCCGCCGTAGGTCTTGCGGATCGCCTTGCGGATCGCCTCGATCGCGGTCTCCTGGTCGATGACCTTGGCCAGGGCGAAGAAGCAGACCTGCATCACGGTGTTGATGCGGCCGCCCATGCCGGCCTCACGGGCCACCTTGTAGGCGTCGATCACGTAGAACCGCAGCTTCTTGTCGACGATCTGCTTGGCCACCATCGGGGGCAGCTGGCCCCAGACCTCGTCGGCCGAGAAGATGGTATTGAGCAGGAACACGCCGCCCTTGGCCGCCGGCTTGACCACGTCGAGCTGATCGAGCAGCGACTGCTGGTGGCAAGCGACGAAGCTGGCCTGGTCGATGAGGTAGGCCGAGCGGATCGGCTTGGGACCGAAGCGGAGGTGCGAGATGGTGTTCGCGCCGGACTTCTTGCTGTCGTAGACGAAGTAGGCCTGGGCGAAGTTGTCCGACTCGTCACCGATGATCTTGATCGAGTTCTTGTTGGCGCCCACGGTGCCGTCGGCACCCAGACCGAAGAAGACGGCCCTGACGACCTCGGGCCCCTCGGTGGTGAAGGACGGGTCGTAATCGAGGCTGGTGTGGGTGACGTCGTCGTTGATGCCGACCGTGAAGTGGTTCTTCGGCTCGGGCTGCAACAGGTTGTCGAACACGCTCTTGATCATCGCCGGCGTGAATTCCTTGGAGGACAGACCGTAGCGGCCGCCGACGACCAGAGGCATCTTCTTCAACTGGCCCCAGCCCTTCGCCATGCCCTCGGCGAGACCGGCGATGCAGTCCAGGTGGAGCGGCTCGCCCAGGGAGCCCGGCTCCTTGGTGCGATCGAGCACGGCCACGGACTTCACCGTGCGGGGCAAGGCCTCGATGAAGCGCCGAGCATCGAAGGGCCGATACAGCCGGACCTTGAGCACGCCGACCTTCTCGCCCTTGGCGGCCAGGTAGTCGACCGTCTCGACGACCGTGTCACAGCCCGAGCCCATCAGGACGACCACCCGCTCGGCGTCGGCCGGGCCGTGGTAGTCGAACAGCGAGTACTGCCGTCCAACGACCGTGGCGAACCTGTCCATCGCCTTCTGGGTCAGGTCGGCGCAGGCCAGGTAGAACGGGTTGCTTGCCTCACGAGCCTGGAAGAACACGTCCGGGTTCTGGGCCGAGCCGCGCAGCACCGGCCGATCCGGCGACAACGCGCGGGCGCGGTGGTCGCGAACGCGATCCATCGGGATCAACGTGCGGATGTCCTCGTCGGACACCATCTCCATCTTCGTCACCTCGTGGGAGGTGCGGAAGCCATCCATGTAGTGCAGGAAGGGTACGCGGGACTCGAGGGTCGCCACCTGGGCGATCAGCGCAAAGTCGGCCGCCTCCTGGACCGACGCCGACGAGAGCATGGCGAAGCCGGTCGAACGGCAGGCCATCACGTCGCTGTGATCTCCGAAGATCGACAGGGCGTGGGTCGCCACGGTCCGCGCCGCCACGTGAATCACGGCACTCGTGAGTTCGCCGGCGATCTTGAACATGTTGGGGATCATCAGCAGGAGACCCTGCGACGCCGTGAAGGTGGTCGAGAGAGCCCCTGTCTGCAGGGCGCCATGGACCGCACCGGCGGCGCCACCCTCACTCTGCATCTCGACGACCAAGGGCACCGTGCCCCAGATGTTCTTCTGGCCCTCGGAGGCCCACTGATCGGCCCACTCACCCATGTTCGAGGAGGGCGTGATCGGATAAATCGCGATGACTTCGTTGGTTCGATAGGCAACCCGCGCGATCGCTTCGTTGCCGTCGATGACCTCGTAACTCTTACTCATTGGATCGGGTATCCCTTCAGCCTAGACCGTTCTCGATTGCCACGTGGACCGGCGCCGCCTGCACCGGGACTCCGGTCACTGGATTGTCTGCTACGCAACTTTCGCACCACCGGCCATCCCCCACGGCCGGCCACCCCACCCGCGGCGAGGATAGCAGGGATGGCCGGGCCATGCCAGATCTCACCTGGGCGCATCACTAGTGGATTCCCCGGAGCGCGCGCCGGAGCATGACAGGCCACCGGTCCCAGCCTGGCCGGCCGGCCACCCCGGAGGACAGGATGTCACCCGCGCCGCAAGCAAAACCCGCCCCGGCGCAGCCTTCGCGCCGGAGCGGGTCAGATTCGAGTCGGGCGGCCCGAGACCGGAGTCAGGGCTTCTCGGGAACCTTGCCCTTGCCGTGGTGGCAGGTCGCGCAGGACACAACGGCGGCCGGCGCGCTGACCTTGCAGGCCTTGTCGGCGGCAGCGGTCAGATCCTTCATGGCCTTGTCGATCTCGGGCGTCGTCGCGCCCTCGACCTTGTCGTCGGCCTTGGCGATCTTCGCGGCGCCGCGATGGCAGCCGTAGCAGTCCATCTGGGCGTGGGGGGCCTTGAGCTGGCCGTTGACCTCGGCCATCATCTTCACCATGCCGATGGCGACCTGGCCTGCACCCGGCAGGAACTTCTTCTCAGCCGGCTTCCCGTCATGGCACTCAGCGCACTTCATCCCGAGTTGCTTGGTCCACTTCGCCTTGGCGCTGACCACGCCGCTGGCCAGGAACACCAGACAAAGAGCCATGACACCCGCAACCAGCAAGCTTCTTCTCATACGACCCAGTCCTCCTGTATCCGGCCGCCGGACCTCGTGCGCCGTGCCCTCGGTCCTCGGCCTGCCGTCGTCACTCAGTTGCCGGAGTGTACCGCAAGTTACGGGGTCGAAGGGAAGACAAAAGCGAGTTCCGCGGAGGATGGCGTGATCCCGCACCTGCAAAGCGATCCCGGGCCCCTCTAGTAGGTGCCTACAGTCACGCTTCGGCCTTCGAATCCTGGTAGCCGTAGGCGTGCAGTTTCCGCCGCAGGTGACGCACGCTGATGCCGAGCGAGCGCGCGGCCCGCGTCCGGTTCCCGCCGGCCTGCTTCAGCGTTTCCATGATGTGGTTCTTCTCGACCTCGGCCAGCGACACGCCGATCCGAGCGGCCGTGCCCGTTGTGGGGGTCGCATCGCTCTGCGACTGGCCGGCATCCGGCCCGGCGGGCAGCAGCGGGACGCGGGCCTGCGGCTCCACGGGGGCCGGGAGAGCCTGCGCGGGGAACGCGGGTGTCTGCCAGGGCCGGCGATCGATGACCGGCACGCCGTCCGACCCCGCGGCCATTGGCGGGATGGCCGGGAAGGAGCGGGCCTCGGGGAGCACCGGGGTCGCGGTCCAGGAACGCAAACCGCCGGGCTGACGCCGCACGGCGGGCGGCAAGTCGGCAATCTCGACGGTGTTGCGCCCCATCGCGAGGATGGTGGCGTGCTCGACGGCGTTGGCCAGCTCGCGGACGTTGCCCGGCCAGCTGTGGGCCAGCATGGTCTCCATCGACTCGGTCTGGATGTCGGTGGGGCTCTCGTTGCAGGCGGCGCGGCCATGGCGCAGGAAGTGGTAGGCCAGCAAGGGGATGTCTTCCTTGCGCTCGCGCAGAGGCGGGATCTCGATGCGGAAGACATTGAGACGGTAGTAGAGGTCTTCGCGGAACTTGCCCTTCCGCACTTCTTCCTCGAGCTTGCGGTTGGTCGCGCAGATGAGCCGCACGTCGACGCGGGTCTCGCGAGTGTCGCCCAGGCGCCGGAAGGTGCCGTTCTCGAGCACCCTGAGCAGCTTCACCTGCGCGCCCATGTTCAGTTCCCCGACCTCGTCGATGAAGAGCGAGCCCTCGTCGGCGGCCTCGAACAGGCCCCGCTTGAACGTGATGGCCCCCGTGAAGGCCCCTTTTTCGTGGCCGAACAGCTCGTTCTCGAGCAGGCTCTCTTGCAGCGCCCCGCAGTTGACCGCCACGAACGGGTTGTCGCGCCGAGCGCTCGCGGCGTGGACTTCCTGGGCGACCAGCTCCTTGCCCGTGCCGGTCTCTCCTTCGATCAGGACAGGCGAGTCGGTGCGCGCCACCTGGTGGATCGCCCGCAGCACGCTGTCCATCTTGGGGCTCGTGCCGATCAGGTTGGCCCGGACGCCGCGCCGCGCCAGCTCCTCCCGCAGGAGCACGGTCTGCTTGCGCAGCATCTTCTTCTCATAGGCCTTGCGGGCGAGGATCTCGAGTTCCGCCAGCTCCACCGGCTTGGTCAAGTAGTCGTAGGCCCCGAGCTTCATCGCCTCGAGCGCCGTGTCGACCGCCGCATGCCCGGTGATGAAGAGCACCTCCATCGCGGGCTGCAGCTCGCGGAGGTGCTTCCACAGCTCGATCCCGTCCATCCCCGGCAGCCGGATATCGAGGATCGAGAGGTCGAAGTAGCGCTGCTGCGCCAGGCCCAGCGCCTCGGCGGCGTCCGAAGCCATCACCGGGCGATCTCCGCGCTCCTCGAAGCGTTCGTGGATGACCGAGCGGATGTCTTCCTCGTCGTCGACGATCAGTATGTCCATGGGTTTGTCCATTTCAGGCGGCTTCTCGCTGCCGGGCCCGCAACCGGGCCACGCCCAGCCAGACCGTGAAGGTCGTTCCGACCCCCTCCTCCGTCACGAACGTGAGCCTCCCCTTCATGCGCTTGACGATGCGCGAGCAAATGGCCAATCCCAGCCCGGTTCCCTTACCGGGCGGCTTGGTCGTGAAGAACGGCGAGAAGACGTGATCCCGATCGCCGGGGGCAATCCCCGTACCCCGGTCCTCGATGTCGATCGCCACCTCGCCCTGCACGGTCCTCGCCCGGACTGCCACCACCCCTCCCGGGGAGCTGGCGTCCAGCGCGTTGGTCAGCAGATTGAGAAGCACCTGCTGGAATTCGCCGCGCTGCCCCAGGACCGCCGGCAGATCGTCCGGCAGCTCGCGCTCGATGCGTTTCCCGGTCTGCCGGGCCTCGTGCTCCACCAGCGACAGGGTCTCGTCCAGGGCCATCGAGATGTCCACCGGCTGCACCGGCTCTTCCTTCTTGCGCGCAAAGTCGAGAAGCGCCGAGGTGATCTCCTTGCAGCGCTTCACGTTCTTGCGGATGGTGGCCAGGTGGCCCGGGAACTTCTTGAACTCGGGCGAGGCGGTCAGCGCCGGATGCTGGGCGGCGTCGGCCAGTTGCTCGGCATAGGCCGAGATGCTGGCCAGCGGATTGTTGATATCGTGGGCGATACTCGCCGCCAGCTCGCCTAGGGCGGCCATCTTCCCGGCCTGCAGCAGCTGCACCTCGATACGGCGCCGCTCCGTGATGTCTCGCGCGAGTTCGACCACCTGGGTCACCTTGCCGTCGAGGCCCCGCACCGGACTGGTGATGACCTGGTAGTACTGCCGGTCGGACGGATCGGTGCCGGTGGTGACCTCTCCCGCCTCGGGCCGTCCGGACTGGAAAGCCCGCGCGGCCGGGCAGTCCTCGCAGACCTCGGTCCGGTTCCATAGTCGCTGGTAGCACGGCTGGTCCGAGTTCTCCCCGCCGCCGGACGGGCCGTCGCAGGAATCGATGAGGCGCAGGTCGGGCCCGACCACTGACACGCCCATCTTCAGGCCCTGGGAGACCGCCTGGAGTCGGGCCTGGACGACCGAGAACTCCTCTCGAAGACGCTCCAGGTCACGCTCGGCCGCCTCCCGCAACCGCCGCTCTTCTTCGAGCTGCGAGCGCGAGGCCTTGCCGGCCAACAGGGCCATCAGGATCGATATGAGACCCGCCGAGACCATCTGTCGCTGACCTCTTTGTCCTACCTGGAGGAGTTTCGCTCGTCAATCAATGGCAACTGCAGTCACAGGCTATCCGATCATGGCTTCCGGGGCAATCAAAATCCCTTGCGGAGGAACTGGCCGCCGCCGGCCAGGGCAGAAGGGGTAGCCGCACGGACCGATGCCACGAGAATTGGCTCCCAGAAACGTCCCAAGGCTCTCGCCCCGATCGCCGCCCAGAGGGCCGCAGACCCGCGGCCCGGGCCAAAGCCGTGGCGCGAACGAAACGAGAGGCCGAGCCGAGACGGACCCGCGAGGTCCGCCTCCTGACAATTTGTCCCTCTCATCCCAGAGCGTTCGCCTGGCCATTCCGTCGGGAGACTGATCGGGAACCCTACGCACAGAATGCATCGAGAGCGCTCGGAGGCACGTGACTGTCATCACCATCAACGGCTGAAGCTACGGCAACTGGCCAGGATCGCCTCGCGCCGCCTGCGTTCGGAGGTTTGGAGCCGAGAGTTCTGAGTCGGGGGTCAACCCGCGACTCTGGACTCCGGACCCGGCGCCTCGCTAGAACCTCAGCCGCAACTCGGTCACGCCCGAGAGGCCGTCGCGACTGAGACCCACCAGCGTCGGCAGCGGCGCCCAGGGAGCGCCGGCGCCCCGTCGGACCTGGCAGCTTCCCGTGCCGGGCCGGAGGTGCCCGCCGAACAGAGGGCCGGCCCCCTCGAGCGCCGGCTGTCCCGGGAGCAAGGGACCGACGACCATCCAGGCGGCGATTGCGCCCCAGACGTAGGAGAGATTCGGTTCCCTGGCGTGCCTGGAGGGCACGATCTGGAACCCGCCAATCTGCCCGAGCGGCGAGGTGGAGACGCAGACCACGCCGGGGTGGTTCGCCCGGATCTGACCGATGTCGGCGAAGAGCGTGCCCGCAAAGCGGCCGGTGCCGCCCACGGCTCGTTCTACCCGCCCGACCACCTTGACCGAGCCGTCCCGGTAGGCCGCGGTGACCAGACCGCCCTCGCGATTGAACACATGGAGTTCTCGCAGTTCGGACACGGGCCGGACCGACACCAGCACCAGCACATCCCCGATCGAGGGACGGTAGTCCGCGGGCAAGGGCACCAGCGGATTCGAGCGCCCCAGGTAGACCGGATTTCCCAGCCTGGGCGCGTGGGCCGAGCCGAACAGCGACGTGCCGGCGGGGATATCGGTGAAGATCGAGCTGGGGCTCGAGAAGTACGACTTGGCCGCCTCCTCGGAGGAGCCGAGGAACTCCCTGGGCTGCAGCGAGAAGAGCACGGCGTGGCGCTGGCCCTGATGCACCTTGATGTGGATTGCGTTCGCGGCGGTCGCCGCCACCGCGCCGTCGGAGGCCCAGTCGGCAGCGGTGAAGCCGCCGTCGGTCGTCTCGAGCGTAACGCCCTCGTTTGGGTGCATGACCTTCCCGATGGGGCTCCAGGTGCTGCCGGCGTCGACGGAAACCGAGATGTCGCCCCCGGCCCGATTCTCGACGCGCACCCTGCACTCTTCGCGAAGCGAATCGGCCAGGGCAGGCCACAGCGGACCCAGCCACGCGGCCAGGATGAGGATTGCCACCCGAACGGCGCGTCGGGGCCGGCCTCGAACGGCTGGAGAGAGCATCGCGAAATCCATCACTTGAGGTGCCTGCCCTCGGCGCCAGGAGTGCGCCTCGGGCGGCGCCAGACTACCATAGGCAGGTTCCAGGTGTCAGGGGTTGGGGGTTGGGGGTTGGGGGTTGGGGG
>CAZSVK010000175.1:0-8996 GCA_964610245.1 uncultured bacterium
CGGGTTTTTTGTACCCCCCGATCAGCCCTTCAGCTGCATCTTCTGGCGAAGCTCCTCGGCCTTCACCTTGGCCCCGTCGGTTGCATCCAGCCGCCGCTTGCACTCGCCCGCCATCGACAGCAGGAGCCCCTCGAGCCCGTCGAGCGCCGGGATCAGAACGTGCCGGGGCGCCTCTTTCATGTCCAGGTGCCGGTCGCCGAGCTTGCGCCGCCGGGGCTTTCCGGCCACGTGCCACTCCGCGCGCACCGTCCCGCTCGACTCCCGAGCTTCCGCCACGACCGCTCCCGCGCTGTCCGCACGCAGCCAGAGCGGCACGCCGAAGTCATTGCCCGCGAGGCCGACCTCGACCGTAACGCCGAGAGCCTCCGCACGCGCGGCCACGACTTCAGCCAGTGGCAGGACCACCGCCCGGAGCTCATCGAGGCTGTTGTCCCTGATGCTGTCACTCGCGGTCATCCTGTCGCCTCCCAGTTGCTTCGCTTGCGCACGAACCGCGGCGGCTGTCTCGGCCCACGACCCTGCCAGCCCATGGCCAGCCACGCGCAATGCCGCAACCTGCTGTCCGGGGCGTTGTTCGGGCCGTCACTTCCGAAGCACGCGCCCCCATGAGTGTCCCCGAAGGCGCAGAACTTGGCAAGCAGGCCGAGGCGGGTCCGGCGTGGTGAAAAGGGCTTTGCCGATCCCCTGTCGAACGATGGCCGAGGTCTTCCCCGGTCCCCCACCTTCCACGACTGCACCCCTAGGCGCCTGCGCGGGCGCCCGATGCGCTATCCTGCCCGACCGTGGACCTCCATGCTCATGCGGTGGGCCTGGCGCGACGGCTGCGGCCGGCGCTCGTGCTGTGCGTGGCATGCGCGGCCTGGACCTCGGCGGCGACGGCCCAAGAGGACGCGATGTACGGGTTGACCCGCATCGGTTACGGCTGGGTCGAGTATCTCGTCGGGCCTCCGCTCGTGGGGAACGGCCAGGCGCGGCCCGTGAGCCCGTCGAGCGTGGGCGTCGGTCCGAAGAACTGGCTGCTGCTCGCCGAACCGCTCAAGCACCGGGTCGTGGCCTTCGGGCCGGAGGGGATGCTACGCAGGAGCTGGAGCGTGCCGCCGGCGCCGGGCTGCTCGGCCTCGGTGCCCCTCGACGTCTGCCTGAGGCCGGACGGCAAGCTGGCGGTCTCCGACGCCGGCGGGCGGTGCGTGACGCTCCTGGATCCCGAGGGCCGCGAAGCCCCGCTGTTCCTGGGGCTGGCGGCGAAGAGGCCGGGGCTGTTCGGCGCGGTCGGGCGGGTGGGGACCGACGAGCGAAGCAACGTCTACGTTTACGACCCGGCCGCCGCCCGGCTGTTCTCGTTCTCGCCCAGGGGCGAGCTGGCCTGCTCCTGGAACGGAAGCTACCTGAGCAGGGCCGTGGCCGGAGAGGGCCACCTGTTCTGGCTCGACTCGTTTCCGGGGCGGGGGTACTGGCTGATGCGCGCGCCCCAGGGGGGCGGATTCTCTCCACGGTGCGAGGCATACTACCCCCTCGGCGAGCGGAGATAGGGGCGCGAAATCACCGGCGGAGAGGTGCTCGGGCGGGACGATGTCGACCGCTATTGCCTCGCGCTGCAGCAGCGTGACGGTTCCGGGGCCCGCTGGGTGGAGATCGTGCTGGTCGGGCAGAAAGGGAGGGTCGACGCCTCGGTGATGAGCCGGATCGAACCGGACGAGCTACCGGAGCCGCCGCTGAGGTCCCTGGCGATGCGCCCCAACGGCACGGTCTACCGGCTGGCGCCGGCCGGCTCCGAGGTCCGGATCCACAGGCTGGAACCGGGCCTGGCCGGGCTGGTGCCGGGGGGGAAGTGAGCGATCGGGCAAGGCGCCGGGATCTACTGCTCGTGTCGAACTTCCTTGTTGCCACTGGTACGAGCGCGGAAGGTGGGGAAACTGGGAGGATCTCGATTTGCCTCTCGGGAGCTTTGCTCCCGAACCCTCACCCGGGGCGAAGTTCGCCCCGGGACCCCCCGATGACTGGAGAGACTCTTGCCTCCGCTTGCGGGCAAGAGCCCATGGAAGTACCGATCAGGCCTCGCTTTGTGCAATCAGTGCCGGGTCCAGGGCCGGGCACCGGTCCTGGCAGGGGCCCGGGGACAGCGTCCCCGGCAGAACTCGTACCAGCGCGGCTTCCCACTTTCTGCGCGCGCACGCCGTCACCACCAATTCCTGGCGCGCGGCACCCGGGCTGACGTAGCCTGGAGACCGAACAACCTCTCTTTCACCCGTGCGAGCCTCGCGAAGTCTCAAGTTCCAGATCCTGGCCTATTTCATGGCCGTGGTGGGGCTGGTATCCCTGACGGGGCTGCTGGTGCTCTACACCGGCGGCCGGATGGTGTTCGAGGAGTGGGTCCTCCGCTCCAACCGGTTCCTGGCGAGGGCGGTCGAACGCCACCTCGGGCAGGGCCTCGCCCGGGGCACGAGTGCGGCGGCGGCGCTGGCCGGCAGGCTGGCGGCCTGCAAGAGCGAGACGTCCGAGACGGCGCGGCTGCTCGAGGATTTCCTGCTGTTCAACGACCTCTTCGCCAACGCCTATCTCTTCGGTCCCGACGGCAAGGTGCGGGCCTGGCGGTACCGCGCCGGCGCGGAGTCCCACTCCGACCACGTCGGCGAGGATTATCACCGCTATCCGGGGATGTTCAGCGCGGCCGCCGACCAGGTGCTCGCCGGCGGCAAGGCGGGCTTCACGCCTGTGTTCTATTCCAGCTCCGGGCGGCCTCAGATTGCCTATCTGCACCCGATCGCGGGGGCCGATGGCCGCGTGGCCGGACTGCTCTCGCTAGCTCTCTACGCGGTGTCGGAACAGGTCAACGGCTGGATCTCCGGCCTGGAGTTGGGCCGCAACGGCTACATCGCGGTGCTGGACCGGAACGGGAGGGCCCTGGCCCTGACCGGGAAGGTGCCGGTGCGCCTGTCGGCGACCAACGTGCGTCCGCTGCTGGACTTCGCTGGCCTGGGCTCGGAAGAGATGGGTTCGATCGAGATGGACGGCAGGGAGGACCTGGTCTTCCAGCAGATGATGCCCGAGCTGGGCTTCCGGATCTGGGTCGGACTTCCCGAGTGGGTGGCCTACCGGCCGCTGCGCTCGTTCCAGATGCCGGCCGCGCTCGCGTTGCTGGCGGCGCTGCTGCTCGGGCTCTCCGGGGCCTTCATCGTGGTCAGGCGCTTGCTCGGGCCGCTCGGTGAGCTGGTGCAGGGCATCCGGCGGGTCGGCGACGGAGTGCTCTCCCACCGGGTGCCGATCGTGCGGGAGGACGAGCTGGGCGAGGCCGCCGCGGCCTTCAACCGGATGGCCGAGCAACTCCATCGCGACCAGCTCCTGGAGGAGGTCTGGCGGGAGGTTCGGAAGGTTTGACGCGTCTCCTGCGGCTGGCCTTCCCGGGCGTCAAACGGGCCGATCTCGGCAGGCTGCTTCCCATAGCGCTGGCGTTTGCCCTGACCCAGGATGTGCCGCTGCTGGCCTACCTGGCCGCCACCACGCTCTTCCTCAAGCAGTGTGGGGCGCGCTTCCTGCCGTGGACGTTCCTGGCCGGCTACCTGCTCGCGCTGCTGCTCTCGGCGGGGTTCCGCCGGTTGCGCCGCTGGAGCCCGTTCGGCCTGCTGGCGGGCTACTTCTCGCTTCACAGCGTGTTGCTGGCCCTCGCGGCAGCCAACGGGCCGGCCGGCAGCTTCGCGTCGCACGCGGTCATCCTTTCATTCATCGTGCCGTTCCCGGTGCTCTGCTGGATGCTCTTCTGGAACTCCATCGAGGGCCGGCTGATCATCAAGGAGACCAAGCTGTGGACTCCGCTGGTGATGGCCTCGGGGTTCCTGGTGCAGGTCTTCACCGGGTTGAGCACCGGCTGGCTGGGGCGCATGCTTGGAATCGAGGAGCTGTACCTGGTGGCGGCGGGCGTGCTCCTGGCCAGCGTCGTGGTGCTCCGGCTGGCGCTGGAACGGCTGCCGCTGCTGAACCGGGACGCGGGCACCGCGAGCGACGAGGCGGAAACCAAAGGGCCCTCCCTCGCGGAGGCCGAAGGCGAGCCTCCACTGCTGGGGACGCTGGCCCGGGCGGTGTTCGGGTTCTCGATCTTCAAGTATCTCGTCGACTACCAGCTCAACCAGGGCGCCGCGCTGCAGTACGACAGTCCCGCGGAGATTGCGGGCTTCCTGGGGATGTTCGATTCGCTGACCAAGGCGCTCATCTTCGCGGTGCAGACGGGTCTGCTCGGCCGGCTACTGGGCCGGTTCTCGCCGGGTCTCATCATGTCGGCCATGCCGGTGGCGCTCGGGCTGGCCGCCGCCGCGGTGCTCGGCGGGGCTGGCTTCCCGGCGATCCTCGCGGCCAATCTGATCTTCACCGTCTTCGACAAGGGCGTCAACCGCTCCTGTCTGGGCCTGCTGCTGGCGCCGCTGTCGCCGGCCCGCGCCCGCCAGGCCAGGCTGCGGCTGGATGGACAGGTCTTCGGTGCCGGCGTGATCTCGGTGTCGCTGGCGATGATCGTTCTGCCCGTCCTCTTGACGCCCCGCGTCAGCTTCGCGGTGGTGCTGGGTCTGGCCGCGGCCTACCTGGTCTGGTGCGGGCGCATCGACGGGCAGTACGTGCGGCTGCTCGAGCAGAACCTGCTGGCGGGCTCCTGCGAGCTGCGCGAGAGCGCGCTGGGGAGGTTGCGGGCCTTCGAGGGCAAGGGCAAGACCGAGATCGTGCTGGCGCTGCTCGGTTCGGAGGACGTGCAACGGCGCCGGATGGCGGCCCGGGACCTGGCGGAGTCGGCCACGCCCGGGGTTGCGCGCGCGCTCAGCGCCGCGCTGGCCAAGGAGCCGGACTACACGGTGCAGGCCGAACTGGTGACGGCGCTCGAGCGGAGCGGCTGCCAGGTGGACGACCTGGAGCCGTGCCTGCGCTCGCCCGACGCCCGCGTGAGGGCCAACGCCATCGAGACGCTGGGCCGGCTTGCGCCAGCCGCCCAGCTCGACCTGTCTCGCCATCTGACCGACACCAGCCCCCGGGCGCGCTCGGCGGCGGCCGTGGTGCTGGCCGGACGCACCCTCGAGCGCCGGCAGCTCGAGAAATCGCTGGGCGTGCTGGCCAGGATGCTGTCGAGCGCCGAGCATCGCCAGCGGTCCGCGGCCTGCTGGGCGCTCGGGTTCCTCGGTCACAGGACCTTCGTCTCGGCGCTGATCGAGCGGGTGGGCGACGTGCACGAGGGAGTCCGCCGGCAGGCGGTGCTCGCTCTGGAGCGCATCTGGGCGCCGGCGGCGCTGCCCGCGCTCGAGAAGGCGGCGGCCGACCCGGCCAACGCGGCTCTGGCCTCGTTGCTGGAGCGGGTCATCCGCCGGCTGGAGGATCGCACCCAGTCGGAGGTGCTGTTCGCGATGGGCCGGCTCAGCCGCGAGGAACGGCAGGCGCTCAGCGTTCACCTGGCCGATCTCGGGCACGACGCGGCTCTGGCGCTCTCTCGAGTGCTCCACATCGAGGACGCGGGCTATCGCGGCCGGGTGGGGCAGGCGGTACGGGAGGCCCGCTCGGGGCGCGCCCGTCGCGTGCTGGTGCGGGCCATCGACGATTCGGACGGCTCGGTGCGGCTGCGCGTCGCGCCGTTCCTGGCGGCGCTCGAAGAGCCCGGGGCGCCGCTCGAGCTGTGGCGGTTGCTGGCCCGGGTGCGGAGCCGGCGCATGGCGCCCGAGCTGCTGGCGGCCTCGAGGGAGGCGCTGCGCGCGCTGGCCAGGGAGTGCTCGAGGCTCGACGACGCGGGGCCGCTTCACGGCAGCGCGCGCGTCCGGGTGCGCCGGCGGGCCGTCTACCTGGCCCGGCTGGTAGGCGTCGCCGTGGGTGACCGAGCGGCCTCCGCGGCGGTGCTGGCGACCTGGCGGCAGCGGGATCGCCGGCTCGCGAGTCTGTCGGCGGAGCTGCTGGAGAAGCTGGTGCCGGATGCGCCCCTGCGCCAGGGCATCTTGGCGCTGGCGGAGGCGGCCGGCAATCCCGGCGCGCTGGCCGCGGTCTGCAGGGAGCTGGCCGGGCCCGGGCGGCATTGACTTCGGTCGGGAGCCCCGGCAAACTTGAGAGGCGGGGCACTCTCCTTTCCTGGCGTGCCTCATCTCGCGCCTTGCGGCGAGCAAGGGCTGTTGGCCGTGGCTGAGTGGAGGGTGCGTTGGCGTTCCTTCTGACGGGAGCGATCGTCTTCCAGGTCGCGGCTGCCTGTCTGGCCCTGAGGCTGATGCGGTTCACCGGCCGTAACCCGGCCTGGATGCTCATCGCGCTGGCCCTGTTCCTGATGGCCTTCCGTCGCGCCGTCGCTCTGTGGCACGTGCTTCAGGGCGATGGCTCGACAGGGCTCGACGCCGCCGAGGAACTTGCCGGCCTGGCCGTTTCCGCCTTGATGGCAGCGGGGTTGGCCTGGCTCGCTCCGGTCTTTCGGGCCATGAAGAAGTCCGAGGCGGAGCTGGCCGGGAGCGCGTTGAAGTTCCGGACCGTGGCGGATTTCACCCACGACTGGGAGTACTGGGTCGCCCCCGGCGGCAGCCTGAACTACGTCTCGCCCTCCTGCGAGCGCCTCACCGGCTACCGCGCCGAGGAGTTCCTCGCCGACCCCGGTCTGCTCACTCGCATCCTCCACGAGGAGGACCGCGGACGGCTGGGCAACTGCCTGAGCCAGCCGGATTCCCGCGAGGTCTGCGCACTCGACTTCCGGATCGTCACTCGCTCGGGCGAACTCTGCTGGATAGGCCACGAGTCCCGCCCCGTCTTCGATGGCGACGGCCGGTGGATCGGCCGGCGGGTGAGCAACCGCGACATCACCCGGCGCATCGAGACCGAAGACCGGCTGCGGCTGGAGGCCGAGCGCGTCGCCATGCTCCTGAAGCTGCACGAGCAGGCGGCGCAACTGACCGATCGCGAACTGCACGACTGTGTCCTGGAACAGGCCGTCCTGTTGACCGGGAGCGAGCTGGGCTTTCTCCATCTGGTTTCCGAGGACCAGGCGACCACCCAGCTCACGGTCTGGCGCCAGCGGGCGCCCGGAGCGTCAGCGACCGGCCCGGCGGAGCCGTGTCCAGCCGAGCCGGCGGGCCTCTGGGTGGCGCAAGTGCGGCTCCGGCGGCCGGCGTCCTTCGCCGAGTTTCCGGACTCCGCGGCCGGGAGCGGCCTTCCCGAGGGGCTGCCGGTCCCCCGAGGGTTCCTGGGGATCCCGATCCTGGAGGGCGACAAGGTGTGGTTCGCGCTCGGCGTGGGCAACAAGGAAGCCGGCTACGCCGACCACGACGCCGTCGCCCTCCGGCTGGTGGCGAACGAACTGCAGAAACTGCTCTCGCAGCGCCGGACCGAGCGCGCGCTCCTGGAGAGCCGGGAGCAGCTGAAGCTGAAGCTCGACACCATCCTGTCGCCCGAGGTCGACGTTGGCGAACAGGAGCTGGCCAATATCCTGGACGTTGCGGCGATCCAGTCGCTGATGGAGGATTTCACCACCGTGACCGGAATGGTCACGGCGCTGCTCGACCTGAAGGGCAAGGTCCTGATCGCCACCGGCTGGCAGGAGATCTGCACCCGGTTCCATCGGGTGCATCCGGAGACGGCGAGCAACTGCACCGAGAGCGATCTATACCTGGTGCGGAACGTGAGGCCGGGCGAGCACGTGGCCTACAAGTGCAAGAACCATCTCTGGGACGTGGTGACCCCGCTGTTCATCGGGGGCAAGCACGTTGGGAACATCTACACCGGGCAGTTCTTCTACGACGACGAGAACGTGGAACAGTCGCCCTTCGTCGAGCAGGCGGAGCGGTACGGGTTCGATCGGGAGGCCTATCTGGCGGCGCTCGGACGTGTGCCGCGACTGAGCCGTGAGCATGTCAACGCCGGGATGGACTTCCTCTCGAAGTTTGCCTCGCTGGTCTCGAAGCTGAGCTACGTCAACCTCCGGGTGGCTCAGGCCATGTCCGAGCAGAAGCGAGTCGACGAGGAGCTTCGCCGGATGAACGCCGAGCTCGAGCGGCGCGTGGCCGAGCGCACCCGGGAAGTGACGGCGGTCAACAAGGAGCTGGAGGCCTTCGCCTACTCGGTCTCGCACGATCTGCGCGCGCCGCTGCGCGGGATCGACGGATGGAGCCTGGCGCTGCTGGAAGACCACGGAGAGGTGCTGAACGAGGAGGCCCGAGACTACCTGGGCCGGGTGCGCGCCGAGGCCCAGCAGATGGGCCGTCTGATCGACGACTTGCTGAAGCTCTCGCGCGTGACGCGCTCCGAGATGCGGAAGACCTCGGTGGATCTCTCGGCGCTGGTCGAGCAGATTGCCGGCCGCTTGCGCGAGGCGAGTCCCGAGCGTCAGCTCGAGTTCCACATCGAACCGGGTCTGACCGATTGGGGCGACGGCAGCCTGCTCGGAATCGCGCTGACCAACCTGCTGGAGAACGCCGTGAAGTTCACGGGCAAGCAGGCCCGGGCCCGCATCGAGTTCGGGCGCGCCGAGGTCTCGGGCAAGCCGGCCTACTTTGTGCGTGACAACGGCGCGGGATTCGACAGTGCCTCGGCGCGCAATCTCTTCGGGCCGTTCCAGCGGATGCACCGCAGCTCTGACTTCCCCGGGACCGGCATCGGACTGGCCACCGTGCGACGCATCGTCGACCGGCACGGAGGGCGCGTCTGGGCCGAGTCTCGGACAGGCCGGGGAGCGACCTTCAGCTTCACTCTACAGGAGGAGACATGAACCACTCGGTGCCGGTCATCTTGCTGGTCGAGGACAATCCCAGCGACATCGAACTCACGAGGCGCGCGCTGAAACGGAGCCACGTCAGCAACGAACTGGTCGTCGTGGAGGACGGACAGGACGCGCTGGACTACCTCCTCGGCACCGGCGCCGCCGGAGCAGCCCAGCCCCGGCCCGCCATAGTCTTGCTCGACCTGAAGCTGCCGAAGGTCGACGGGCTGGAGGTGCTGCGAGCCATCCGGTCGAACGAGCACACCCGGCGCATGCCGGTCGTCATCCTCACCTCGTCCCGGGAGCA
>CAZSVK010000175.1:9006-11471 GCA_964610245.1 uncultured bacterium
CGCGCCCGACGGTTGGGCCTGGGATGCGTGCGGTCGTCACGGGAGCAGGAGGACGTGGCCGCGGGCTAAGACCTCGGCGTCAACAGCTACATCCGGAAGCCGGTGGACTTCAAACAGTTCGCCACGGCTATCGAGCAGCTGGGTCTCTACTGGCTGGTGCTGAACGAGCCGCCTCCCGTCTGCTGACCCTGAACCTATCCAGGAACCCCGGCCTCGTTACGGCCAGGGTTCTTGGATAAGCTCTCAGGGGTGTCGCGATGCGCCCGGCCCCCGGTGCGCGTATCTTCCCGGCGAGGTGTCTTCGATGATGGCGGTTCGTTTCTTGCATCTGGCGAGCCTGGGCTTCTGGCTCGGCTCGACGTTGTTCCTGTTCGTTTTCGCTCCGGGGGTCTTCGCCGCTCTGCCCCGGCAGCAGGCAGGCGACGCGATGAACGCGATCTTCCCGCGCTACGACGCTCTGTGTCAGGTGCTGGCGGCGATGTCGCTCGCCACCCTGCTCGTGCTGCCGGAGCGGACAGAGACGCGGCTCGTGCTCCTGGGCGTGATGCTCGCGTTGCTGCTCGTGGCGACCCAGGGCGTGGCCCCGGCGCTCGCCACGCTCAGGGGCCAGATGGCGTCGGTGCACGCGGCCGAGGCCGGCGGAGGGGCGCTTCCGGCCGAGCTGGCCGCCGTGAAGGCGCGATGGGGGCAGCTCCACGGCGTCTCGATGGCGCTCAACCTGGGCGTGTTCCTCGTGGGGCTGGCGCTATTCTGGGTGTCGATCGCGCCGCTGGGTCCGTTGGGCCTTCCGGCTCCGGATGTGGTTCCGGGACCGCCGCGCTAGCCTCGCGGCCGTGAGAGGGCGGCGAACGCGGCCACCATCCGCTCGACCCGCTCGGGGTCGGGCGGGTTGGTCCACCGGCCGTCGCGCCTCAGGCTCGAACCGACGATGAAGGCGTCGGCCAGCTCGAAGTAGCGCTCGAGGTTTGCAGCGGTGAGCCCCGAACCGACCAGCTTGCGGACCGGCACGCCGCGGAGCGTCCGCAGGTCCTCGACGCCTTCTCGACGATGGCCTGGGGCGACGAACTGCTCCGCGGCGTGCCGGGCATCGGTCAACGCCGGAAATCATGCGGTGCTACAGGAACCAGGCCGCAATTGAAGCGGTCTTCGCCCATCTCGAGGATCCTGTTCGTATGGCGCTGCGGCCTCAGTTTCACTGGACCGACCAGAAGCTCAGCGTTCACGTCTTCATCT
The DNA here is from genome assembly GCA_964610245.1 of uncultured bacterium. Classification (GTDB taxonomy): domain Bacteria; phylum Muiribacteriota; class UBA6191; order JACPRK01; family JACPRK01; genus CAZSVK01. The sequence continues at coordinate 10,240 of CAZSVK010000175.1, forward strand.
GCGTGTTGGGACACACTCTGGCCCGTTTCCTTCTCCTGAAGGCTCAACGGGCTGGAGCAAGCTTCAAGTTGCAGGAGCGCCTCCTGGAAGAACTCGCACGCGTCCGCCGGGCCGCGGTCCTTCGTCTCGTCGGGCCAAAGCGGAAACCGACCACATCGGCTCAACTCGAGGACACCGACCCCGCCCTCACCTCGCTCCTGGTTCCGCTTGGAATCGATGGAGGGTTGTCTACTTGCTCAGCACCGGGCCCAGATCATCCGGAGCCAACAACGCGATGGCGGCTTTCATGCTAGCGCGAAACCTATCGAACATGGGAACGGTCACCACCCCGTCCTTGGATTCCTCCAGCAGCTTTCGGTGGGCTTCCTGTTCGGCCTTCAACTGTGCGACGAGTTGATCGACCGTCTGCTTGGGTGGGCCGTCTGGTATGCCCGCAGCTTCCAATCGGCCCAACAGTTCCTGCCACCGATCGATGCATTGCTTCTGAAACTGGGCGCGCAACTCGGGCGAGATGGTGCCCTGAGCCGCCCCCAGTTGACCCACCAGTGTCGCGGACGCGGTGTCGATCGTGGCGGAGTCCTTGTAAACCTGTATCACGACCTGCTTCCAGGCGTCTTGAGTGACCGACACGCCCGAGCCACAGCCTGATACGAAGGCCGCGACCAGTAGGGAGCACAGACCCAGTCCGCTGGAGCACCACGCCAGCTGCCTGCCCGCAGACTGAGCTTTCGCAGACCAGTTAGAGTTGTCAGCCGCACCGCGGCCCGAACCGTCGGTCCAAGTGACTTGTCGCATCGGTGCACTTCCCTCTTGTCGGGGATCGCATGAGCAGAACCTCGTAATGCTACCACATTGGGAAAGCCGGTTCGTGGCCGCGGGTAGTCTCACACGGAGTCCCGGAGCATCGGACCACTCTTCCGCTCGTGGCCCTGAGCTGTCGCCCGTCTCATCCCGGACAGCAAACTCCCCCCGCCCGCGGTTGGCCGCGAGCGGGGGGAGCCGTCGGTCATGGGATGGCCCGCTCAGTTCGCCGCGGCCTCGGTCTCGGCAATGCCTTCGGCGATGAACTTCTCGACCGACTCGGGGTTGTCGGCCAGGAGCTTGGCGATGTTCGGGTAGTTGGCCTTGACGGTGTCCAGCCAAGCCTTGCGGTCCTCGGGGGTCTGCAGGCGCCGCTTGATGCGGTTCCAGACCCGGCCGAAGAGCTTCCCGACCTCTTCGTTGTTGCCGGC
>CAZSVK010000176.1:0-11426 GCA_964610245.1 uncultured bacterium
GAACCGCTCCCGGCTCTCGAGCCGGTTCAGGTGGCGCATCAGCTCCGACGGCCATCGGGCCACCTCGCCCGGGGCCTTCGCCAGCACCTCGCGCAGGGCCTGGTAGGCCTCGGTGAACGAGACGGCGGTGACCTTGCTGTCGCTCTCGCGCCGGTAGCCCGAGAGCGTGCGCAACGTGTCCCGGAAGAACCGGCCGCGATCCTCGTGTACCTTGACCATCTCGTCGTGGGTCGAGATGGCCGAATCGGCCAGCTCCAGGCGCTGGCGCAGGAGGCGCAGGTCCTCGTTCATCACGCGGAGCAGCGCCCCGTCGCCGGCGGTGGCGGGTTTCGACTTCTCCTTGGTGGTCCGTTCGAGCTGGAGGGCGACGCGCTTGGCCAGCGATTCCCTCGCCGTGCGAAGACTCGCCAGTTCGGCCTGCACCCCGCGGCCGTCCTGCTCGGCGGTCGCCAGCCCGCTCTGGGAGGTCCGGTAGAGCGCCTCGATCTTGCTGGTGCGGTCGGGGTTGTCGTAGACCTCGCGGACGATCTCCAGGATCTGGGGAGTCTGGGTCCCCTGCTCGGTGGCCAGCGCCTGCTTGGCCTTCGCCAGGTCGCTCTCGGCCGCCGCGAGCTGCTCTCGTTCGGAGGCGAGGAGCTTGCGATCCTGGGTCGCGCGGTTCTCTTCCTCGAGAAGGGTGGACCGGGCGTCGAGCCTGTCCTTCTCGCCGGCGGATGGGCTGCTCTGGAGTTCCCGCTCCAGTTCGAGCTGACGCCTGCGCAGCCGCTCCTCGGCGGTCGCTGCGGCGAGCCCTTCCTCGCGCGCCTTCTCGGCGGTCTTCTCGGCCGTGGCCCGCTGCACCTCGGCCTCGGCGGTCGCTCGCTGCACCACCTGCTCGGTCCTGCGGACCTCCTCCGGGGTGATGCCGACCCGCTTGCGGACCTTCTCGAGCGCCTCCGAGAGCAGCGCGGTCGCGAGCTGGAGTTGCTCCTGCTCGGCCTGGGCCGTTTCCAGCTTGCGGCAGGCCAGCTCGAACTCGAGGCCCGAGCGGAACTGGCGCTCCTGGATCAGGGCGATCCGGAAATCCTCGAGGATCTTGCGCCTGCGATCCAGCCGTTCGGCGAGGACCTCGGCGCCGGGGGCGGAGGTCGAGGTCGCGGAGAAGGCCCGCTTGACCAGCCGTCCTAGCACGCCGAGCGGCGAACTCAGGGAGGTGGCCTCGTCGCGGGCCTTCCGCTGGACCGCCAGCAGCCGGTCCGCTTCCACCTTGGCCGCGGCGACGCGCTGGCCGGCATTCTCCAGGTCCATCACGGCCAGCCGCTGATCCTCCACGAGGCGATCGGCGCCGCCACGGGCGGTGAGCATGACCTCCAGGCGCTGGGGACGGCTCTGCCGGAACAGCTCGAGATTCCGGGCCGCCGCGTCGCGATCGCCCTTCTTCCCTTCCAGCGTGCGCGCCAGATCGGTCAAGCCCCGGGCCAGCGCCCGGAAGTTCCGCAACAGCTCCTCCTGATCGGCCAGAAACTGGTCGATCTTCTCACGTGCCGCGGCGGCGTCGGCGGCCGGAAGCGAGGCGAGAGACTGGGTGAAGAACTTGCGATCCGATTCCAGCCCGCTGGCCAGGCGCGAGGCCGCCACCGAGAGCGCCCTCTCTTTCTCGGCGGCCAGTTCGAGCGGGTTGGCGGGAGCGGTCTCCGCCGCCGTGCTCGCCGCGCCGGAGGTGGCGGCCGTCGCGGGCAAGGACGCGTTGGCCGAGCGGGCCGTCTGGGCGAGCGCCGGAGAAGCGCCGGCGAGTAGCAGGGCCCACAGCCCTGCCGCCAGACAGAGGAGCCGGGCCACTGCGATTGCCGGGCCTGGTGGCGGCGATCCGGGGGGACGTGGCATCAGTGGCATGCTAACACGGGGGCGCCTCTGCGACTTGCGCGGGCAGGTTGTGTCGCCGGGCGCGGTTGTGGTACGGTCAGAGGCGACACGGGATGGGGAACGGAGTCCAGGGAAGGAGGTCCACTTGTCCACTTACAAGCAGGCCAATCTCAAGGCGAACATCTCCCTGGAGAAGGACACAGATACGGTGCCGCACGACGGGAAGTACCATCTGATCGTCGACGGTCAACCCGTCGAGTCCTTCAAGAACCTCAGGCAAGGCCAGGACGCCTATTCGCGCTTGCTGCAGGAGCGCAACGTCCCGACGAACGTCGAGATGGTCCCCGTCAACGAGGAATTGAAGCGCAAGATGCTTCGCGAGGCCGTCCAGAAGTCCTACGACGGCGAGGTGGCCGGGTCGCTGAAGGTGCAAAAGCGCTCCGGTTCACGAAGGTTTGGCTAGGAGGGCGCGGTGGCGGCGATCCTGTTCGTCAACGACAGCAAGTCGTTGACCATGGTGCTGACGGAAGCGCTGACTTCCGCGGGGCACGTGGTTTCGGTCGCGTACGACGCGCAGCAGGCGCTGAGCCTGCTGACGAACCAGTGCTTCGATCTGGTGGTCACCGACCTGCACATGCCGGAGGTCGACGGCATCCGGCTGGCTCGCATCATCCGGGCCGGCGTCTACCGCACTCCAGGGGGGGTGCCGATCATCCTGGTGAGCGCCACGGTGAACGAGGGCCTGCCGAGCGACCTGCTGAACCAGGCCGGCATCAACGAGTTCATCCACCTGCCGTGTTCGCTCAGCTTCCTGACCGACCGGGTGGCCCACCACCTCGCGAGAGCAGCGGCCCAGGACGACGAGGTCGTCGCCGAGCAGCCGGGGCGGCAGCGCACCATCCTCGCCGTGGACGACGAGGTCGAGTACCTCAACCTGCTGACGCAGACCCTCGACGGCATGGGCTATCGGCTGCTCCGGGCCGAGAACGGCGCCCAGGCCGAGGCGGTGCTGAAGAGCGAGCATCTCGATCTGGTGCTGCTCGACTACCTGCTGCCCGACACCAACGGCATTGTGCTGCTCCGCAGGATCCGTGAGCTCCAGCCGCAGGCCCTGGTCGTGCTCCTCACCGGCAATGGTTCGCAAGAGGTGGCGGTCGAGGCGCTGTGGGCCGGCGCGGCCGACTACCTCGAGAAGCCGGTCTCGAACAAGGTCCTGCGGAAGACCATCACCGACGTGCTGCTGCGGGGGCATACCCTGCAGATGGCCAACTACCTCAAGGAGCAGATCCGGCTCTTCCGCGAGCAATCGTCTCACATCGAGAGCCTGAAGCGGCTCAACGAGGCGATCGTCGGCTCGCTGCCCGATCCCATCTGCGTGCTCGATGGCGAGCGCCGGATCAAGGCGGCGAACCCCGGCTTCTGGACGGCCTTCGGGCTCTCACCCGAGCCGGGAGCCGCGCGAAGGCTCGAGAGCGTGGTCCCGCATCCGGCCGTCGAGAAGAGCATCGAAACGGTGCTGCGCGAGAGCCGGCCGGTCACGGGCCTGGAGTTCAATCACAGCCGGGGAGACGGGGTGGTCCGGAGCTACCGGGCGCGCCTGATGCCGCTGCTCGGAAGCCAGGGGATGCTCGAGGCGGGGCCCGAAGGGTGCGCCCTGGCCGTGTTCCAGGACATCACCGACGAGCGTCGGGCCTCCCGGATGGAAGAGCAACTGCGCTCCGAGCAGGAATCGACCCGTATGATGGGCACCTTCGTCCAGATGCTGAGCGGGGCGGCCCACGAGCTGAACAACCCGCTGGCGGTCGTGATGGGGATGTCGGATCTGGGGCGGTCGTCGGCGGGCCAGATGAATCCCGACCAGGCGGTCGAGATGTTCAACCGCATCTTCGAGCAGAGCAAGCGCTGTCAGGGGATCGTCAAGGATCTGACGGCCTTCCTGGCGGCAGAGCGGGTGCAGATGCGGCCCGGGAACATCTACGACGTCCTGGAATCGGCCCTGTCGGCGCGCAAGCTCGCGCTGGAGACCCACCACATCCAGATCCGGATGCCGAGCCGGTTGCCGTTGCCCAAGGCCTCGATGAACGAGGCCCAGATCCGGCGAGTCTTCGAGCAGGTCTTCGACAACGCGTTCCAGGCGTTGAAGGATGGTGGCGTGGGCGGCGAGATCCGCATCAGCCTTGGCCTGGAGCCGGGACATCCGAGCGACCTGGTGTCGGTCGACATTGCCAACAACGGTCCGGCGATCCCGGAAGAAAACCTGCGGCGGATCTTCCTTCCCTTCGTCACCTCGCGGGGCGTGGGGCAGGGGAGCGGCCTGGGTCTCTCGGTCTGCTACGGCATCGTGCGCAATCACGGCGGCAAGATCGCGGCGCGCAACCTCGACGGCGGGGGCTGCGCCTTCACCGTCTGGCTGCCGGTGGCCGAGCAGACCTTGTCGATCTAGGCGGGTGGGCGCGTCTTCCAGCGCCGGTGGAGCCACAGGAAGTTCGCCGGGAAGCGCCGCACGTGGCTCTCCAGCAGGGCCACGTGGCGCTGGGTGTTGACCCGATCGTCGGCTGCGACGTTGCCGGTCTCCTGCATCGGGACCGTGGCCTCGATGAACCCCTCGAGCGAGCCGTCGGGATGCCGGATACAGCTCAAGGGGACTACCGGGAGCCGGTGCTTGCGGTGCAGCAGCACGGGGCCGGCGAAGGTCGAGGCCGGCCGGCCGAAGAAATCGGCGAAGATGCCCTTCGAGCCCGCGTCCTGATCGACGACCAGGCCGATCTGCTCGCCGTGCCGCAACACCTCGGAGCACTGCTCGAGCAGGTTGCCGCCGCGGCGCTCGATCACGCCGAGCCCGATCCTGCGGGCCACGACGAAGACGAACTCCCGCAGGCTGCGGTTGGTGAACGGGCGCACGACCGTCGTGATCCGCCAGCCCTTCAGCGCGAGGGCGGCGCCGAGGAGGATGGGGTTGCCGTTGTGACACGACAGGAAGATGGCGGGCCCGTGCCGCAGCGCGGCCAGATGCTCTTCGCCCCGGATGGGGACCAGGGCGAGGATCCGGTCGTCCGTGAGCGTGGGGAGCTTGAGGAACTCGAACAAGGTCATTCCCAGCTCGGCCAGGCTGCGACGCGCCAGGGCTCGCCGGTCCGAGGCCGGCAGCTCGCGCCCGAAGGCGATCTCCAGCCCCTCGAGCGAGCGGCGGCGATAGCCTGGCAGCAGGTAGTAGCAGACCCGGCCGAGCGCGGCGCCGAGCCGGCGGCCCAGGCCGAGCGGCGTCAGTCGGACCAGCAGGAGCAGGAGCCGGAACGGGAGCGACACACCCTCAGGATACCCGCTCGCGCGTCGTGCCGGAAGCGCCCCAGGGCCGTCAACGGAAAGGCGATTGTAGTGGATTGCACCGGCCCGCCCCTCCCGTGTACGATGCGGGAGGCGGGGAAAGGCAGGGACATCATGCTGGCCCGTATGAGTTCAAACGGTCGCGTAGGGCTGCTCCTGGCAGCGTGTCTGCTCGTGGCAATGGCGACACCGGTCCTGGCCGCCGGCGAGGGGATGATGACCCAGTCGGCCGAGTTGGTCGACGTCCTGGGCCTGTTCCTCGTCGGGCTGCTGCTCATCCTGCTCGAGATCTTCATCGTCCCCGGCCACGGTTTCGTCGGCCTGCCGGGCCTGGGCCTGATCGGCTGGAGCCTGTACATCTGTGTGACCCGCTTCGGACCGCAGACCGGGTTGACGCTGGCGGCGGTGCTGCTGGCGCTGGCGGCGGTGCTGACCTACTTCATCCTCAAGATCTTCCCCCACACGCCGGCGGGCCGGGCGCTGTTCCACCAGAAGCAGTTCGATGCCGTGGCTGCCCCCGAGACCGCCTCGCTCAGGTCCTCCGAGTGGGTGGGCCTGCGGGGCGTCGCGGTCTCGGAGTTGCGCCCGGCGGGAAGCGCTCGGGTGGGAGACCGCACCCTCGACGTGGTGTGTGAGGACGGCTACCTCGAGAAGGGAACCCAGGTAGAGATCATCTCGCTGGAAGAAGGCCGGGTCCTGGTCCGGCGCGTCGTCGAGAGTTGAGCTTCGCGGGCCGGGCCGACCGGCCGTGAAGGGGGGCCCTGAGACTGAATCGGCCCGGTGCCGAACGGCGCCAGGCGGAAGGAGCAAGGAATCATGGGCGGTTTCACGGTTGCCATCGTCGCGGGTGCGGTCATCCTGTTCTTCACCATGCTCGCCTACTTCCCCGTGGGGTTGTGGGTGTCCGCGATCTCCTCGGGCGTGATGCTATCGCCGATGCGCCTGGTGGGCATGCGCCTCCGGGGCGTCGATCAGTCCGAGATCGTTCGCCCGATGGTCCAGGGCAAGAAGGCCGGCTTGCTCCTCGATATCGACGAGCTGGAAGCCCACTACCTGGCCAACGGCCACGTGCAGCTGGTGGTCAACGCACTCATCTCGGCCAACAAGGCCGGCATCAAGCTGTCGTTCAACGATGCCGCCGCCATCGACCTGGCCGGCCGCAACATCCTCGACGCCGTCTCGATGAGCGTGACGCCGCGCGTCATCAAGACCACGGTCATCAGCGCCATGGCCCGCAACGGTATTGAAGTCAAGGCCACGGCCCGCGTCACCGTGAAGGCGAAGATCAACAAGCTGGTCGGCGGCGCCGGCGAGGAGACCATCCTGGCGCGCATCGGCGAAGGCATCTGCGCCACCATCGGCGGTGCCCAGGCCCACAGCGACATCCTGGCCGACCCCAGGCTCATCAGCCAGTCGATCCTGGCGAAGGGGCTCGACGCCAACACGGCGTTCGAGATCATCTCGATCGACATCGCCGACATCGAGGTCGGCCGCAACATCGGCGCCCAGCTGCACACCGACCAGGCCGAGGCCGAGAAGCGCATCGCCCAGGCCAAGGCCGAAGAACGCCGCGCGATGGCCGTCGCCAAGACGCACGAGATGATCGCGCTCGAGCAGGAGATGAAGGCCCGGCTCGTGGAGGCCGAGGGTGACGTTCCTCGCGCCATCGCGGAGGCCCTTCGCAAAGGCAGCCTCGGCTTGATGGACTACTACCGCCTCAAGAACGTCGACGCCGATACGAGAATGCGCGACTCCTTCGCACGGTCGACCGGCGGCGAGCCCGAACCTGTCCAGATCAAACAGGCGACAACGCGGGGGGCCTGACGGCCATGTCCTCGTCGAAACCGTCTCTGCTGGCGCGACTGGTCGAGGATGTCGTCGGCCTCGACGCCGGCGAGCTTCGCAAGGCGCTCGACGACCTCAAGCAACTGCAGCACGAGGCCTCGTCGGGAGGCCGCGCGCGTCAAGAGATCGACCCGATGGCCGACCTCGACGAGCCCGGGCTGACCGCCTGGGACGTCAACTACCGCCGCAAGCAGGCGGCGGCGCGCCAGCCGCAGGCCAACCTGTTCGCCCGCAAGGAGGTCAAGCCCAGAGGGCAGCGGAAGGCCGCGGGTGCGACTCCGCCCGCGCCCCCCGCGCCGATCGGGCCCACGTTGGCTCCCGAGGCTGCCAGGTCCCTGTCGGCGCCCTCGGAGATGCCGGCAGGGGCCCCCGCTTCGGGGCGGGGCGGCCGCGCCATCGCGCTCGGGGGGCTGCCCTCCGGCACGCTGCAGCACGCCTTCGCTCTGGCCGAGTTGCTCGGGCCTCCGATGAGCCTGCGCGAGAGCTGGGGCAGGGCGGTCGGCAACAGCTGGGCCTACCCGACTGTCGAGGTCGGGGAGTGTGACGCCCGTGCGGCGGCCGCGCACGAGCCTGCCTCACTCGGACCAGGGCCTGCCTCCGGGCCAGTGGCGACCGCGGTGCCCGCCGAGGAGCCGCCAAGGCACCTGCAGGAGATTGCGGCCCGCGAACTGGAGGCCCCTCCCTCGCCGGCGGACGCCCCGGCTGAAGGCCACGCCGACCTCCATCCCGACAGTCTCACGGCCGAGCTGCTCTTCCGGCTGACGGTGCGCAGCGTGGCGGCCGACCAGAAGATCTCGCCCAGGGAGTACGGCATCTTCCAGGAGCTGCGCAAGGTCCTGAACCTGGACGAGGGGCTCCAGAAGACCATCTTGCAGCAGGAACGGGAACGGGCTGCCGCCCGAACCGACGGCCCGCGCTCGGCCGAGGTTCAGCCCTCCGGATTGTATGCCGCGGCGTTCCGTCTGGCCGTCGCCGACGGGGTCATCTCGGCAGACGAACGGCTGCTGCTGGAACAGCTCGCGGAGATGCTGAAGCTCCGTCACGAGCAGAAAGCACGTCTCGAGGAACTCGAGACGCCGGCCGGCTGAACCGGCGCGTGGAAGAAAGCCGGCGGGCCCCGGAAGGGACCCGCCGGCTCATAGCTTGCAGCGGGGGGTGAACCGCCAGCCTACTTGGCCAGCAGGGCCTCGAACCGGTCCATCCGCATCAGTTCGGCCGCGCCGACCTCGGTGGCGGGCTTGGCGATGCCGCGCTTGAGGAAGATCTCGGTGATCTTCGCGGCGTGGGAGCCGTTGAAGAGGTTCTTGTCGGCCTTCAGGATGCCCTGGTAGGCGTCGGCGAACTTGACGCCGTAGCCCGACAGGTAGAAGCGGCTCTGATGGATGATCTTGTCGGCAACGCCCGCGCCGAGTGCCTTGCGGACGTCCCAGCAAGCGCCGCCCCAGACCTTGCCCTGCTGATGGGCCTCGGTGCCGGCATCCTCCGGGTAGTGCAGCGAGTTGGCCATGTCGCGGATGACGCCGCCCGGCAGTCGCTGCGCCGCGTAGGCGCCGACCTTCGAGTCGTTGAGCATCGTGCCGGCGAAGTAGTCCGAGTATCCCTCGTGCAGACCGCCGCCCTCGCCCCACATCATGCCGGGGCAGAGCGCGTTGGTCACCGCGTGGGTGTACTCGTGATAGGCCACGCTGGCGTCCTTCGAGAGGTCGTTGAGCTTGTTGCCGTCGCCGAAGTTGAGCGAGCCGTCGCGCGGGTTGAAGTAGGCGTTGTCGTACCGGTCGCCGACGTGGACCGTGCAGGTCATGGCCTTGTCGAGCTTGTCGAAGCCCAGAGTCTTGAAGAAGTCATGCACCCGGTTGATCTGGAAGTAGACCATCACTTCGTCGAAGTGGGTGTCGTTCGGCTCGTAGACGTACTTGCGGTCGGCCGAAACGGCGCGGTCGCCATCCTCGTTCTTGACGTCGGCATACAGGCCCTTGAGCTGGTCGCCGGCGCTCATGTTCGGGAGCACCTCGACCGTCGGGCTGCCGTGGAGCGGGTCGACCTGGTAGACGCTGCCCGAGCCGGACAGGTGCTGCAGCCGGTCGGCGGCCATCAGCAGTTCGGCGGTTTCGCCGTCGACGACGGCGACCCACAGGGACGTGGCGCCTTCGAGTTCGAGCTTCCAGGCCACGCGCAACCCTTCGGCAGCCGGGAAGAGGACCCTCGACGCGTCGACGACCCTGCCCTTGCCGAGCGCCGCGGCGGCGACTTCCGTTGCCGTCCCGACGCCGATGCGAAGCGCGTTGACCGGCTTGGCCGGCGAGACGGTCGTGCCGTTGACCATCGTGACGCGGCCGTCGCGGGCGACGTGCACCGAGACATCCGGCCCGAAGACCGGCAGACCGTCGATCGCCTGGGTCATGCGGACGTGGGTCTCGCCGTCGGCCTCGATGGAGGAGATGACGTCATAGCGGCTCGTGGAATCGAGCCCCTTGACGTAGGAGAGCGCGATCTCGGTCGCGGGGGCCCGGGACGGGCTCGTCAGCGTGCCGACGAACGCCTTCACCGCGTTGCCCTCGTCATTGAGGATGGCGATGTTGCTCGAATTCGACAGCGTGAACACCTGCAACGGCCGGCCCGCCAGCCCAGCCTCCATGACCGGGTGCTTGACCATCGAAGCCGCCGTGCCGGTCGGCTGGAACCCAAAGGCCGGCGCGGTCAATGCCGTCGCCAGGAACACCACCAAGAATCTGTCGAAGCCGCCTCTCATCCTTACTTCCTCCTCGTTGCTCGTCTTTACTCGATTGAGTGGCTCTGTGTTGGAAAAGCACCTGATTATGCGGCAAGAGGCGCGTTTTGTAAAGCGTCCTCGAGCACGAAAAGCATGAGGCGGCCCCTGGCCTTCCGGGCCACCCGGCCGGGCTCAGCGATCGGCCAGCGCCTGCAGAACGTAGACGGCGTAGCTGAGCTGCTCGCCGCCGGCGCCGCGCAGCTCCTCGAGCGCAGGCACCGACTGCCGCGTCGCGATGCGGGCCAGCAGCTTGGCCAGCTTCCAGAGCAGCTCCGGCGAACTCTCCCGTCGCAGCATGTCGATGACCAGTTCCTCGATGCGTGGATCGTCGATCCGCTCGAGGCAGTACAGCGCGCTCGCCCGCATCGATTCCTTGTCGGACGAACTCATCCGCGCCAGGTGCCCCAGCACCGGCGGCCGCCGGGCGCCCACCGCGCTCATCAGCGCGTTGGCCCTCACCCGGTTGTCGCCCGATTCGAGCAGCGGCAGCAGCAGCCCCAGCGGCAATTCTCCGGCGAGTTGCGTGATCGCCTCGACGGTGTTGGCCACCACGCGGCATGACGGATGCGCCAGCAGCGGCTCGAGCGCCGCGGCATGCGCCGCCGTGCCCGTCCGCGCCAGCAGTCCAACCGTCTGGGCCAGGGCGTACGAATCTTCCTCGACCTGCAGGCGCGCGCTCAGGATGGCGGCCATCTCCGGCGCCGGCGCCCGGCCGGCCTCGGCCAGCGCCGCCCGCCGGACGGTCGAGTCCTGGCTCTGCAGCTGACGCGCGAGGGTCTCGACCCCCGCCTGACCTTCCGGGGCGGCAAGGGCCGGCGGCTCTTCGACGGGCCGCGGGAGCGCTCCGAGCGTTCGGCGGGCCTCGAAGCGAACGTCGCAGTCGGGGTCGGCGTCAGACAGCCGCGAGGCTGCGGCACGCGCTTCGGGGTACTCGGGGAAGTCGCGCAGTGCCGCCAGCGCCTCTCGCCGGCGATCCGGGCTCGACGCCGAGACTGAGCCGAGGATCCCGGAGAGCACCTCTCGCTCCACCGCCGGCTCGCTCAGCCCCTCGCCGGGCATCCGCGGCAATAGCTCGTCGAGCGACTCCCGCACCGCCTGGTAGTCGGGCTTCACCTTCAACGCCCGGCGAAGCGCGGCCCGCGCTCCTCTCAGGTTCCCCTTTGCCTGGAGCAACAGGCCTTCCTGGAAACAGGCATCGGCCAGATGGTGCCGGGTGAATTGATCGGCCTGCCGCTTCCGGAGCAGAGATTGGGCCTCTCTCAGGCAGTCGAGGGCCGCCCCCGTGGCCCCCATCTCGGCGAACGCAACCCCCATCCGGTAGATTGCCTCTCCGTTCTCGGGGTCCATCCTGCGGGCGCGCCTGTAGCGTCCCAGCGCCAGGTCCCAGAGGTTGCGGCGGGCCAGGTCGTTGCCCCGGCTCACGTGGGCCGCGGCAATCTCGACGGTCAGCTCTCGGGGAGGTTCGTTGCCCTGGCGCGTGAGCGTGTCGAACATCTCGAGCGCCATGACGATGTCGCCGTCCCGGAGGGCCTGGTGAACGGGTGCCCAGTCGATCGTTCCAGTGGTCTCGGTTGCCATCGAATCCGGAGCATAGACCCGCCATCGGTGCGTTTCAATGGGGACACTTACCTGACCCCCGAGGCTT
>CAZSVK010000177.1:0-10833 GCA_964610245.1 uncultured bacterium
TTCCCGTGGCCTTCCAGCCGCGTGATCGGGTCGATGGTGATCGTTCGCTTGCCGTCGCTCCGGACGCTCTGCGAGGTCATGCCTTCTCCTCCTCGATGGGAGCCGGGCCGCTACCCGGCCGGCGCTTGTGATGCAGAAGCGATCCGGCCAGTCCGTAGCGGTAGAAAGTGCCGGCCGGATCCGGAATCCCGGCCATGATCATCTCGATCTCGGCCTCGTCATTGGACCCGACGGATGAAGCCAGTGCGGAAAGCGCCTTGGCCCCCTGGTCGCTCACCTGATCGACCGGTCCGAAGCAGCCGGTGCACGGCATGTTTCCCCGGACGCACTGCGCCTCGCAACCGGATCGAGTGGAGGAGCCCAGGCAGGGGAAGCCCTGCGAGAGGATGCACTTCTCCGGATCGATCGCATGCAGGTGCGGGCGCTTCCACTCGGTGATGGCCAGCGACTCGGGCTTGGTCTCCTTGCGCGGGCAATCCTCGCAGAGGGCGACGTTGGGCGCGAGCACCGTCCCCTTCGGAGGCAACGTGCCCGAAAGCAGGGCCGTCACCGCGGCCGCCAGGAGCTTCGGCGTCGGCGGGCAGCCGGGAAGATAGTAGTCGACGTCGACGTGCTGCGACAGCATGTCGACGTTCTCGAACAGGTCCGGCAGCGTAGTCTGATGGCCGTTGAAGCGGTGGGCCGTCTCGGGCCGGGTCTTGTCGGGATTGACGGTGCTGGGAGTGGTGTCGTAGGCGGCGTGGAGCACCTCGGCCTTGGTGCTGAGGTTGGCGAGGCTGGGGATGCCGCCGGCCTGTGCGCAGCTCCCGAAGGCGATCATCACCTTGGACTTGCGCCGCATCAGGCGGGCCATCTCTTGCTGCTCGGTCGAGCGGATGGCGCCGTTCAAGAAGCAGGCGTCGAGTTCGCCCTCGGCCAGCTTCTCGACGTCCTCTCGCTTGAAATCCATCGCGCACGGCCAGAAGCAGATGTCGACCGCCGCGACGACGTCGAGCACGCCCTCGGCCAGGTCGACGACCGCTTCCTCGCAGCCGCCGCAGCTGGCGCACCAGTAAAATGCCACTTTAGGTTTGGTCATCGCGGATCACCTCAGGCCGCCGCCGCGGCGCCCGCCGCGGACATCGGGGGCAGCTTCCTGAGCTGCTCGGTCATCTCGTTCACCACGTGCTGCAGGTGGGTTCCCTCGGAGGCCGAGATCCACTCCAGCCGCAACCGCTCCTTCTCGATACCCAGGTCCGACAGCAGCCGGCTGAGCAGCTTGAATCGCCTCAGGCACTTGTAGTTGCCCTCCTGGTAGTGACAATCGTTCGGGTGGCACCCGCCGATCAGCACGCCATCGGCCCCCTCGCGGAACGCCTGCATCACGAACTGCGGATCGATGCGCCCGCTGCACATCACGCGCACCGTGCGCACGTTGGGCAACTGCTCGAGCCGGGAGGTCCCGGCCAGGTCCGCGGCCGTGTAGGTGCACCAGTTACAGAAGAACGCCACTATCCTGGGATCGTGCATCGGACGGCACCCCCTCGAACTCTCCGGGTCCCGGAGCGTCGAGAACTAAAGTTGTTGGTAGGATCATCCACCGGGCCCGTCTCACGGCACGGACAGCAGTCCCGCGACCTCGGCCATCAGCTGCTGATCGGTGAAGTGGTTCGCCCAGATGGCGGAGGACGGGCAGGCGGCGACGCAGGTGCCGCAGCCGCGGCAGAGCGTCTCGTCGACCGAGGCCCGTCGCCGTGCGGCGTCGAAGCTCACGGCCTTGTAGCTGCAGAGGTCGACGCAGGTGCGGCAACCCGAGCAGTACTCTTCCCGCACCATCGCCGCGATCGACTCGATTGCGACCTTGCCCTGCTCGAGGATGCCCATCGCGCCGGCGGCAGCGGCGGAGGCCTGCGCAACCGAGTGCGGGATGTCCTTGGGGCCCGCGCAGGTGCCAGCCATGAAGACGCACTGGTTCATGCTTCCTACCGGGTTCAGCTTGGGGTGCTGCTCGATGAAGAAGCCGCCGCTGTTCCGCGAGACGCCGAAGAGACGCCCCACCCGGTCGCTATCGGGCCGGGCCTCGAGGCCGGTGGCCAGGATCAGCATGTCCAGCGGGATCCGGCGCACGGCGCCTGCCAGCGTGTCCTCGACCTGGACGACGAGCCTGCCCTTCTCGCCCGCGTGCCGGCCGCCCTGGGAAACGGAGGCGACCTTGCCCCTGACGAACTTCACGCCCTCGTTGAGCAGGCGATCGTAGAACTCCTCGTAGCCCTTGCCGACGCAGCGCATGTCGATGTAGAAGTTGTAGACGTCGGCCCCGGTGTGTTCGCGCACCAGATGCGCGTACTTGAGGCTGTACATGCAGCAGATCGACGAGCAGTACGGCAGGTGGTTGCGGTCGCGGCTGCCCACGCAGTGGACGATTCCGACCGCCTTGGGGGGCTGGCCGTCGGGCCCCTGCACGTGGCCGTGGCTGAAGCCGCTGGCGTTGATCATCCGCTCGAACTCCATCGCGGTGATGACGCCGGGCAGCTTGCCGTGGCCGAACTGCGGCATCTTGGCCGGATCGAACGTTCTGTGGCCGGTCGCGAGGATCACCGCGCCGACCTCGATCTCCTCGACGGTGTCCTTCATGTCGAAGTCGATCGCCTTCTGCTTGCACAGCTTCTCGCAGGCGCGGCACTTGCCCTTGGCGAACCAGGTGCAGCTCTCCTGGTCGATGACCGGCTTGTTGGGCACAGCCTGCGGGAACATGGTGTAGATGGCCCGGCGGGCCGAGCGCCCCTGCTCGAACTCGTTGGGGACCTTGCTCGGACACTTCTCGGTGCAGACGCCGCAGCCGTTGCACAGGTCGTGGTGTACGAAGGGGGCCTTGCGGCGCACCTTGACCCTCATGTTGCCGGTGTAGCCGCTGACCTCCTCCACCTCGCTGTAGTTCATCAGCGTGATGTTGGGGTGCTGGCCCACCGACACCATCTTGGGCGTGAGGATGCAGGCCGAGCAGTCGAGCGTCGGGAAGGTCTTGTCGAGCTGGGCCATGGTGCCGCCGATCGACTGCTCCCGCTCGACGAGGTAGACCTTGAACCCGGCGTCGGCGCACTGCAGCGCCGCCTGGATGCCGGTGATGCCGCCACCCACGACGAGCACGGCGTCGGCGACCGGCACCTCGCACTCCTTCAGCGCTTGCAGGTGGCGGGCCTTCGCGACGCCGCCGGCCATCATGGCCTTGGCCTTGCGTGTTGCCGCCTGCCCGTCCGCGGTCACCCACGAGCAGTGCTCCCGGAGGTTGACCATCTGGCACAGATAGCGGTTCAGACCGCCCTTGGCGCAGGTGCCGCGGAAGGTCTTCTCGTGCATCAGGGGCGAACATGCCGAGACCACGACCCGGTCGAGCTCGTGCTTGGCGATGTCTTCCTGGATCAGGTTCTGACCCGGCTCGGAGCACATGAAGATGTAGTCGCGGGACACGACCACTCCGTCGAGGCCGCCAGCGAACTCGGCCACCGACTTGACGTCGACTTTACCTGCGATGTTGGTCCCGCAGTGGCAGACGTAAACTCCGACCCGCGGCTTGTGGTTGTTTTCAGGCATGGCTTCTGAGATCGTCGTGAGGCACGGTGTGAACGGGAATCAGGGAACGCTGGAGGCCGGCTCGTTCCTCGGAGATCCCGAGACCGAGCGCCACCAGCTGCGCGAGATTGAGCGTGGCCCGGTCGCGCACTCCGGACGGCCGTCCGGCGCCTCGCACCTGGACGACCTCCATCGTCACCTGGCACATCGAGCAGGGCGTCACGATCAGGTCGGCGCCTGCCTCGTCGATGCTCTGCAGAATGGACCAGCTCATCTTGCGCCCAACCTCGTCGCGGGTCGCGACCAGCGCGCCTCCGCAGCAGGCCGTCTTCATCGGAAACGCGGCGACGGTACCGCCGAGCGCCTCGATGAGCTTCTCGAGGTTCCGAGGAGCGTACGGATCGTCCCCGCCCGCCGGCTTCGGCCGCAGGACCTGGCATCCGTAGTAGGGCGCGATCTTCAGGCCCGCCAGCGCCTTCGTGGCGGCGCCCTTCAGACGCTCCATTCCGACGTCGTTGACCAGCACGTCCAGGAGATGACGCACCTTGACGCGCCCCTCGTAGCGGTAGCCGCCTTCGGCCAGGGCGCTGCGCACCTTCTTCGCCTCGGCGCCGTCGCCCGATAGTACCTCGTGGGCCTTGGCGAGCGACATCCAGCAGTTCGGGCATGGGGTCATCAGATCGACCGGCTGCCCCTTGCCCTTGCTCTCGGCCAGGGCCAGGTTCCGCCCCGGGAGAGAGAGTGCCAGGACCTTGCTGACCGCGGGCACCGCCGTGGCGCCGCAGCAGTTCCAGTCGTCCAGCTCTTCCAGCTCGAGCCCGAGCTTCGGACCCACCGCCGCGAGCGCTTCGTCGCAGGCGCGAGAGGTCGCCTTCTGCGAGCATCCCGGGTAGTAGAGGTATCTCATGACGCGCTCACTTTCTCGAGGGCCAGGGCCTTCTCGACCATGCGACTGAACCCCGCGTAGTCCCGGAGCCGGTGGGGCGTCAACGGCATCCGGCCCTTCATCATCAGCCTCATTCCCATCGGCCCCTGCAGCGCCATCTGGATCGGATGACGGAACGCCATGAAGCGCGTCATCAGCTCCATCTCGTGGGCGCGGCCGTACTTGCGCACCAGGTCGGTGAACAGGCCGTAGAAGGCGACCGCATCCGCCCCGGCCGGGGCCAGGCCCTCCCGGAGACCTCGCCGTTTGAGTGAATACATCAATTCGGTGAGCTTGATCTGCGCCGGGCACTTGACGGTGCAGTCGTAGCAGGAGGCGCACACCCACGGCGTCAGGCTGCCGAGCACCGCCTCCTTCATGCCGGCTCGGATCATCGCGATCAGCCGTCGCGGCGTATGTTCCAGCGCCGGCGCCACGGGGCAGGTGCCGCCGCAAGTGCCGCACTGGATGCAGGAGAGCAGATGCTCCCCCTCCGGGGTCGCGGCGAGTTCCTCCAGGAAGTCGCCGTGTTGCTCGCCTTCGTAGACGATATCGGTCTCCATCATCGAGGGCCCTCCGGCTCAAAGGGACAATCCAGGAACCCCCGAGTCGAGCCCGACGACCTCGGAGTGGGGGGATAGGCGGAAGGGCCGGTCCCCGCACTCCTCTCGAAGCGCATCGGGAACCGGCTCACCCCCCAGCATCGCAGGGCGACGCCAGGGGTTCCTGGACATTGGTATCTCAACTCTCGGTCATCTCTCTGACGATCTGCTCGGCCATCGCGAACGTGGTCCGCGCGTCGAAGGCCAGGGCGCCTTCCTTGGAGGAGGACGGTTGCACCAGCAACGTCCTGGTTCGCGATGCGGCCTCGCCGTGCACCGTCAGCTCCCGGCTCGAACCGCCCGCCGACAGGCAGCCGGGCAGCCGCCCGGTGTCCTCGGCCAGCAGGACCAGCACCCGGTCGCTGTCGCGCAGCGCGGCCTGCACGTCCGCTTCCTCCAGCTTCTTCTTTCCGTACGTCACCTGGATCGGGAACGCCCCGCCGAGGATGTCCTGGATCACCTGCAGTCCCAGACCGCGGTCGGCGCGCAGCACGTCGCCCGTCGACAGCAGGCACACTCTCTCGCGCTTGCGATTGGTGATGCGGATCTTGTTGACCGTCCGCGGGAGCACGCTCGAGCCGGTCAGGACGGGCGCCTGGGTCACCGGCTGCACGAAGGCCGCCGCCAGGATGTCCACGATCTCGTTGTCCTCGAACGGGGCCACCGCGTAGTAGGTGATCTTCTGCGCTCGATAGTCCGCCTCGCGCTTGCCGTCGTCGCCGAGCACGACGACCTTCACCGCGGGCGCCGCGCCGTTGAGCCGCTTCACCAGCCCGGGACCTTCCTCGCCCCAGCTGCCGGCCTCGACGAAGACGACGTCGGTCGAACCGCCTCGCGCGAGCGATAGCACCTCATCGGCCGTGACCGCCACGCGCACCTTGCAGCCGAGCCGCGCGAGCTGGTCGCACTGGGCGCTCCGCGTCGCCTGGGCGCTCGTGGCCAGCAGCGCCCTCCGGGACCCGCCATGCTCGAGGTCCTCCTTCCAGTCGACCGGCCGGACGCGCACCATCCAGCCCTCGCGTACCGGGTTGCTCCAGTCGCCCGCTGCCCGCGACGACAACGCCTCGTTGACCGCCGTGACCTCGCCGGTCACCGCCGAGGGGATCACCCTTCGCGCACCGTCGGAGACCAGGAGGGCCGCCAGAGGCAGTCCGCGGCGGACGACGTCGCCCACCCGGGGCAACTCCACCGAACGGGTCGACTTGAGCTCGTCGTGAGTGAGGAACCCGCCGGCCTGCGCCGTGCCATCCTGCCCGAGCTGGGCCCAGCCCTCGCTCTGGAAGACGACCTCGTCGGAGACGGCGCTCCAGATCGACGAGGCCGCAACGGCTGGCGCCGGCAGCGCCCGCGGCGAGATCTTGCCCATCTCGACCAGCCGCTGGATGGCAGCGCTGATCTCGTCCGGAGTGAACGGCTTGGCGATGTAGTCGGCGGCACCCAGCCGCATCGCGGCGGCCGCCGTCGGCACGCTCGAGTATCCGGTGATCATCACCACGGGCACGTCGGGCCTCTCGTGGCGCAAGCTCTCCAGAAACTCCAGGCCCTCCATGTCGGGCATCTTCATGTCCAGGAGGATCGCCGCGAACTCCTTCGACCGGGCCAGTCCCAGACCCGCCCGGGAATCGGTGCTCGTCTCGACGTGGAATCCCTGTCCCTCGAAAATGCGTCGACAGCTCTGGCAAACGACCTCTTCGTCGTCCACCACCAGGAGCGTTCTCTCGTCCATCATCGCTCGGCCTCCTCGGAAAGCTCGGCCTCGACCTCGTTGCTACTCGGGACCACCCCCGGGGCAGGTTCCGTGCCAAGTGGAGACGCCGGCGTGGCGCGATGCGTCATCAGCACACCGGAACGCCCACCAACAGCGGACTCTCGAAGCTGCCGGAACGGCGAGAAGAGACGCCTCCGGGAGGCCTGGCGCGGCCTCGAAACCCCCTACTGTATGTATGGGCAGTTCATACGGTGTATGAACAGCCAACACACCGCATCCCCCGCCTGGAGAACCTCACGGTTGGAGAAGGCAGTCCCGGATTGCAGGGTTTCGATGGTGTTACGAAGTTGACCAATCACAGAGACACCGAGACACAGAGACACGGAGGGGGAGTGGATGGAAGGCGGGTCAAACACCACTCTGTGCCTCTGCGCCTCGGTGTCTCTGTGATACCTGTCCTGGAGGGAGCGCCTGCTTTCGTTCGATGGGGCGAAGGTGGTCTGGCACGGAGACCGCGGATTCCTTCGCCCCCTCACTCCGCCGCCGCGCTCAACCCGTACTTGCGCATCAGGGCGTGGAAGTTGGTGCGCTGCATCCCCACCTCTTCCGCCGCCCGGCTGATGTTTCCGTCGCAGCGCGCCAGCGCCTCCCTCAGGAACTGGCTCTCGACCTCCCGGACGGCACTGTCGCAGAGCTGTCGCTTGTAGGTCTTGAACTCCTCCCAACCGCGCGGGAGCGGGGCTGTCGTCGAACCGGACGGCCCCTGTCTCAGCTCGACCGGGATGTGACGCGCCTCGACCCGTGTCGCGTCGCACAGGATGGCCAGCCTCTCGACCACGTTCTTCAGCTCCCGGACGTTTCCCGGCCAGGAGTAATCCTCGAGGAGCTTCATCGCCTCCGGGGAGAACCCCTCCAGCTTCACCGCGTTCTCCCGGCGGAACCTCGCCAGGAAGCTGACCGCCAGGCCCGGGATGTCCCCCTTTCGCTCCCTGAGCGGCGGCAGCTGCAGAGGCACCACGTTCAGCCGATAGTAGAGATCTTCCCTGAACTGCTGGCGGCGCACCATCTCGTTCAGATCGCGGTTGGTGGCTCCGATCAAGCGGATGTCCACCTCCCTCTCTTCCGTGTCTCCCACCTTCTTGACCCGCCGGCTCTCGAGCACTCGCAGCAGCTTCCCCTGCGTCTCCAGGTCGATGTTCGAGATCTCGTCCAGGAACAGCGTCCCGCCGCCGGCCACCTCGAACAGCCCCTTCTTCGAGGCGACCGCCCCGGAGAACGAGCCCTTCACGTGGCCGAACAGCTCACTCTCGAGCAGTGAGGGCGCCAGAGCGCTGCAGTCGCAGGCCAGAAACGGATGGGCCCGGCGCGGGCTCAGCTGGTGGATGGCCCGGGCGACCAGCTCCTTCCCGGTGCCGCTTTCGCCGGTGATCAACACGGTGCCCTGGGTCGGCGCGACGCGCTTCACCACGGAGAACACCTGCATCATCGGCCGGCTGTCGCCCAGGATGCCCTCGAAGCCCTGGCGTGCCTCCAGCTCCTGTCGCAGCAGGATGTTCTCGCGGATCAGCGCCGAGCGGTCGACCAGCTTCTGCACGGCCATCTTCAGCTCGTCGGGCGTGAACGGCTTGCTCACGTAGTCGGCGGCGCCCTCCCGCATCGCCTCGACCGCGGTCTGGACGGCGGCGTACCCGGTGATGACCGCAACCTCCGAGCTGACGTTGGCCGCCTTGATGCGGCGCAGGATCTCCAGCCCGTCCAGCTCGGGCATCATCAGGTCGAGCAGGATGATGTCGTACTCTCCCGTCAGGGCCGCCTCGAGCCCCTCGCGAGGATCCTGCCGGCAGACCACCTCGTTGCCGCTCTCGGCGAGTATCCGGGAGCAGCTCACGCAGACCACGGGCTCGTCGTCGATCACCAGGATGCGTTGAACCATGTCAACTCGCTCCCTTCTCGCCGGTTGGTAACCTCACCGTGAAGGTCGTGCCGCGGCCCTCTTCCGAAGCCACCTCGAGCGTCCCTCCGTGCTGCTCCACGATCCCGTAACTCACGCTCAGGCCGAGGCCGGTCCCCTTTCCGACCGGTTTCGTCGTGAAGAAGGGATCGAAGATCTTGCCCAGGTGCTCCGGTTTGATCCCGCAGCCGCTGTCCGACACCTCCAGCGCAACGCGGCTCCCCTCGCTTCGCGTCCGCAGAGAGAGCACGCCCCCGCCGTGCATCGCCTCGCAGCCGTTGAGACAGAGGTTCAGCAGCACCTGCTGAAGCTGGTTGCGGTCGCCGACGACCGAGGGCAGCGAATCCTCCAGTTCCTCCACCAGCGCGACCTTGTGAAAACCCTTCTGGCTGCGGATGAGCGTGAGCGTCCTCGCCACTACCTCGTTCAGATCGAGCGCCTGCCTCGTGGAGGGCGACTCCCGCGCGAAGTCGAGCAAGCCCCGCACGATCTCGCGCACGCGGGTCGTCTCGCGCAGGATCACGTCCAGGTCTTCCTTGTCCTGCGCGTCCATGTTGGCCTTCTGTCTCAGCAAGTGGGCGAAGGTCAGCACCCCGGTCAGCGGGTTGTTGATCTCGTGGGCAATGCCGGCTGCCAGCCGGCCGATGGCCGCCAGCTTCTCGCTCTGTCCGATCTGCTGGCGCGTCAGGTGGGCCAGTTGCTGCTCGCGATTCTCCACCGCCGCGGCCATGGCGTCGATCGCCTCGCAGAGCTGGCCCATCTCGCCCGGCGGGCGGATCCCCACGCGGGCCGACAGGTCGCCGGCGCGGACCTTGCCCGCCAGATGGAGGATGCTTCCGATCGGCTTCAAGACAACGTTAGTAACGATCGTGAGCATCAGCACGCTGGCCGCGGTGCTCAGCCCCACGAGCAGCAGGAACATCGACACGATCAGCCCCTGGCGCCGGGAGTAGGGCTCCTGCAGCAACCCGACGTAGAGGACGCCCACGATCCGATCGAGCGGATCGCGAATCGGCTCGTAGGCCGTGATGTACCAGTCGTTCACGACGAACGCCCGATCGGCCCAGACCTCGCCCCGGTCCAGCACGGCCGAGCAGACCTCCTCGCTGAGCCGCGTGCCGAGCGCCCGCGAACCGTCCTCGCGTTCCACGTTGGTCGCGATGCGCACGTCTCCCAGGAAGATGGTCGCCGTCCCGGCGTCGCGCCCCTCGTATCGCTGACCGCTGAAGACCTGGTCCTTGATCGCGTCCACCAGCTCGGGCTTGCCGTTGAGCAGCCGGGCGCCGTACAGCACGCCCACGATCTTCGCGCCGCCTTCCATCGCCCGGAACGGGACCGCCGCCGCCACCACCATCCCGGACCGGTTGCGCGTCTGCCCGGTCGAGCGCGCCGCCGGCGTCGGCACCAGCGCAATCTCGGCCCGCTCGGCCAGCGAAGCCCCTTCTCTCAGCAGCTCCTGGCGCGAGAGCACGAGAGTGCCGCTGTGCGGCTGCCAGTCGTGCAGGACCTGTGCCACGAGCGGGTTGGTCGTGGCGTCGTCGCCCGAGACCGAGGGGTTGTGCGTGCGATAGACGACCCGGCCGCCCGGACTCACCAGCGTGAGCAGGTCCATCTTGCCCTCGTATCTCAACGCCCGCAGCACCTCGCCGAGATCGCCTCGCGAGGCCTGCTCGAGCGAGCCCGGCACCGGCCTGCGGATGGCCGACGCCGAGAGGAACCGCGCAAGCCCCGCGTGCTCGTGATGGTAGAGTTCGTGGGCCGAGTTGAGGTCCAGGCGGACGCGGGTCTGCGTCTCGCCCACCAGCAATCTGCCCAGCTGCATCGCCCCACCCAGCGACAGCACCGAGTTGATCACGACGAGCGCGGCAACGAACCAGACCACCAGCCGGAAGCGCACGCTCCTCAGCAGGCTGCCCGCGGTCTCCGGCTCAGACGGTGCGCAGGCTCCGGAAGGGGCCCCGCGCTCGGCCTCGGAAGCCCGCTCGGATGCCATGCCCAGTCCCCTTCAGCTAGCCCGCGGCCCCGAGGCCGACCAGGCGTCGACCAGCTTCAGGGCTCGCTCCACGGCGGCGGGCAGCGCCGAGGCAAGCGCCGGCGT
>CAZSVK010000177.1:10843-11404 GCA_964610245.1 uncultured bacterium
CCCGGATGGTGTACGGCTCCGCCACCTCGATCGCCAGGACCAGCACCGAGGTCGGCATCTTCTGGCCCAGGCTGCGCCCCAGCTCCAGCACCTCGGGGATGCCGGTCGCGTGCGGATTTGCCGTGCAGGCCCACTCCAGGCTCGCCAGGTCGAACTCGAGCAGCGTCCCGGGCGGATTGCCGCGCAGGATCGCATCCACGCTGAGCAGCCGGTCGTAACCGACAATCAGATCGAGCAGGGCGAGCCCTGCCTCCTCGGTCGCCAGCACGTCGGCCCGGCCTTCGAGCAACTCCCCGAGACGATCGGCCACCATCAGTCCGATGGCGTCGTCGCAAAGGATGCGATTGCCCATGCCGAGCACCAGGATCTTGGGGGCTGCCGGGGGAGTCATCGAGTCATACCGTCCTGAACAGGCACTCTATAGCAGGTTGTAGGCGCCGGGGGAAGAAGGAGGCGGCGACCGCCGGCTTCCAGGCCATCGAGATGGACCCTCCTGCTGCTGATCGAGCCATCTCGACGACCGCCTGCCGATGACCGCCGCCCGTGGAGATCGTCACGTGA
>CAZSVK010000178.1:0-11399 GCA_964610245.1 uncultured bacterium
TGGGGATGATCGGCCCCAACGGCGCCGGCAAGTCGATGCTCCTGCGCATCCTCGCGGGGCTCGAGGAGCCCGACTCGGGCTCCCGCTCCCTTCGAGCCGGCACCCGCGTCTCTATCGTCCCGCAGGTGCCCGCCTTCGAGGCCGGCATCACCATCGATACGGCCCTGGAGCGCTCACTCGACACTCACGACCGGCAGGACGTGGCGGGCCGCGTCGCAGGGGCCCGAGGCAGGGCCGAACTCCCCGCCGGCGACACGCGTGTCGAGACGCTCTCGGGCGGCTGGCGCAAGCGGCTCGCGATCGCCTGCGCGCTCGTGCGCGAACCCGATCTGATTCTCCTGGACGAGCCGACGAACCACCTCGATCTCGAGGGCGTGTTGTGGCTGGAGCGGCTGCTCAGGCCGGCGCCGTTCACGGCGCTCATCGTCACCCACGACCGCACGTTCCTGGAGAACGTCGCCACCCGCGTGGCCGAGCTGAACAAGCTCTACCCCGACGGCCTCTTCTCGATCGAGGGCCACTACAGCGAGTTCCTGCTCCGCCGTGAGGAGGTGCTCTCGGCCCAGGCCCGCCAGGGAGAGATGCTCGCCAACAAGGTTCGCCGCGAGGTCGAGTGGCTGCGCCGCGGCCCCAAGGCCCGGGCAGGCAAGTCGCAGGCGCGTATCGACGAGGCCGGCCGGCTGATCGACCAGCTCGCCGCGGTGCGAGAACGTCAGGCCCAGTCGACCGCCGACATCGCCTTCGCCGGTTCGGGGCGGCGCACCCGCAAGCTCGTGGTCGCGCAGGGGGTCGGCAAGTCCTACGGCGAGCGGACGCTCTTCTCGGGCCTCGACCTCATCCTCTCGCCCGGAACGCGACTCGGCGTCCTCGGCCTCAACGGAAGCGGCAAGACGACGCTGTTGCGGGTCCTGGCGGGGGAACTCGAACCCGACCGGGGCACCGTGGAGCGGGCGGCGGCGCTCTCGACGGTGATGTTCGATCAAGCTCGCGAACAGCTCGACCTCGGGATGACCCTGCGCACCGCGCTGACCCCGGCGGGCGGCGATTCGGTCAGCTATCGCGGGCGGATGCTCCACGTGGCGGCCTGGGCGCGCCGGTTCCTGTTCCACACCGAACAGCTCGACGTCACTCTCGACCGGCTCTCTGGCGGCGAGCAGGCCCGGGTGCTGGTGGCGAGGCTGATGCTGCGTCCCGCCGACGTGCTGATCCTGGACGAGCCGACGAACGACCTCGACCTCGAGACGCTCGGCGTGCTCGAAGAGAGCCTGAGCGACTTCCCGGGCGCCCTCGTCCTGGTGACGCACGACAGGTACATGCTCGACCGGATGTCGAACGAGCTGCTCGCCCTCGACGGCCAGGGCGGGGTCGAGCGGTTCGCCGACTACTCGCAGTGGGAGGCCGCGCAGTTCCGCGGCGCCGCTCGTACCGCCGCGCCGGCTCCCGAGCCGCCCCGCCGCCCTTCCCGCAGTCTCTCGTACAAGGAGAAGCAGGAGTTCGAAGGAATGGAAGCCCGCATCCTGGCCGCCGAGTCCGAGATCGAGAGGTTGGACCGGGAGATCCACTCGCCCGAGCTGGCCCACAACGCGGACGGGCTGGCCGTGGCCTGGCGAGCCATCGAGGAAGCCCGGGCGCAGCTCGACCAGCTCTGGGTCCGATGGTCGGAGCTGGACGCGAAGAGATCCTGAGATGCTGCCCGTCCAGCTCTGCTCGAGCGACCTCGAGAGGATGCAAGCCCAGCTCGCGAAGGACAGATACCCTCGCTGGAGCGCGCTCACCTGGGCCCGCACCCATCTCCTGCAGGTGCTCGCGCCCCTGGTTCTCGAGCAACTCCACCTGCGGGCGAGGGGGGTCGTCCGGGAGATCGCGGCCGGCGGCCTGGAGTCGCTCGCGCTGCGTTCGGTGGGAACTGTGTCCCAGTCCCAGGCCGGTCACCTCTACGCCGAGGTGCGTTTCGAGTCCTCGGTCCGCTTCGTGGGGAAGGTCGAACGTCAGGCCGCAGAGGCTGCTCGTTCGCTGCGCTGGAGCGTCAACGAGACTCCGTTCAACACCCGCTGGAAGCACGTCCACCAGGTCCTGAGCCTGCCCGTGGATCTGCTGGTGACCTTCCACCCCGACGGCAAGTTCAAGGAGATCGAACTCCGAAACTTCGCCTACGGCCGGGGAGTGCTCGGGCGGAGGGGCTAGGACCCCTTCAGCATCTGCAGAAGGCGCTCCTGCTCGGCGGGGCCCAGTTCGAGCGTCAAGAGCTGCATCCGCCGGCCCTTGCGGTCGGTGCTCGGACTGTTCTCGACGACCCGGCAGGCGAGGAACTCCCTCCCCTCCGAGGGCGCGACCTGAAGCGTCTCTCCCACGACCTCCTCCGGACGGGCGGCCACGCTGAGACGGCCTGGCGCGAACTCCATCAGCAGCGCCGGCCACGCGCGGGCCCGCTCGTCAGGACGGCAGTAGATGCGACGGGGCAGCTCGACCGCGGGCTCGGCCGTCTCCGGAGGCGGCACGACCACCTCGTAGATGATCGCCGGCTCCTTGCGCCCCTTGACCGCGACCGGGCCGACGGGCCGGATGGGGAACAGCCCCTGCACTCGCTCGAAGGTCGCCTTTCCGATGAAGATCTGACCCGGCCCCGTCTGAGACTCGATGCGGCTGGCCAGGTTGACGACGTCGCCGATGACCGTGAAATCCATCCGGCTCGGGGCGCCGATGTTGCCCGCGACCGCCTGGCCGGTGTTGATGCCGATGCCCATCGCGACGGTCGGACGGCCCAGCGCCAGCTCGCGTTCGTTGAACACCTTGAGCGCCCGCTGCATGCCGATGGCGGCGCGGACCGCCGCCAGGGCGTCGGTCGGCCGGGTCAACGGGCTTCCCCAGACGGCCATGATCGCATCCCCGACGAACTTGTCGAGGGTGCCGCCCTCCTTGTAGATCTCGTCGACCATCAGCGAGAAATAGTCGTTGAGCGTCGCCACCACGTCCTGCGGAGCCATGTGCTCCGAGGCGGCCGTGAAGCCGCGGACGTCTGAGAACAGCACCGTTATGTCCTTCAGCTCGCCGCCAGGCTGCCACGAGATGCGGCCGCTGGCCACCTCGTCGACCAGCTCCGGCGAGAGGTAGCGAGCCAGGTGCGAGCGCACCACCGCCTCCTGCTCCAGGCGCTGGGAGAGGCGATCGGCCGAGAGCGCCATCGCCCCGATGCCGGCCAGCGCCCCGAAGACCGGCAACTCTTCCGGACTGAACGCATCCGGCAGGTCGGTCGTGTCCGCATACAGGATGCCGAAAGGCCGCCCCTGGTAGTTCAGCGGCGCGGCGAGGACCGAGCGCGTCCGCGCCCCGAGGATGCTCTGGGTCGGCTGCAGGCCCGGATCCGAGAGCACGTCGCTGACCACGATCGGCGAGCCCGCCTCGAGCACTCGCCGGCAGACCGTCGAACTGACCGCGAAGGCCTGGCCACCATCCGGCGCCGCGGGCTCCCGGCTCCAGACCGCGCCCAGCCGCATCGCGAGCGCGCCCGTGCCGGCCCCCTCCCCCTCCAGCAGCAGCACCGCCGCCCGCGTCGGTTCGAACAGCTCGCGCACCGCCAGCACCAGCCGCTCCGAGAGCGACTGCTCGCCCTTCAGCTTCTCGAAGGCCGCGGCCTCCGCCTGCACCCGGGAGATCCGGTCCAGCAAGCGCTGCACGGCGGCGTCCGCGCGGGTCAATGCCGACGTTACTCTGAAGTGGCTGTCGCCGGGGCCGGGCTCCAGCACCGACAGACTGACCGGCTGCCTCGAACCGGCGACGAAGGTGAGACTCACCGCGCCGATTTCGAGCCAGTCGCCGTCCACCAGCGCCCGCCGCCGCGTGGCCAGCGAGTTGACCTTCAGCGGCGCGCCGGAAGGCAACGCCTCCAGGGCCCAGCCCGTGCCGTCGGGCACCAACCTGGCGTGAAATCCGGCCACGCTCGGGTCTGCGAGCCGGATCGCGGCCGAGTCGGCCGAGCCGACGGTCGACGGCCCCTTCAGCTCGAACCGCTGCCCGTCGGCCGGGCCCCCGTGCACGAGCAGATAGGCCACACCCTGGGCCGCCACCGGCACCAGCGCCGCCCCGTCCGAGGGACACTGGATCTTGACGCCTTCCTTCAGGGCCCCGACATTCCACTGCCTGCGGCAGCTGGTGCAGACGAGCAGCATGCCCTCAGGATACACCGGGGGCTCGGGGCCTGAGACTTGAGACTTGAGGCTTGAGGCTCGGGCCTACTCCCAGGGCGGCTCGACGCCGGCGGCGACGCGGAAACCGTACTCGAAGACCCGGCACGACGGGTCCAGCGCCTCGCGGTCGCAGGCCCGCAGGTGCGAGCCGTCGTAGCACCAGCCCCCTCCGCGAAGCACGCGCCGGCCGCCCGTCTCCGGTCCCCGAGGCTCGACGGCCGGGGCCGACTCGTAGGGGCCGTACCAGTCCGCCGTCCACTCCCAGACGTTCCCGGCCATGTCCAGGCAGCCCGCGGGCGACGCGCCGGCCGGATGTCCGCCGACCGGCCAGGTGCCCCCGTGCTGGCTGTCGTAGTTCGCGAGCGAGTCGTCCGGCACCTGGTTCCCCCAGGGATAGGTCCGGCCATCGGAGCCCCGGGCCGCGTACTCCCACTCCGCCTCGGTGGGCAACCGCAACCCGGCCCAGGCGCAGTACGCCACCGCGTCGTCCCACGACACGTTCACGACCGGATGCGAGGCCTCGTGCGCGATACCCGGGTCGGGCGGTTCGGCGCGCCCGGTCTCCCGGCAGAACCGCAGATACTGTCCCCACGTCACCTCGTGCTTGCCGATCGAGTAGGTCGCGAGACTGACCTCGTGAACGGGCCTTTCGTCCTCCCCGCCGTCCTCTGAGCCCATCCGGAACCTGGCCGCCGGGATCCGGATCATCCTCGAGCCGTCCCTGGGATTGGTCCACTCGGCCCCGCCCGGCCCTTTCTCGGCGGGGAACGCCGGCACCGGCCCTCGGAGCGCCTGCAGCACGAGACAGACCTCGTAGGCCCTGGGCCGTTCCGCCGGCTCCCGGGCCAGCATCCGGATGACGAGCGCGTCCAGCGCCGGCGGGATCTCCCGCACCACCTTGGCCGGCCCCTCCAGCCCGTGCGGCAACCGCCCGCAGAGCATCTCGAACAGCATCGCCCCCAGCGCATAGACATCGGCCTCAGGTCCCGCCTGGGCGGCGGTACTCAGCTGCTCTGGGGCCATGTATCCAGGCGTGCCCATCGAGGTCCCCGCCACCGTCTTCATCACGCGCTGGCCATCGCTCCACTCGGCGTTGAGCCCCGCCAGCCCGAAGTCGGCAACCTTGAGCGCGCCGCTCCCGTCGAGCAGCACGTTCTCCGGCTTGAGATCCCGGTGCACCACGCCCGCCGCATGGGTGTACTCGAGCGCTTCGGCGATCCCGAGCGCGTGGGCGATCGCCTCTTTCGGCGGCAAGCACGCCTGAGCCGCGTCACCGGCCCCGGGCGCCCCGCCCCTCCGCAGCACGGCCCTGAGAGTCACCCCATCCACCAGCTCCAGTACCAGGTAGGGCACTCCGGCCGTCGTGAGCCCGGCGTGCACCATCCGCACGATTCCCGGGTGGGCCAGCCGCCGCAGCACCTTCACCTCGCGCAGGAACCGGTGCAGCCCCTCGGGGTTGGCGGCCACCGACTCGCTCATGCACTTGATGGCGACCGGCTCGTCGGTCAGCCGGTTTCGCGCGCGCCAGACCGTGCCCATCCCGCCTTCGCCCAGCACGCCCTCCACGTCCCACTCCGCGGGCAGCCCGTCCACGGGAACGGGCGCGCGCGCGACGACGCCCCCGACCGGCGCCGGGGCGCCGCCCGCCGCGGGAGTCATCGTCCAGCCGCACTCGGGGCACTGGTAGCCGTCCTGCCGCCGGAGCAGGGTCGTGTTCACGCCGCAGTTTGGGCAGGGAGACGCAGGCATCGGCTTCGCGGAGCGGGTCGCGCCCGCACCGTGGCCCGAGGAACCGCTCTTGCAAGCCATCGTAGCACGCGCCCTCACGCTATAATCGGCATCCCTCCACCCGCTCGAACCGCGCCAGTCCGCAATGTCCACCTTCCCCTGCCCCCAGTGCGCCTCGCCGGTCGACCCCTCGCAGTCGACCGGGAAGCCCGGCTACGGCTGCGCGGCTTGCGGCTGGTGGGTGTCGCCGGTGCAGTGGTTCCCCGACGAGTGGGAGAGCCTGCGCAAGCTGGGCACCGGCTCGATGGGCGAGGTGTTCCACGGCCGCCACCGAGCCACCGGCCAGGAGGCCGCGCTCAAGTGCATCTCCGATGCCCGCGCGGGTCAGCCCGCCTTCGTGGCGCGGTTCCGCGACGAACTCCGCATCCTGGAGCGGCTGGTGCACCCGGGCGTGGTCCGCCTCGTCACGGCGGGCATCCACGACGGCCGGCCGTGGCTCGCCCTCGAACTGGTGACCGGCTCCTCGCTCCGGGAGAAGCTGCGTGGGCAACCGCTCGGCTCGAAGGCGGCGGTCCGGGTCGCCCGGCAACTGGCCGAGGCGCTCGCCTACGTCCACGCCGAGGGCGTCATCCACGGCGACCTCAAGCCGGAGAACATCCTCCTGGACGGAAGCGGCGACGCCAAGATCGCCGACTTCGGTCTGTCGGGGATGGCCGAGGCCTACTCCACCGGCCAGGGTCCGCTCGTCAGCCGCGTCACCGCGGCCTATGCCGCGCCGGAGCAGCTCCGCGACGCCCAGCGCACCCAGCCCTCGGCCGACCTCTACGCCCTCGGCCGGATGCTCTTCGAGATGCTGACCGGCCGGCTGCCTCGTGGCCAGGAGCCGCTCTCGGAGGCCCGGCCCGGCAGCGGACGCCGGCTCGAGACGCTCGTCGCGGAGATGCTCGCGCCCGAGCCTCGCGCTCGCCTGGGTTCGGCCGCCGAGGCCGCGAGACGGCTCGCCGAGATCGCCGTGGACCTGGACCGGATGGGGTTCGCCGTCGAGACGCAGCCTCCCGGCGCCGAGGTCGAGGTCGACGGCCAGGCACAGGGGGTGGCACCGGTCTCACTTCCGGAGCTGCCGGAGGGGCCCCACTCCGTCGCGGCCCGGGCCCCCGGCTTTCACGACCATCTCGAGGAGGTTCAGCTCGTTCCCGGGCGAACGATGAGGCTGCGCCTGGCGCTGGCACCGGTGAGCTGCCCCCACTGCGGGGCCGGCACCGCCTCCGAGGCCGAGGCGCTCGCGCACCGGGAGAGCTGTTCGAAGGCCCCGCGGGCAGCCCCGCCGCAGCGCCGGAAGAGTTCCTCGACGCAGGTCGCGGCCGTCCCACCGCCGGCCGCCGACACCGCCGTGAGCAGGGCCTCGGAAGCCGTCTCGGATCGTGTGGCGTCGCTGGTGCTCTCGTTGGTCCAGGGGCTCGAGAAGATAACCGTCGCGACGGTCGTCAAGCTCTTCGTCTTCGTGCTGGGGCTCCAGCTCTTGCCTCAACTGGTCGAGAAGTGGAACCTGGGCCTGACCTCGACCATGGCGGGAGTCGCGTGGCTGGCCCTGGCGGCGTTCGTCGTGATCGTCGATCGCATCCAGCGTCATCCCGCGGGGCGCCGCTGATCAGGGGCAGTACTGGAAGGCTGCCACGGGGTTCGCGAGGGCTGCGTGAGAGCGCTCGACAGGCGGGCGAAACCGGGACCTCGGTCGGTCAGCCCAGGGGCCGGCCAGGGACCAGCCCTTCCAGAAACACCGAACATGGCATGCAGAGGATTCCGTCACGATGAAGCGGCGGGCTCGATCCTCCTCGATCAGCGCGTGAACGACGCCGAGGAGTTCCGGGACCTTCTGGATCTCGTCGAGCACAATCGGGAGCCCACCGGGCGCGGCGCGCACGACCTCCCGCAGCTTCTCCGGGCGAGCTGCATGGGCACGAAACACGTCGTGTTCGAGCAGGTCGATGGTCAGCGCCTTCGGGTAGGTCTTCCGGAGCCAGGTCGATTTTCCCGTGCCTCGTGGCCCGAACAGGAAGAAGCTGCCTCCCGGATCGCGGAACAACCTCGTGAACCTGGAAGTGATGATGCCATGAATGGTCCAGAAATGGCGGTTTGACTTCCACTTCCCGAAGCTCACCGGGTTCTACGTCTTGAAGCGGATCCGGGAACCAGCGGCACGAGCTCGGTAGGACATAGGGGCCTCCAAAGGGTGGCCGCAGACGTGGCCCATGATCGCATCGGCGCTGTCGTGGCGCTCGAGGTGTCCCGCCGGGCACGTTCTTCGGCCGAACCGGCAGGTCTTCCCGATCGCACATGTCTCGGGGCGGAAGAGGTGCGAGGGCGTGGTATCGTCCAGGGATTGTCAAGGTTTGGACACGGCGGTATGCTGGAGGTGTGAGCATGCATGTGAACCTCACACCCGGTCTGGAACAATTCGTTCGCGAACAGGTCCGGCGTGGCTTGTACGGCAACTCCAGCGAAGTCGTTCGGGAGGCCCTTCGCCTTCTGGTCCAGCGCGAGCAAGAACGCAGCGACCGCCGGAAGACCCGGCGCAAGCCCATCCCGGCAACCGGCGACGGCAGACTCCGCTAGGCTCTGGAGCTTGTGGGGCTTGCCCACGCCCTGATGGAACAGAACCTGAGGCGCGAACTCCCCGAGGGTTCCGACGTCGAGTTGGCGTGCGCCCGGAGCACCTGGCTCGACGAGTGCGACCGGGGAGAGGAGACCCCCGGATATCTGGAACGTTCACCGAAGCGCCTCGCGAGGCTCCTCAGTGACGGGGATTGAACACGCAACGGTCCGGGTGCTGACTGACCTCCGATTGGAGGGCAAACGCTGCGCGCTCGTTGGCGGGCTGGCAGTGAGCGTCCGGGCAGTTCCTCGAACGACGCGCGACCTCGATTTCGCCGTCGTTGTGTCTTCCGATGCCGAGGCCGAGGATCTGGTTCGCCGACTGCGCGGGAGGGGCTATGCCTTGACCGAGGTTCTCGAGCAGTTGGCAACGGGCAGACTGGCGGCCGCCCGGTTCCGGCTCCAGCTCGGCTCAGGCAGCGAACTCCCCGTCGGCCTCCTGTTCGCATCTTCGGGAATCGAACCCGAGATCGTGCAGGCCGCCGAGAACTTGGAGCTTGTTCCGGGGATCTCGGCTCCCGTTGCCCGCCGCGGGCATCTGATAGCGCTCAAGGTGCTCTCTCACGAAGAGAACCGTCGGCCCCAGGACCGGCAGGACCTGATGGCGTTGCTGGCCAGGGCCACTGCGGAAGATCTAGGACTGGCCTTCGAAGCGGTTGCCCTCGTCACCGAGCGCGGCTTCCATCGAGACAAGCAGCTCGATCGGGAACTCCGGCAGTTCCTTCGGCAGGCTGAGAGCGCTCGCGCGACAGGCACTTCGAGACCTTGAGAGAGGGTCTCTCGCCCTCGCTTCCCATCGGCCCTCTCGGTGGCCGGATCGAGCCCGGGCGCGAGTAGGGTCTGTGCTTCTCGTCGCAGTCAGGACAGGCCGTGAATCGGCGCGGTCAGTCCGCAGCTCGAGGAAGCTCGCCTCCGACACCAGGCCGCCCCGCTGATCAGGTTCCGCGCAGCCACTCCGCGAGCGGCGTCCAGTCCTCCGGTGAAAACGCCACCGTTATCAGCTCGACGTCCCGGTTGGCCACGTCCCGCTGGGTCTGGCGAGCGGTGACCCGGCCGGGGAGCGGCGCCTGGCCCGGACCGAGAGCGACCCCCACCGTCCCGGACGGCAGCTCGCCGGGCTTGACCGTGAGCGAGACCTCGCCGTCGCCGGCCTCGATGATGAGGGCCGGCACCGGCCGCGGGCCGTCGCCGCCGTGGCAGGCGACCCGTCTGGGGGGCTGCACGCGGCCCCGCTTCGGGGGCTCCTCGGGCACGGCCTCGTAGGTGCGCTCCCGGGTGCGGGCGTCGGGGCCAAAGGTAACGCTGGCGGGACGAACGGGCACCTTGCCCTGGATCCGTGAGAAGGTCTGCTCGTCCATCAGCACCTGGCCGTTCTCGAGGTAAGCTTCGGCGTTAGCGACCCAGTTGACCGGCTGGCCGAGGACCGTGTAGTCCATCCGGCTGGGAATGCCCAGACCGCAGGCGATGGCGGCACCCGTGGAGACGGCGACGGCGATCGAGATCTCGGGCAGGCCGGTGGCGCGACGGGTGCGGTTGAAGGAATCGACCGCCCGACGGATCGCGAGCGCCGACTGCACGGCGGTAACCGCGTCGGTCGGCCGCTTCTCCGGGTTGCCCCAGACGGCGGTCAGGGCCATCACCAGGAACCTGTCGAGCGTTCCGCCGCCCTTGAAGATCTCCTGGACGATGAGCCAGAGGCAATCGTTGAGAGCGGTGACCGTCTCCTGCGGCGCGAGCTGGGAGAATCCCGCCGCGGGCCTCAGCGAGACGAGGATCGCCGTGACGGGGCGGATCTGGCCGCCGGGCTCCCAGGCGAGCTTCCGCGAGGCCACCTCGTCGACCAGCGGGCCCGGCAGGTAGCGGGCGAGCTGGGCCCGGGTCAGCAGCTCCTGCTCCTGCCGCTGGGTCTGCCGGTTGCTGGTCTGTGTGGTTGCGGCGACCACCGCGAGGGCACCGAAGAGGGCCTGTTCCTCGGTCGAGAACGGCGTCTCGTTCCGCGTCCGATCGGCGTAGAGCACGCCGAGGATGGTGCCGCGGCACAGCAGCACGGCGGCGAGCACCGACCTGGTGTGGCTCTCGAGCACGCTGCCCGCGCTGCCGCCCAGAGGCTCGTCCGGCAGGTTCTTCACCAGGAACGGTCCGTCGGTTGCCAGGACGCGTCGGAGGAGCGTCGAGCTGACGCGGAACTCGCCCGAGGCCTCGCCCGAGACCCCCTGCTTCAGCCATGACGCATCGAGTCGTAGCGGCAGCGGAGGCCTGTCGGAGATCGGCCCGTAGAGACAGAAGACCGCGGCCCGGTCAGCCGCGAAGAGAGTGCCCGCCGTGCGGCAGAGTTCCTCCAGCAGGCGCGGCTCGCTCGTCACCGACGCCAGGTTCGCGGCCGCCTGGTAGATGCCCCGAAGGCTGTCAGGGACCGAGGATTCAGTTGAGAGCGCGCGGCAGTCCTTCTCGGCGAGGCGATCTTCCGAGCCGAACAGCTCGGACAGGCTGACGGGCAACCGGAGCGTGTCGAGGAAGTGGAGCTGAGTGCGGCCGAACTGGAGCCAGTCGTGGTCGACGAGCCGCTTGGTCCGCACGACGAGGGAGTTGACGAGCGTCGAGGCGCCGGTGCCCAGATCCTCGAGAAGCCAGCCGCCCTCGGCCGGCCGGACGACGGCGTGAAAGCCGGCCACGGCCGGATCGCCCAGCGTGATGGTGTTGGAGTCCGCGGCGCCGATGGTCGTCGGACCGCGCAGATCCAGGCTGTGCTCGGCGCCCGACGGCAGCCTCCACGTCAGGCGAGGCGGGGCCGCTTCGGGGGCCAGCCGGATCATCGTACGGCAGCTCGGGCAGGGC
>CAZSVK010000179.1:0-11352 GCA_964610245.1 uncultured bacterium
TCGAGCGAGCGTCCCGTTCCCGAGTTCGAGCTGCCCGCCGAGGCGTGGAGGCCGCCCGAGACCGGGACCGCGACGCTCGACCTGCCTCCGGTAGCGCGGCGCGAGGAGACTGCGGCCGGCGCGACAGTCCGCGAGCTGCCGCCGGTGGCGCAGCGCGAGCAAACCGCGGCCCGCGCAACTGTTCGCGAACTGCCCGAGGACGATGCGCCGGAGGACGACTCTCCGGCAGAGGCGCCCGAAGAGTAGGCTGGGGGCTCGAGGCTGGGGCTCAGCCCGTCGAGCGCTGGCGGTAGAGGCGGGGGTCGACCACGGCCAGCATCTTCTGTTCGTCCAGGCCGTCCAGGAAGCGGCTGACCGCCTCGACCGCGGGGCCCGGGTCGCGGAGCATCAGGTTGTAGTCGACCTCGAGCAGCCGGAACGAATCGGAGTGCCGCAGCAGGTGCTGCCGGGCCCGTTCGAGCTGCGCCGTGAAGATCGCCGCCATCCGCTCGGGGGGCAGACCGGCGGAGGGCTTGCCCAGGCGTTGCAGCATCAGTTGCTGCGAACGGAGCACCTCGTCGAGGTTGCGCCGCATCAGCACCACCCGGTAGCGCCGGTCGAGCGGCAAATCCTCCAGGAACAGGTGGATCGCCTTGACCGCCTTTCCGATGGCCAGGGCGACCCACGAGGAGTCCTCCCTGGTGTTCTTGACCAGTTCGAACTCGTAGTAGCCTAGCGGATTGTCCGGGTCGGCCGAGCGCACGCCGTCGGTCAGCGGCTCGAGACCGCCCACGGCGAGCATGCGCATCATCATCGACGTGCCGGACCGCGGCAGGCCGGAGACGATGCTGACGTAGGGACGAGGGGTCACGGGTGCCCTCCGGCGCGAGGCCTGAACCGCTAGCGCTTCATCGAGAGCGCGATACGCTTGCGCTTCAGGTCGACCTCGAGAACGGTGACGTTTACACGCTGCTGCACCCGCACCACCTCGGCCGGATCCTTCACGAATCGGTTGGCCAGCTGGCTGATGTGGACGAGGCCGTCCTGGTGAACGCCGACGTCGACGAAGGCGCCGAAGGCGGTGACGTTGGTGACGATGCCCGGCAGGCGCATCCCGGGCTGCAGATCTTCGATGGCGTTGACCCCGTCTGCGAAGCGGAACGGTTCGAAGCGCTCGCGCGGGTCGCGCCCGGGCCGGGCCAGCTCGGCGCAGATGTCTTCGAGCGTCGGGAGCCCCACGTCGCCGCTCACGTAACGCTGGCGATCGATCCGGGCGCGCAAGCCTTCGTCGGCCATGAGCTGGCCGACGGTCGCGTGCAGGTCCGAGGCCATCTTCTCGACGATGGCGTAGCTCTCGGGGTGGACCGCGCTGGCGTCGAGCGGATTGGCCGCGCCCCGGATGCGCAGGAACCCGGCACACTGCTCGAAGGCCCGTGGCCCCAGGCGGGCAACCTTCAGCAGCTCCTTGCGGCTGCGGAAGGGACCCTCGTGGCTGCGTCGGGCGACGATGTTCGCGGCGAGCTGCTTGCCCAGGCCCGAGACGTACGCCAGGAGCCGAGAGCTGGCCGTGTTCACCTCGACTCCCACGCTGTTGACGCAGCTGGCCACGACGTCGTCGAGCGAGTGGGCCAGGTCGGGCTGGTTCACGTCATGCTGGTACTGGCCCACGCCGATGGCGCCCGGGTCGAGCTTCACCAGTTCGGCCAGCGGGTCCATCAGCCTGCGGCCGATCGAGACGGCGCCGCGCACCGTGAGATCGAGCTCGGGGAACTCCTCGCGGGCCACCTCGGAGGCGGAATAGATCGAGGCGCCCGACTCGTTGACCATCACCACGGTCACCGTGGCGGGCAACGCGAGCGCCCGGATGAAGGTCTCCGATTCGCGGCCGGCGGTGCCGTTGCCGATGGCGATCGCCTCGATGCCGTGGCGGCGCACCAGGTCGAGGACGGTCGCGCCCGCCGGGCCTGTCTGGCACTGGGGAGGATGGGGGTAGATCGTCGTGTGGGCGAGCAGGGCGCCCTGCCGGTCGAGGACCGCCAGCTTGCAGCCGGTGCGGAAGCCAGGATCGACAGCCAGCACGGGGCGTTCGCCCAGGGGCGGCGCCAGCAGCAGCTCGCGCAGGTTGGCGGCGAAGACCCGGATGGCCTCGGAGTCGGCCCGCTTCTTGAGGGCCGCGCGCAGCTCCGTCTCGAGCGACGGCGCGAGAAGCCTGGCGTAGGAGTCGTCCACCGCCAGCACGAGTTGATCGCGCGACGCCCCCGAAGCCGGAACGAACAGCCTGTGCAGTTCAGCCAGCGCCTCCGGCTGCTCGGGCCGGGCCTCCAGGGAGAGGAAACCCTCGTTCTCCCCCCGGAACATCGCCAGGATGCGGTGGGAGGGGGCCGCGGAGGCCAGCTCGCTCCAGGCGAAGTAGTCGCGATACTTGGCGGCCTGCTCGTCATCCTTACCGCGGGCCCGGGTCGACCTGAGGGTGGCCTTGCGGGCAAAGAGGTCGCGCAACCTGGTCCTGGCGCGAGCATCCTCGCTGACGCGCTCCGCGACGATGTCGCGCGCTCCGGCCAGGGCCGATTCGATGTCGGGCACGCCCTTCTCCGAGTCGACGAAAGCGGCGGCCTCACGGAGTGGATCCGGCGCCGGCCGGCCCAGGAGCTTCTCGGCCAGCGGCTCGAGACCGCGCTCGCGGGCCATCGCGGCCCGGGTGCGGCGCTTGGGCCTGAACGGCAGGTAGAGATCTTCCAGAGCGTTGAGGTCGCGGGCGGCTTCGATCGAAGCCCGGAGTCCGGGCGTGAGCAATTCCCGCTCCTCCAGCGACAGGACGATTGCCTGACGGCGGCGGTCCAGCTCGGCGAGGGCCGCGAGCCGATCCCGGATGCTGGCGATGGCCACTTCATCGAGCGAGCCGGTGCGCTCTTTCCGGTAGCGCGCGATGAAGGGGACGGTGGCGCCCTCGCCGAGGAGGGCTGCGGCTGCCTCGACCTGGCGCGGGGCCAGTGAAAGCTCGCTGGCGATCTGGCAGATATGCGGCGTGGGCATGGTGGACAAGCGGATCCGCGTTGGGTGAAGCGGGTCGTGTGACCCGCCTTGCGTGAACACCATACCCGACCGGCCCGGCCGCTCCCACAACTGTCGTCTCACGCTCGAGACGCGCGGCGCGTGACCCGATGGGCAGACCGGCGAACCAGGTCGGAAATCCCGACAGGGGAATTTCGCCGCAGTCAGTTGCCGCGGCCGTTGGAGCGGCCCCGCGCGCCTGGATTACCCGGGCCGGTGCCCTCGCCGTCGTTCTCTTGCGGGCTGCCGGGAGGAGCGCCGTCCTCGCCGTTGCCGACGCCGTTGTTGCCGTTATCGCCGTTGTTGCCGTTATCGCCGTCGTTGCCCCCCCCGTGGCCGTCGCCGCTGGCCCCGACGCCACCGCCATGGCCCTCGCCCTCGGCAATCTCGCCGGAATCGTCGCCGCCCGACTGCGCCTGGCTATCAGCCGAGGAGATGCTGCTGGCGACGCTGTCGAGAGTGCTGGCGGTGCTGCGCCCGAAGAACCCGAGCGTCGCCATCACGAGACCGGTGAAGAACACGACGAGCAACGTGTACTCGAGGACGCCCGTCCCGCGCCGGCTGCGGATGCCGCCGCACCTGGAGACCGTCCAGAGCTGAAAGCTTCGTCCTCTCAGACTGAGCGTGGGTCCACTCACCATTCTCGATTCCTCCACCTCAAGCTTGCACCGGGTATAGGGTGACTGTCAACTGACCGGTCAGCGGCACGAGAAACGCGGACGCGGCCAGCCTCGGCACGTGTAGACATGCACGAACATCGCCATGCTCCTCGGCCGCCCGCACGCCGTGCCGGCGGACTGTCGTGAAAATTCTCTTGTGACACCTGCCTCCGCGGGTTGTCTGTAGAGAGCGACAGCAGGTGAAGCGCCCTGGAAGAGAACAACCTGATCCGGCAGTGCGTCGAAGGCAGCCCCGAGGCCTGCCGGACGCTCTTCGACCGGTACGCGGGTATGGTCCGGGGCGTGGCACGACGGATGTTGCACGACGAACACGAGGCGGATGACGTGGCCCAGGAGGTCTTCGAAAGAGTGTTCCGGAACCTGGCCAGGTTCCGGGGAGACTCTTCCCTGTCGACCTGGCTACGCCGCATCGTGGTCAACCGCTGTCTGAACCGGCTCGGGCAGCGGGGCCGCACGGTACCTCTGGACGAGGTCGAAGGCGAACTGAGGGCGGCCGACGAGCGGCCGGGCGAGCGGGAGAGGGCTGCGGACCTCTCCATCGGCCTGGCCAGATTGGCGCCCACCGAAAGGGCCCTGGTCGTGATGGCCTCGCAAGAAGGCTCCACTTACGAAGAGCTGGGCCGGGCGTTCAAGGCCAATCGAGACGAGATCCGCGGCCGGCTCTACCGTGCCCGGCGCAAGCTCAAGGAGTTGCTCGGATGGTGAACCTCGACGAAACCCTCGACTGCCCCGAGTGTGAGGAAGTCAGCGCCCTGATCGACGGCGAGGCACGCGCGGCCGGAGTCGTCGAACGGCACCTCGCCTCCTGCGAGCAGTGTGTGGCCTTCCACCGGTTCGTCCTCCACCTCGACCGGGAGCTGAGGCAGCCCGAAGCGGAGTCCGGCCCTGCTGTCTGGCGAAGACTGCTCGACGTCCTCCCCAGGCCCCCGGAGCCTTCTGTTCCCTGGTGGAGCTGGCCCAGCCTCGAGTTCGCGCCCGTCGCGGCCCTCGCCCTGGCGCTGCTGCTGGCGGTGGCCGAGGTCTCCCCGAAGCTGGAGGCTCTCGCTCCCTCGTCCAGGTCCCCCGAATCGGTCCAACAGATGCTCTGAGTGGCTTGCGCGCCGAGTCGCGCCGGCCCCCCGAAAGGAACTCACCGATGACACGCACGCCGATCCCCCCGACCGCCCGCCGGCCCCTGGTCCTGCTCCTCCTGGTCGTTCTCGCGCTCGTCTGCGCTCCACCGGCACGCTCCGAGGATTACATCAAGCGCTGGTTCTCCGAGATGCGAGATGCTCGCCAGGCCCAGGCCGAGGTCCTGGCCGCGGCCTTGAACGTCGACCGCCCGCAGTTCGAACGCTGGTTCGCGATGGGAAATGACACGGCAGCACCGGCCGCTGCCTTCCCGGCGGCCCGTCGCGCGGAACAGGCGGCCAAGCTGGTGGCCGCCGGCGAGAAGGGCGGGATGCTTCGCGAGTACTGCCTGGCGATGCTCGCCCACGATCGTCCCGGCGAGGCGCGGGCGATCGTCGATCGGGCCACGGAGTCCTCGCCCAGACTGGCCTGGAACCTGCTCTGGTGCGGCTGCCACTTCGACCTCGCCCGGCTGCCGAGCCTGGCCGACCGCTGGTACGAGCGCTCGCGCCTGGAGTTCGCGCGGCGGGGCATCCGTCTCGACGCCGGGTTCCCGCTCATCAGCAGCCCTATGCTCTGGCTGGGCAAGGCGGCCCAGACGCTGGCCAAGGCCGGCGACGAGAAGCGGGTCGAGGAACTCTACCGCTGGATGATCGTCCTCGGACGCAACACCGAGGCACTCGACCGCCTGGACCTGCGCGCGGCCGCGTACCTGGAGGCGCGCGGTGACCGGACGGGCGCCGCCGCCGCCCGGGAACGGGCCGAGCGTCTCTACGACAGCCCGGTCCAGCCAATGAGCCGCCGGCTCGTCTACTCGGCCGATCTGGGTCTCGACGCCGGCTGTGTCGGCCTGCTGTTGAGCCTGCTCTGCTGGGGCGCCCTGACGGTCAAGTACCGCTCCTGTCGCGTGCTCTACGTGGCTCGCCACGGGGGGGCGGGCGGACGCTGCCGCCGGTGGGTCAGGACCCTGGCGTGGCCTTCCTTCCGCTTCGCATCCCGGCCCGAGCTGGCCACGCTGCTG
The DNA here is from genome assembly GCA_964610245.1 of uncultured bacterium. GTDB lineage: Bacteria > Muiribacteriota > UBA6191 > JACPRK01 > JACPRK01 > CAZSVK01. The sequence continues at coordinate 5,842 of CAZSVK010000179.1, forward strand.
GCGGCGGTGTTCCTCTGCTGCGCCGGGTTCCTGGTCGCGGCGAATGCGGTGGCCTCGGTCGGACGGCTCGCTTCGCTGCCCACGGCGCTGCTCGCGAACGACTGGGCCGACCACGAGACGGTCGAGTACCTGGAGCGCCTGGACCCGAAATCGGCGGAGTGGCCGACCGCCGGCTACCTCCTTGCCTATTCGCGGTTGGCCGGCGGCGACGCGGCTCGCGCGGCCGGGGAGTTCGCGGGGCTCGTACAGCATGGAGCCGCGCTGGCAGGCGACTCCGAGGCCTGGTTGAATCTCGGGACCGCTCTGGCGCGGCAAGGGAAGACTGTCGAGGCCCGGCGCGCGTGGTCTCGGGCCTTGGACCTGGGTTGTGTCTGGGGCGCCTTCAACCTGACGGGCGCGATGCCCTCGAACCTCGCCGGCGATGACGCGGTACGTCCGCTCGCCGAGGCGGCGGGCCCGGGCCACCTGGCGGTCCCTCCCGGTCCCGAGCGCGTAGGTGAACTGGCGCTGCGCTCGCAGGTGTGGAAGATGCTCAGCAGCGGTCACCCGCTCGAGGCGGTCCGAGAGTTCACTCGCCGGCGCTTGCCGGTCGAGCCGATCGCGACCTTGACTGCGTTTGCCGGCACGCTCTCGGTTCTGTCGATTCTGGGCCTCGTCTTCGGGGCCCCCGTGCGCCGCTGCAAGTGCGGCGCGGCCTTCGAGGCGGCACGGTCGCCCTCCCGGCTCTGCGAGTCCTGTCGCACCAGTGCGGACTGGGACGACGCCGAGTTCCTCTCGCCGGTGCCCGAGCGGTTCTCGCGGGTCGTGATGCGCCATCTCCTGTCGCTGGCCGTTCCCGGCCTGAAGCCGCTGATGCGCGGCGCGCCGGCGGTCGGCCTCGTGCTCCTTGGACTGGTGGCGCTCGGATTCGTCGCCGGGACGTTCATCGAGGCCGGCCAATGCCACCATGGAGGAGGGCTCGGCCTCTTCAGCGGCATCATGTCGACCACCCTCTTCACGTCGATGTTTGGCGCCGTGTCGTCCCTGGAGGTGGATCCCGTCTCCCGGTCGTTCGTTCGCCTGGTTGGCTGGATGATCCCGCTCGCCTACGTGTTGAACGCCGGCTGGCTGCTGTGGAACTGGCGGCGCGGAGAGTGAGCCTCAGCGATGCTATGATGCGCCCGGCCCAGAAACCACCCCACCAACCGTTCGCCCCGGGGCGCGCTCGCAGCAAGCGCCCCGACGGGCCGGGCCGATGGCCCGCACCAGCCGCAGGAGACTCCGATGATTCCCGTGTTCTTCAGCCCGGTCGCCGAGGGGGAACCCCTGGACAGCATCCGACGCAAGGTCGCCGCGCTCTGGGACGCGGCCGGGTTCGGAGCGCTCATCGCCGACGGCGATCTGGTGGCCATCAAGACCCACTTCGGCGAACAGGGCAATCGCAACTTCGTCGGACCTCAGCTGCAGGTGCCCCTCGTCGAGAAGATCCGTGGCCTCGGCGGTAAGCCCTTCTGGACCGACACCAACACCCTGTACGTGGGCCGCCGGGCCAACGCGGTCGATCACATCCTGCTCGCCCAGGAACACGGCTTCTCGGTCGAGCAGACCGGCGCGCCGGTGGTCATCGCCGACGGGGTCGCCGGCCGCGACGAGGTCTCGGTCGAGGTCGGCGGGCGACACTCGGCCCGCGTGGGCATCGCTCCCGGCGTGGCGGAGGCCAATGCGCTGATCGTGGTCAGCCATCCCACGGGCCATCTGGCCTGCGGCTACGGCGGAACCATCAAGAACCTCGGCATGGGCCTCTCGAGCCGCAAGGGCAAGCTCTACCAGCACTCGGTCGTCAAGCCGCGAGTGCGGGCGGACGACTGCCGGGGAGACGGCAACTGCCTCAAGTGGTGCCCCGAGGACGCCATCGCGCTGATCGACGGCAAAGCGATCATCGACGAGGAGACGTGCATCGGCTGTGGTGAGTGCATCGCCGCCTGCCGCCCGGGCGCGGTCAGCTTCCAGTGGCGCATCGAGTCGCAACTGCTCCAGGAGCGGATGGCCGAGCAAGCCTGCGGCGTCGTGAAGAACAAGCGTGGCAAGCTGGGGTTCTTCAACTACGTGCTCAACGTGGCCAGGGACTGCGATTGCCTGCCCTCGCGAAAGGGAGACGTCTTCCTTCCGGCGCTGGGGATCCTCGCATCGCAGGACGCGGTGGCGATCGAGTTCGCCACTCTGCGCCTCATCGAGGAGCGGCTGGGCGCGGGGCTGCGCCAGCATGCGTACGACATCGACTACCTGCCGCAGTTGACCTATGCCGAGGAACTGGGCGCCGGCTCATCGCGCTACTCGCTCGTCACGGTGGAGTGAGCGGGGAGTCGGGAGTCGGGAGCGGGGAGTCGGGAGTTGGACGCTCGACCCCTCGCCTGTCGCCTGCTCCCGACTCCCGACTCCCGCCTAATGCCGGTGCAGGTCCTTGTGCATGATCTTGCGCGTCTCGTGGAGGCGATCGTCGGCCGGGAGATCGGCGAGCCAGTTGTTCATGTTCTCGTCGTTCTCGGCCACGAGCAGGCGGCTGACGTAGTCGATCATCGCGGGCGGGAAGACGCCCTCGCGCTCGTAGAGATCCCGGCGCTGCAGCAGCACCCGGGCCGACTCGACGCAGCTTCTCGGCAGGTTCTGCGAGGGAACGGCCCCGGCCGCGTCCTGGCGCAGGACGTTGCCGGTGACGTAGAGCCGGCGGGCGATGTCGACCGACTCGGCGCTCGCCAGCCCCCAGTCGGCGGCCATCGCGATGCCAGCCAGGAGCAGGTGGGCCGCCGCGCTGCCGTCGGGGCTGCGCAGCTCGACCGTCTGGCGCCCGTCGACGTCGGCCGGCGGTGTCTGTTGCTGCGGGTTGAGGCCGCGGGCGAGATCGACGGTGCGGGTCCAGCCCAGCGGCACCCGGATCAGCGCGCTGCGGTTGAGATCGCTCCAGCAGATGCGGGTCGGCGCCTCCTGGTTCGGCACCAGCCGCAGGTAGGCCGAGGAGACCGTGTTCCCGAAGGCGGTGAGCGAGTCGGCGTACTGGCAGAGGCCTCCGATGACCTTGCGGGCCCGCTCCGAGAGCTGGCCGTCCGCGCCGGTCATCACATTTCGGCCCGCCTCGCGCAGCTCCATGTGGACGTGCAGGCCGTTGCCGGCGATGCCCTCCTCGAGCTTGGGCGTGAAGGTGGCGACGCAGCCGTGGCGGAAGGCGACGTTGCGGATGATCCAGCGCGCCAGCGCGAGGTAGTCGCCCATGTCGTCGATCGGCGCCGGCAAGAACTCGACCTCGATCTGCTCGGCCTGGGCGCCCTTCAGCTCCTCGATGTCGCTGCGTACGCTGTCGATGCAGCCCACCTCGCTGTGCCCGTACTTGACCACCCCGGTGATCTGGGTGATGTGGTAGAGCATCTCGTCGAGCAGGCCGCCCGACTTGGCGAACGGCGCCGAGCCGTGATAGCCCGCCTGCCGCGGGATCGGATAGAGGCGCTTGTCGGGCCGCGAGAGCAGGAAGAACTCCAGCTCGCCCAGCGCGTGCAGTTCCAGCCCGTGCCGGCGCTTGAGCAGGTTGTGCGCGGCCGCCAGGATGCTGTCGGGCGCGAACGGCGCGGGGGAGCCGTCGGCAGTGAGATAGCGGCAGAGAAAGTCGAGGCTGCCGCTGTCGAACGGGCTGTAGAAAGCCGAGCGGTAGAGCGGCACCACGTAGACGTCGGAGAACGCCGCCGAGACCAGCCCCCTGAACGGCGACGAGCCGCCCGCCCGCGCGGCGCCGGCAGGGGAGCGCCCGGCCTGGCGCCGGGCGGCGACCGGCAGCTTGAGCTGCTTGAGCTTGCCGTCGAGGGCGGTGTAGTGGAACGTGATCCGCTGGATCTGCCGCTGCTCGATGAGCGAGAGCAGGTCTTCGCGGGTGAACTGTTCCCGGGGCTTGTTCAGTTGTGCCGAGATGGGGTTGGCAAGGGCGTAGGCGCCGGTCATGGTCGTGGCCTCCTGGGCTATGGGGACCCTCGCTTCTACACCATCCCTGGCTCTCTGTCCAGGACTCCAGGCACCGATCGCAGGGCGCGAGCGTGCTAGATTTGAGACCGGGGTCCGGCCGTCGCCCCAGGGGCATGAGGGAAGGAGCGTCACGTGGTGAGATGCCTGCGCTGGTTGCTGGTGGCAGCGGTCGTCGTCGGGATGGCTTGCGAGACTGTGCGGGCCGTGCCGCCCAGCTATGGCACCGCGCCTCCCACGCCGCGTGGCGACGCCGTCCTGGGCGGGATCTACTCGGTGAGCCTGCGGATGGCCCGCGCCGGCAAGGCCCCGGTCAACGTGGTCGACCTGGACGGCACGCTCTTCGAGACCGGCTCGCGTCACAAGAGCATCATGCTCGAGTTCGGGCTGCGCTACCGCCGGCGGTTCGCGGGCCTGGCCGAGGCGGTCCGGGCCTGGGTGCCGATGGAGCAGCCCTACCTGGTGGAAGATACCTTCGACGGGCTGGGGCTCACGCGAGAGGCCGACCGGAAGGCCGCCAAGCAGTTCTGGAAAGACCGTTTCTTCACCAACGAGTATCTCGAGGCCGACGGACCGCTGCCCGGGGCGGTCCGGTACGTGAAGGCCCTGCATCGCGCCGGCAGCACGATCGTCTACCTGACGGGCCGCAAGTACTCGCAGCAGGGGCCCGGCTCCCTGAAGGTGCTGGCGATGAACGGGTTCCCCGTGCCGCCCGAGCGGTGCGCCATCCTGATGAATCCGAGGACCAGCCTCCACGACACGACCTACAAGGGCAGCCGCGAGGTGCACGACCAGATCGCCGCCTTCGGCGAGGTCGTCGGCATCTTCGACAACGAGCCCGGTAATGTCAACGTTCTGCAGCGCTCGTTCCCCGACGCGCTGACCGCCTACCTCGACACCGACCACTCGCCGGACGCCCCCCCGGTCGACCCCGGCATCCCTTGGATCCGCAACTTCCGCTGGTCGGCGCTCGAGCGCTGAGAGGTCTGTCACGATGATCGCACCGTCTCGTCTGCTGCTGGCGGCCGCCTGGTTCGCGGCCCTCGTCTCGACGGCGGCCCCGGCCGCGGAGTCGGCCCGGTTCGCGCGCTCGAGCGGCGTTCTGCTGCACCCGACCTCGCTGCCCGGCAAGTTCGGCATCGGAGACCTGGGCCCCGAGGCGGTGGCGTTCGTCGACTTCCTGGCCGCGGCGAGGCAGTCGCTGTGGCAGGTGCTGCCGCTCGGGCCGACCGGGTTCGGCGACTCGCCCTACCAGTGTCTCTCGTCCTGCGCCGGCAACCCGATGCTGGTGAGCCCCGAGAAGCTGGCCGCGGACGGCCTGCTGCCCGCCGAGGCGCTCGAGAAGGCCCCGGCCTTCCCCGCCGGGGCGGTCGACTACGGCGCCGTCATCGAGTGGAAGGGACGCCTGCTGGAGCGTTCCCTGGAGCACTTCCTGAAGACCGCCACGCCTGCCTGGCGCCACCGTCTGGAGGTCTTCTGCGACGACAGCGCGCCCTGGCTCGACGACTATGCCCTGTTCAAGGCGCTCAA
>CAZSVK010000180.1:0-6101 GCA_964610245.1 uncultured bacterium
TCGAAGAACGCCACGTCCGGCTGAACCTGCACGAGCGACGAGGCCGACACGGTGAACACCCCGTTCTGCAGGTGCGGCACCGTGGGCGTCGTGCTCGAGCCTCCGCCCGAGCTGGTCCCCGTCGTCGTCAGGTTCCCGAAGGCGGTGATGTCGCAGCCGCTGTTCAGGAACAGCCCCGCGAGCAGCACGATCGCGCAGGCCGCCAGTTGCCGGCCGCTCAGTCCGACCTTGTTCCCTGTTTGCATCGTGCCTCGACCGTCAGCCCATCTGGTTGATTTCCCTGATCTGCTGGATGGCGTTGCTCGCCGCGACGCGCACGTCGCGGTTCTGGTCCTTCTGGGCGTTGCGCAGCGCCACCAGCGCGGCGATGTCGCCGATCACCCCGAGCGCCATCGCGGCCTTCTCGCGAACCTCGAAGTCCCGGTCGTCGAGCAGCCCGATCAGTGGCACCACCGCCGCCCGCTCCTTCAGGTTCCCGAGCACCGTCGCCGTGTTGGCCCGCATCGCCCGCGTCCGCTGCTTGATCGCCTCGAGCAACGCGGGCACCACCGCCGGCGTCACCACTCGCGATAGCAGCCGGATCGAGCTGGCCTGGATCGCCGGGCTGACGTGCCCCAGCGCATCCACCAGGCTCTGCACCGCCGCCTCCTTCATATCGCGGAGCGTCTGGTAGGCCTGTGTCTTGACCCACAGGTCCGGATCCTCCATCGCCTCGAGCAGCGGCACCACGGCCTTCACGTCGCCTATGCGTCCCAGCGACCGCACGGCCGCCTGCCGCACCTGCGGGTTGGTGTCCCTCAGCATCTGGATGAGCGGCTCCACCGCCTTCTTGCTGCCGAGCTTGCCGAGCGTCGTGACGATCGACTCGCGCACCTGGCTCGCCGTGTCGCGCAACCCGGCCACGAGCACCGGCACCGTCTTGAGCGTCTCGAGACTGCCCAGGCTGCGGGCCGCCGCCACGCGCACCTCGGTGGCCCGATCGTGCAGCGCCGAGCCCAGCACGTTGAGCGAGCGCTCGTCAGGCATCCGGGCCAGCACCTCGATCGCCTTCCGGCGCACCTTCTCGCTGATGTCCTTGGTCGCCGTCTGCAGCACGTCGAACACCTCTCGGATGCCGATCTTCGACAGCGACGTCACCGCCGCGAGCCGCACCGACTCGTCAGGGTCCTTGAGCAGATCGCCCAGCCGCGAGACCGCGCGGGCGTCCTGCTGGATGCCCAGCGCCACCACCACGCGGCGCCGGGCCTGGCCCGTCACCGAGCCGGCGGCCGCCAGCAGTTTCTCGACGACCTGCCTGGAGCCGAGCCGCTTGAGCGCCTCGCCGAGGTTGTCGACCTCATCCTCCATGTCGTCGCGCTTGAGCAGCTCGACGAGCGCCGTGGCGCTCGCTTCCCGCTTGAGGAAGCCGAGGCCGTGGATCAGCCAGCGGCGAACGCCGGGCGACGGCGCCGCGCTCAGGTGCTCGAGCGCCTCCTTGACCGTGTCCGGCAGATCCAGCTCGCCCATCACCTCGGCGGCATGGCGCTGCAGGCACGACAGGCTCTCGCGCAGGCACAACTGCAGGCTGTCGGGCGAGGCGCGCAGGCGATCCTCGTCCACCTCGGCGTAGGTCTCCTCGACGAGCTTGAGAATCAGTCCGAGCGTCTTGGGGTGCTTGGCGCGGCCCAGACTGCGGGCGATCGACAACCGCAGCCAGGCGTAGCTCTCCTTCATCTCCCAGCGCAGGTCCTCGTCGCCCCAGAGGCGCGAGTCGGTCTGCACCAGCGCGTCGGCGATCTCCTCGCGCAGGGCGGGCTCGGCCTTCTCGTAGAGCCGCAGCAGCGGGTTGATGGTGCGAAGGTCGCCGATGCGGCCGAGCACCCTGACCACCCGCGGGAGTTGCTTCTCGTTCTCGGCGACGAGCATCTCGACCAGCGCGCGGACGCTCTCGTTGCCCAGCGTCTCGAGGCTCTTCATCGCCTCGGCGCTGACGTTCTCGTCGGAATCCTGCAGCAACTGAGTCAGCAGCGGCACGCCCTCGTCGCTGCCCATCGTCCCGAGCGCGGCTGCCGCCTCGCGGCGCACCGTCTCGTCGGGGTCGTGGATCAGCTTCTCCAGCCGCGGCAGCGAGGAGGGGTCCTGGATCGCCCCGATGCCGGCCACGGCGATGCGCCGGACCTCGCCGTCGGCGTCGGTCAGCAGCCCCTCGAGCGCCGCGAGCGAATCGGGCGAGCAGAGCTTGCCCAGGCTCCGGGCGATCGGGATCTTCAGCTCCTCGCGCTCGAGCGCGAGCGAGTCGACCAGCGGCTGCACCGCCTCGCGGTTGCCGAGCGTGCCGAGCGCCTCCACGGTGGCCATCTGCACGCCCAGGTCGGTGCTCTGACGCAGCGCGGCGATGATCTCGCCGACCACCGTGTCGTCGCCGATCGAGCCGAGCGAGGCGATCACCTGCGCCAGGATCTCGTCGTCGTCGGTCGACAGCAGCGAGAGCAGGTGCGGCACCGATTCGTGGCTGCGCATGCGGCCCAGGGCGCGCACCGTCTCGAGCTTGAGCGACCGGTCGGGCTCGGCCAGCAGTTCGATCAAGGCGCCGGCGCTGGCCGGGTCGCCGAGCGTGCCCAGTGCCTGGATGGCGCTGATGCGCACGTCGCGATCGGGGTCGCGCAGGAACTTGAGCAGAACGCCCAGCGCCTCGGGGCTGCCGATGTTGCCGAGCGCGCAGGCGATGACGTAGCGCAGGTCGCGATCGGCCACGCCCGAGAGCTGGATGAGCGGCTTGACGGCCCGCTCGTGGCCGATGTCGCCGAGCGCGACCACGGCGTAGTGCCGCAGGTCTTCGTCCGGTTCGTCCAGCAGCCGGATCAACGGCTCGACGGCCGAGTGGTCCCCGATCTTGCCCAGGCTCTCGACGCAGTGATAGCGGATGTTCTGGCTCTCGACCTGCAGCGACTTGAGCAACGGGCCGGTCGCCCTGCTATCGCCGAGGTTACCAAGGACCACGATGGCGCACTCGCGGATCTCGGCGCTCGCGTCGGAAAGCAGCGCCAGGAAGTCGGGCACCGTGCGCGGGTCGAGCATCGCTCCCAGCCGCTGCACCAGCTCGTAGCGCCGGTCTTCGTTCTTCGTCGCCGAGAGTTGCTTGAGCAGCGCCTCGCACGTCTCCTCGTCGTCCAGCGAGCGGGACGAGGTCCGGACCGCGTCGGTCGCCGTCGCCGGCTCCTCTTCCTCGGCCTGCTCCTCGGCGCCGGCCGACTCGGCCGGGCGGCGGCCCATCCGGGCGACCATGCCGGAGATCTCGTCGTCGGAGGCGTCGGCGACCGGAGCGGCGGCCTCGGCTGGAATCAGGTCCTCCTCTTCCCGGTCGACCTCCGCGGGCGCCGGCGGGGCGGTCAGGTCGGGCATCTCGAAGTCTTCCTCTTCCTCGGGCTCGGGCTTGGCCGCGGACCGGGAGGGCGGGGTCGACTCCAGGTCGGCCAGGAAGTCGTCCAGGTCCGAATCGACCGGCGCCGGGGCGGCCTTGGCCTTCGCGGGCGCCTTCCCGGGCTTGGCCGGCGGGAAGAGCTCCTCGTCATCCGGCTCGGGCGCGGGCGGGGCCGGACGGTCGGCGAGAGACCTCTTGCGGGGCGGCAGGGCCGGCTCCTCGTCGAGGATCCCGCCGATCTCGGCCAGGGGCGATTCGAGGGATGAAAGGGGCTGGCTCGGGATCTCCGCCGCCTGGGCCGCGGACAGGGTCGGCGGGGTGCCGGAGATGTCGCGCAGCAGGGAGTCGAGTTCGTCGTCGCCGCCGATCTCGGCCAGGGAGCGGGTCGCCGCGTCGAGGTCGGCCACCGGCGTCTCCGCGGTGCTCCTGCGGGGTGCGCGAGGCGCGAGGTCGCCCAGCAGTTCGTCCAGGTCGTCGCCGGCGGGGGGGGCCTTCGGGTTAGGTCGTGACGACGGGCCTCCGACGTCGGCCAGCAGGCTCTCCAGCTCCGAATCGTCCACGATCGACGGGGCCATCTTGGGCGACTGGCGGGGGGGCGGCAGATCCGGCTCCTGGTCGACGACGCGCGCGGGCCTGGCTGAGGGCTTGGGGGTTGGTTTCTCCATCGCTCCGAATAGCTCCTCGAGTTCGCTATCGTCCACCTGGCCCGCGGGCTTCTTGGCCGGCGGAGGTGCCAGTTCGTCTCCCAGCAGGCTGTCGAAGCCCGAGAGATCGGCGGTGCCCCCGCCGCCTCCGCGCCGCTCGGGGGCCGGCGACGCGCTCTTTCCGGGCAGCGGGATCTCGTTCAGCGAGCCGTCGAAACCCGAGAGCAGGGAATCGATGTCGTCCTCCGTCTGCGCGGGTGCCGGTTTGGAGGACGACGGCCCGGTGTCGAGCGCCAGCTCCTCGAGGTCCTTCAACAGGTCCTCCTGGCTCGCGGTGAGAGCATCTCCGCGGGCCGAGGGGCGCAGCGCGGAGGAGAGCAGGCCCGGGGGCACCGGCGGTTGAGCCGGCCCCTTGGCCGCCTCGTCGCCGAGCGCATGGCCGCACATGATGCAGAACTTGTTTTCCTCGGTGTTCTTGAATCCACAGCTCGAACACTTCACCGCGACCACATCCTTCGACCCATGAGTGGATGGAGTCCCCCCGATGTCCCATCGACAAAAGAGCGCGATGGCCGTAGAAGAATGTGCGGTAGAGAGGCAGCGGCACGATTCTTGGTTATCTTTTCCTACATGCGGATACGAAGAACAGGCCGATTCCGGCTGCACCCTCGCGTGCGCTCGATCTCGCCACGGCGGGCGTTCTTTGATAGGCTCCTGGTCACGGGGCCTTGCCATCGGGGGGAAGGCGACGAGCACCCCAGGGCAGTCCCGCGATCGATTGCCAGGAGGAAACCCATGTCGAAGTCGAACCGTTTCTCGAAGCCTCAAAGGCTGAGAAGTAATCGATCCGAGCGGCCTTCCGGGGACGCTGTCCCCGCACCCCTGCCAGGAGGGGTGCCCCCCCCTGGACCCGGCGATGAGAAGAGGAATCGAGGCCTGATCGGCACTCTCGAGGACTCTGTGATGCAAGCGCAAGCACGAGTCGCACCAGTCACCGGGGGGTCCAGGGGTGAACTTCACCCCTGGCGAGGGTTCGGAAGCGGAGCTCCCAAACGGGTTTTCGATTTCTTCTCAGCCTCTCAGTCGATCGTCCTCTCGCTGTTGACCCTCCTGCTCTGTAGCGCTGGCGGTGCCGGGCCGGCGGCCGCGCGCGACTGGGAAGCGCTGAACACGGCGGCCACCGCGCCAGACCCGCGCGCAGGCCACGCGATGGTCTGGGACAGCGCGCGAGCCGTGATGGTGATGTTCGGCGGCGGAAACGGCACTTCCGATCCGCAGATGGTGAGGCCCCCTCCAGGTGCCGTGAAGAACTATGACTTCAACGGCTCCACCTGGAGCTGGATCCCCCAGTCCATCGGCATCGGTAATCGCATCGGCTCCGGCATGGTCTACGACCTGGCCCGGAACCGGACCGTGCTGTTTGCCGGAGCCGGCATCGACAGCCAGCCCGCCATCGCCAACAGCGATACCCAGGAGTGGCTGCCGGCGCAGTCCCGGTGGCTGAACCTGCTGCCCGGCTACTCTCCGACGGCGCGCGGGTTCCACGCCATGACCTACGATGTGGCCAGAGACCGGGTCGTGCTCTTCGGCGGAGCCGACCAGCTCGGCCAGCCGCTCGATGACACCCGGGAGTTCGACGGCTTCGACTGGACGCAGATGGTGCCCTCGGTGCACCCCTCCGCCCGGTCGCGCCACGCGATGGCCTATGACCTTGCCCGCCGCAAGACGGTGCTCTACGGAGGCAACAACCACGAGTTCGACACGTGGGAGTACGACGGCACCTACTGGCAGAAGGTGACGACCGCGAACCATCCCCGGGCGTTCCAGGACATGTCGATGGCCTACGACCCCGCGCGCGGCCGCGTCGCGCTCCTGGGCGGCGAGGTGGCCTCGAACGTCACGACCGACGAGTTCTGGGAGTACGACGGGCAGAACTGGGCCCCGGTGCCGATGACGACTCTCCCTCCCGCCCGCGCGTTCTCGGCGATGGCCTACGATACCGACCGCGGCCGCCTGGTGGCGTTCGGAGTCATCTCCGGCACCACGCCGCCGATGTA
>CAZSVK010000180.1:6111-11342 GCA_964610245.1 uncultured bacterium
GCGCCGACGCGCCCCGGGTGACCAGCCTGAGCATGCCGGCCTCGCTCATCGTTTCGGGCTCGCCTCAGCCGTTCCCTCTCACCGTCTGCTTCAGCACGCCTGTGAAGGCCTCGCCGGCCCCGACCGTCTCGTTCGTCCGCACCGGCGCCACGGGCTCCGTGCCCCTGCAGGTCAAGCTCGCGCCCCAGGGCGGGCGCAGCCAGTCCGTCGTCTTCACGGGAGGCATCGTGGCGGCGCCGGCCAACAACGGCTCCTACCGGATGACCTTTGCCGCCACCAGCGCCTTCGAGGTGCCTCTGACCGAGCAGCCCTCCGCGAACAACACGCTCACGGTCAATATCACGCAGTCTTCCGGCGCGCAGGTCGTGCCGCTGCGCCTTGCGGCCGGAACCTCGCCGGCGCTGACCTTCGGCCCGTCCAACGATGCGGTGCCGGCCACGTCGAGCGTGGTCGAGGCGATCGTCGAGGTCACGGGGCTGCAGCTCGTCGACGGCTCGCAGGTGATCCTGGCCATCGACCGGCCCGGGCTCGGCATCGATCAGTCGGCGCGGGTGCAGGTCTCGGGCGGCGTCGCCCGTTTCGTCGGCATCCCGCTCAACCCGGGGAACACCTACTCGGTCTGGATCATCGATTCCTCGGGCAAGGTCCAGGCCACGGCCCTGTTCAGCCAGGGAGGGCCTCCCGTCGCCCGGTTGAAGCTGACCGGCGCCAACGGCGGCCCCCAGTACGTGACGCTGGATGCCACCGGGAGCAGCTCTCCTCGCGGGGTCGCCCTCGCCTATCGCTGGCAGTTGACCCAGAAGCCCTCTCCGGCGCCGGCCCTGGATTCGGGGGCGTCGGTCGTCCGCTACGGTGCTCTCCATCCGGGCTCCTACCGCTTCCTGTTGACGGTGTCGGAGGCCGGGGGCTCGAGCAGCACTGCCGCCGCCTCGCTCGAGATCGTCAACGCCCGGCCGATCGCCAACGCCGGCCCCGATCGCGCGGTCATTCTGCCCGATCCGCACCATCGCGTGCCCGATTCGCTGACCGGCACGACGGTCAGCCTGGACGGCCGCACCTCCCGCGACCCCGAGAGCTCTGCGGTGACCTACTCGTGGGCGCTGGTCAGCTGGCCCGAGGACGCCACGCTCGCCCAGCCCTTCTTCAACAGCACGACTGCCCCGGTGGTCGTCGTGACCATCCCGGCGACGGTGGAGGAGGGAGACGCGCTTCAGAACGCCGGCGAGTACGTGGTGCGGCTCACCGTCTCCGAGAGCGGCCTCGCGCCATTGACCTCGACCGATACGGTGCGGATCTTTGCCGTGGATCCGAACGATCTGGTGCCCTCTGCCGACGCGGGGCTCGATCGGGTCGTGGAGGTCACGGTCGCGACCACCGCGCCGCCGACGCTCGAGGCGACCGTGCCCGATCCGACGCTGCCGGTCGGCGGCCGCGCGGCCCGGGTGCGGCTGGACGGCCGGCGAAGCGTCGATCCCAACTTCCCGCCCCAGGTGTTGAGCTACACCTGGACCGCGGTCTCGACGCCCGGAGGCGGCCCCTGGCTCGCGCTCGACCTGCCGGCCAGCCCCACGCCCTCGTTCGTGCCGACGGTGAGCGGCGAATACGTGTTCCAGCTCGTGACCGCCAACCGGCGGTTCGTCAGCGCCGTGGATCGGGTGACCGTCCGTGTGCGGGCGGCCGCCGCCAACTCGGCGCCCCTGGCAGAGGCGATCATCTTCGACGAGACCCGCACCCGCCAGGGCGGGCCGGCGAGCCCCATCCTGACCTTCGCCGCGCAGCTCGATCGGGTCACCCTCGACGGGTCGCGGTCGACCGACCGGGAGACCCCCGGAACGCTCCTCTACCAGTGGCTGCAGACTCGCGGACCGCTGGCGGTGCTGGCGCCCTCGGAGCGTGCGGCCGTCGTCAGCTTCATCCCGCCGGAGCCGGGCACCTACGGCTTCCGGCTGACCGTCACCGATCCCCAGGGTGCCAGTAGCGCCGTGGAGAACCTGGAACTGGTGGCGGCGGCGCAGGGAAACCGCGTGCCGGAACTGGCGTTCATCGCGCTGGATACGGGCAATTCGCGGACCGGCTCGGCCATCCCGGAAGACCCGTCCGCCCGGCCGGAGCCTTCGATCGACGTGATGGTCGGAACCACGGTGGTGCTGCGCGCGACGGCCACGGACCCCGACGTGCCGGCCCGGCACGGGCTGCTCTTCTCGTTCGAGCAGACCGCCGGTTCGCCCGTGCTGCTGACCACGAGCCCGTCCGGCAATCCGATGGTGAGCGAGGCCCGGTTCGTTCCCACGACCTCCGGCGTGCTCACCTTTCAGGTCCGCGTCGAGGAACTCACCCTGACGGGCGAGCCGACCGGCGTGGCCCGGGTGAGGACGATCAACGTCGTCATCGACTCGAACCAGAACGACGTGCCCCTGGCGCGCATCAGCCTGCGGACGGGGCCCGGCAAGAGCGAGGCATGGCACCGGCCGGGCGCCGGCCAGCCCGAGGCGGTCCTCGACCTGTGCGGAACGATAGAGCTGAGCGGGCGGGATTCGCTCGACGAGGGGCCGAACGCGGCGGCGACCTTGGCCTACCGCTGGGTGCAGCGAGCCGGCCCGCCCATCGTGCTCTCCGATCCCTTCAGCGTGGTCACCAGCTTCGTCGTGCCGAACCTGGGCGACGACTCCGACCGCACCTACGTCTTCCAGCTCTATGTCGACGACGGCACCGCTCGCAGCGAGCCCGATCAGGTGAGCCTGGCGGCCAGTCCGCTGGCGACGCGAATCGGGCTGGTCGCGCTCGAACCGGGCGTGAACCTGATCTCGATGCCGGTGCGGCCCGGCGGCACCACCGATCCCACGGCCGCCGGCGTGCTGACGTTGCTCCAGCGCTCGGCCTCTCTGATGCCCTATGCCGGACTGCTGCCGAGCACCGACCTCGACCCGTCCGCCGGGTTCCGCTTCTACAGGACCGGCCTGGGTTTCGCGGATCTGCCGGTCCTGGGCAACGAGGGCCTGCTCGTGGTCAACACGGGCAGCCGCGTTCCCCTGCCGGTGCAGGGAATCCCCCACGCCAGCGCCCGCCGCAGCCGAGTGCTGCGCCAGGGACTGAACCTGGTCTCCTACACGAGGCAGCCGCCGGCCAGCGAGACGGTCGAGACGCTGCGGGTTCGCGCCGACGCCTCCTTCGTGGCCTGGACCGATGCCGGGGCCGGCGGGCGCTCGAGGTTCATGCTCCACCTGCCGGGTGGGCTTTCCCCCACGCCGGTCCAGGAGGGCAAGGCCTACCTGCTGTCGGTGCCGTCGAGCCGGATGCTGACGCTGCCGGTCTGCGGGCAGTAGAACCGGGCGTTATCCAGAGCCTATCGAAGAACCCTGTCTGGCTCCAAGGCCGGACCGGGTCCCCGGCCGGGCAGGCCGTTCCCTGCAATCACGGCCGCCCAGCCCGGTGTGCGGCCGGCGAGATGCGCGTACGGCGGTCTCGTGGCCAGACGCGGATCGTCGATGGGGCCGCCGACCGCGAAGTGGTAGAGACTCTGCCAGCGGTCTCCGGAGAGACCGAGGACCCGGTGAGCGAGTTCGTCGAAGTAGCAGCCGAGCCCGCAGCCGCGGAGGCCGACCGCCTCGGCGCCGAGATAGAGCGCCTGCCCGAGGAGGCCGGATTCCCAGAACAGACGGCGCCACCACCAGGCGCCCCGGGCCCGGATCGGTTCGCCGAAGGAAGCGAGCATGCCCAGGCTGAAGGCGCCGTCGCCGGCGAGGTCCTGGTTGCAGCTCACCCCGCTCGCCGTGCCGCGCTGGTCGCCCGCGGCGAGCAGGTAGAACGGGAGGTGCTCGGGGCTTCCGGACGGCCGGGTCCAGACGAAGCGGTGGTCAAGGTCCCGGCGGAGTTCGTCGTGCGCGGCGGGATCGCGCTCGAGGAAGTAGAGGCCGGGCTCGAGCCCTTCGACGCGGTGCACGAAGAGGGCGCAGTGCAGATGTGGGGCCCAGGTGAGGGCGTCCCAGGGCGGAACGCCGGGCCGCGGCAGCAGGTGGTCGAGGAGCCCGAAGAACCTCCCGGCGGGCAGCGAGGTGACGCCGTCCATCGCCACCGCGCTGCGGCGCTGACGGATGAGGGTGGCGGCCGGGATCGCGGCGAACGGGGGGAGGGGCGGCGAGGTGGCCGAAGGAGCCGGGAAGGATGCTTCCGGGCCGGCGGGACGGGCCGAAGCGGCGGCCGCGATGGCGATCGCTTCCCAGTCGACGTGGTTCGGACTGAGCAGGTTGGCGAAGCCCTTCCAGGACGCGGTCGAGGCGACGAGCCTTGCGGCCTCGGCAAGCGAATCCGAGCCACGGGCGACGGCGGGGGGGGCGGGGTCGGAAAACCCCGGCTCCAAGACTGGGCTTTCCCCTGGCGAGCTTCCGGCCCCCGTTCGCCCTGAAGGCGCTGCCGCTGCCGGCAAGCCGGGACTGGCGGCCGTGGGCGCGGCCGTCGAGTCCGATGAGGCCGGGCGGGCACGGAGGAGTAGCAGTGCGTCAGCCTCCTCTCGTTGCGGGCCGGAGGACTCGGGGAAGTCGGCGGCGCGATCGACTCCGAGAAGTGCGGCCAGGCCCGCGGTGCCCGGCGTCTCGACCAGCTCGGCGCTCCAGCCGAGGGTCGCGGCGGCGTAGCGGAGCGCCGCGAGGGCGTGACCGATGTCGTGCTGACAATAGCGGAAGGCCCGCTCGCCGTACTTCCAGGCCTCGCGCCAGTGGATGCTCGTGAGACCGACCAGGAGCGAGGCGGGAGGCAGGGCCCGGGCAAGCGCCTCGGCGGTTGCGGGGGGAAGGGCCGCCCGGTGCTCGAGGCGGTGCTCGCGGCTGACGTAGTGGTGGACTCCGGCGGGCAGGCCGGCGACGCCTGGGGTGACCAGATAGCCCTCGGTGGGGTGGAGGTTTCCGCTGGAGGGATTGCAGCGCAGGGCCCAGCTCTCGCCGCCGAATTCCTTCCAGGCCGAGAGACCGAGCGAGAGCAGGAAGAGCGTGGAGATCGATTCGAGGGAGAGCTGGACGGGGGCGACGGCGCCCGGCCGGTGCAGGTCGTCGTAGGAGGCGGCGGGCAGCGGCATCGCCAGGGGAAGGTCGAGCCACGGGGCGCCTTCGAAGGTGCGGAACGGGTCGGGCTGGGTTGCCCAGTCGAGCCCTCCGGGCCCACGGGCGTAGCGCTGGGCGTGATGCTTGGTTCGTTCGTGATAGGCCAGGATGCGCGCGACGTCGTCAATGGCTGCAGTA
>CAZSVK010000181.1:0-7744 GCA_964610245.1 uncultured bacterium
ACCCCTGCCGGGGGCGCTGCCCCCGGACCCCTGCCAGGAGGGGTGCTTCCCCCTGGACCCGGCAATGAGAAGAGGAGACGAGGGCCGGGCGACACTTCCGATGACTCGTGGCTGCGAGCGGGGGCAAGACTTGCTCCAGCCATCGGGGGGTCCAGGGGTGAACTTCACCCCTGGCGTGGGTTCGGGAGCGGAGCTCCTGACAGGGCGACTGCTTCTGTCAACACCCTCTCAGCTCGTTCCGACTCTTGTCTGTCGGGCCTCGAAAGGCGCACCTTGCGCCCTCGCCTCCAAGGCGAGCGCCCCCCCCACCAGCCGCTCCAGGCTCTCGACGGCGGCCGGCCGGGAGGGCGGCGCGACCTTCCCGTAAACGGCGAGTTTACGCAGCAGGTCGGCGGGAAAGCGGGCCGTTTCGCCGGTCCTGGCCTCCCAGTCGGCGATGGTCACGGCCAGCCGCGCCAGCCCGCCGGCCACCGACCGGTCCCGGAATCCGCCCGCTCGCTCGGCGGCCAGCGCCTGCCTGAGGAAGGCCACCAATTTCTCGCGGGACAGCATCTCGACGGCGGTACGGCGCCCAGGGCCGCCGGGGGCTCAGGGTGCCAGGGAGTGCAACCGCTCGGCCACGTCGCCGATGAGCGGGATTCGCCAGTACTGCCGATGCAGCGCGCGCCAGGCGCTCGCGGCGCCGGCCCCGATCAGCACCGCTGCCAGCCCCCAGGCCAGATAGCAGCCGACGCTGGGCACGAACGCGAGCATTCCGGCGAGCACCTCCGCCAGGAACAGCACGACTCCCTGGCGGCCGTGGGCGCGGGCGAAGCGCGACTCGCTGCGGCTGAGCGTCGGGAGCAGACACAGCACCGGCACGTAGGCCAGCACCGCCAGGAAGACCTCTTCCTGGCCGGGCTCCTCTTCGAAGGCCGCGTCTGGCGCCGAGCGTGGCACGGCGCGATTCTAACACGCCTCGAACTCATCGTCTCCCCGGGGGTGAGGTTCGGGGGCAGAACTCGCGACAGGCCGTCTACTTCATCTCGTCCAGGGCGAGCTTGGCCTCGAACCACATCTGCTTGCCGAGGAAGTAGTCGACCATCTCGACCACGCGGTAGACCGGCGAATCGATGCAGGTCATCGGGATCGCGTAGGCCCCGTACATCCCGTAGGCGGGATAGGCGCCGGCGCCGGTGCCACCGTAGCTGGTGACGTAGCCGGCCTTGAGCTTCTGCAGGTAGCGGGCGAAGGCGATCTTCATGTCCTCCATCTTGGAGGCCGGGGTCTCGGCGCGCAGCTTCTTGATCGACTCGGCCATCAGGGCCTGGAACTCGCCCAGTTCCTTGGTGGTCCACAGTTCGCCCATGTTCGTGCGGAACCGCTTGCTGTCCTCGCCGATGACCCGGCGGACGTCGAACAGGAAGAACTTGGGCGGGCGGGCGACGCGGTTGATGTAGAGAGACTGCATCGCCTCGGTCAGCTGGGCGTTCTCGACGGTCTTCATGTGGCCGTCGTAACTCTGCATGAGCTTCGAGAGCAGCAGCGCTCCGGTGCAGCCGTCCTTGGCCTTCTTCAAGGCGGCCTCGAGCGACTTCTCTTTCTCGATGTCGATGCCGCCGTCGGTGGCGGCCACGTAGATGCGCTGCAGCTTCTGGGGCCAGACAAAGGCCGCGTTGCCGCTGGCGCCGCTGGCCCACACGAAGTAGTGCTTGCTCAGCGTGGTCAGGTACTCGATGCGCGGATCGACGCTGCCGAACCAGGAGCTGATCGTTCCGGGCCGGTCCTTGCCCCAGGCGGTGCTCATGTCGTGCTCGACGTCGGAGAGCTTGGCGTCGACCTCGTCGCTCAGCGCCTTCAGATCGGCCGCGATCTTGGCCAGCAGTGCGGGGTTGGCCGTGCTCGCCGCCGAGGGCTGGGCCGTCGGAGTGACGTCGCCGGCGGTCGGCGTGACCGTGGCCGCCACGACGGCGACCGCGTCGGCCGTCAGGTCGACCGGCTCGGCGATCGCGCTGACCGGCAGTTCGGGTGCCGCGGGGCCTCCCGCGGTCGGCGCCAGGATGCCGTTCGGTTCGCGGCCGTCCTTGGTGACATCCTGCAGGGTCTTCAGGAACTGCTTCAGAGACTTGAGGTGCTTCTGGAAGGCCGCCTCGGCCAGCTCGAACTTGTCACGCCGCGACTGGTCCTGGATGAACCCCTTGAGGGCCACCTGGTAGGCGACGTAGTCGGTCTTGGCGGTCTCGAGCGCCTTCGCGAAGACCGGGCTCAGCTTGTTGGCGTCCGGGTACTTCTGGCCGAACTCCTCGAGCACCTTCACGCTGCCCTTGTACTCGACCATGCCGATCCGGTCGCGGCCGGCCTTGTCCATGAAGTGCTTCTCGAACTCGTCGCTGCCGAGCTGGCGGCGTTTGGCCTCCGCTTCGGCCTTCTCGAGCGCCTGGCGCACGTCGGCCAGCTTGGCCGTCTTGCCGCCGGCCTTCTCGATGGCCCTCAGCACATCCTCGAACGACTTCTGGAGCGAGGCGTCGACGCGCACCGCCGACCACAGGGCGTTCATCCGTTCCTGCAGCTCGGGGTCCTTGAGCTGCTCGATGAACTTCTGGACTTCCATGTCCTTGGCCACGTCGACGGCGGTGATGGTGTCGCGCGTGATATTGCCGATCTGGGTCTCCGGCGACAGCGGGTTGGTACCCGGCTCCATGCGGCCCTTCAGACGGTTGCCCTGGGCCCGCTCCAGCGTCCGTGCGGCGATCTCGGCGTCCGTGGAGCCGGTGTCGGCAGGCGCGCCCGGCCCGTCTCCCGTGGCGGTCGCCGAGCGGCGGCGGGTGTCGGACTGGGACTGCCGGGTCGAGGCCAGCTCGGACTGCTGGTTGCGCAGGGCCTTGCGCTGGCCTTCGTACATGTACAGGGTTTCCTTGATGCTCTGGGCTTCCGCGTCGTCGCGAGCCGTCTCGAGCAAGGCCCGATAGGTCCGGATGTCGGCCTCGAGTTCCTTGAGTTCGAGGTCGATGCGGATCAGTTCATCCTCCATCAGCTTGTCTTCGCCGGCGCCGCTGGTGCCGGATGCAGCCGGTCCCATGGTGCTGCCGGGCTCGACAGGTAGGTCTCCGCTGGGGTCGACCTCCAGGCTGTCGAAGCTGGGCGAGTCGCCCGGCGCGGCGGGGTTCGCGGAGCGGGGCCGCGGCTCTACCGGCAGGTCGAGGTCGGCGCCGGTGCGGGAGTTCATGACCTCGTCGCGAGGATCGAGCACCAGGGCGTCGGTCACGTCCGAAGAGGTGCCCGTGGGAGCGGTCAAGGCCGGCCCGGCCGTTCCGCCAGCCGTCTGGGCGTACTTCTCCCAGCGAGACTTCTTCGCGGGATCCAGATTGGGAGGAACGTCCCCGTCGCCACTGGCGCTGCGGTGGCACTCCAGGCAGCTGTTGGCACCCGCTTGCTGGGAGATCGGCAGGGTCGCCCAGGCGGCTCCGACGCAGGCATGAAGGACCAGGACCAAGGTCAGGGCAGTGGACATGAACCTGCTCACGGAAGGCTCCTCTCGTTGCTTATTCTTTCCTGGAGGATAGACTCACCCGAGGGTACTACGGACCGGAGGCCTCGCGGGTTGCAGCAGAGGCCCGAATGGCATGACGCGCTGGGGCCTCTCGGGGATAGTTCCCCAGCCCCGAGCCTCGAGCCTCGAGCCTCGAGCGTCAGAAGAGCTCGCCCTTCTGACCGTTTCCGCTCAGTAGCCGGCCCACGTCGAAGTCGCGGCCGTCTCGCTCGACGCGGAGGAAGAGCGTTGCCGGCCTGCCGGAGGCGCCCCGGCCCACGTGGCCCAGGATCGCGCCGCGCCCGAGCTGGGCGCCCGCTTTCAGCCCTCCGGCGTCCTGCAGCCGCCCATACTCGGCAAGAAACGGTTCGCCGCGCGCGTCGGTGTGGCGCACGCGCACGGTGATGCTGCCGTCGGCGGCCCGGACCACCGACTCGACGGTGCCGGCGCCGAGCCCCGTGACCGGCTTCCCGGCGATGTCGTAGACCGTTTGCCCATCGGAGTCCGAGACGCTGCCGATGTGGATGCCGCCCGACCCCGCGAAGGGGGCCGTCACGCATCCGTGGACCGGCGGGACCGGCCGCTTCTCGAGGCCTTGCACTCGTGCGAGCAGAAGCTCGGCGTTGGTGACCCAGTCCGGGTTTCGCGGATCGCTCGTGTCGCCCGCCAGGTCGAGCGCGCGGAAGGTCTCGAGCCGCGCGGTCTCGAGCAGCCGCTTGCGGCGGGCCCGGTCCCAGTCGGCCATGGCCGCGGAGTAGTAGATGAACGCGAGGTAGTAGCGAAGCTGGGCCTTTCTCGGATGGGCCTGTTGCAGCTTCCTCACGGCGGTCGCCGCCTCCCGGAAGTTCTTGTCCTTCACCAGGGTGCGGATGGTGTCGATCTGGCTGGCCAGCGTGGCGTCGCCGGCGGTCGTGGGCTCGACCTCGGCACGCACGGCGGGCGCAGGCCTCTCGGCCGGCGCTGTCGGCGTGGTCGCCTCGGGATTCCGCGTCAGCGATCGCAGATAGGAGCTGCTCTTGATGAGATCGCCGAAACTGGGCTCGTCATCGGACCCGAGCGCAAAGAGGCTCGCAGCCATCCACAGGCTGCAGAAGCAGATCGTCGCGAAGGTTCTCAATCAGCCTCGCCCGTTCGGGCCGGAAGCCCCGCCGATGGCGCGGGCGCGCCTTCGACGGGGCCAGTTGCGGTTCACCGCGGCGTGGAACTCACGCGCCGCTCACTGGCGGGGAGCCGCGTCCCCGCGCTTCTGGACGACGCCCTGATCCTGACCGACGTTGGTCAACTGGTCGCTGAATTCTCCGAACGGATCGACGTTGGCGGGCTTGACCAGTTGCTTGGTCGCCGGGTCCCAGTACTTCTCGTCGCGCGAGGAGCCGGTCGCCTTCGCCTTTTCCGTGGTGCGGGACTGCCAGTACTGCTGGAGGTTCCACTCCTGGAGGGCCTTCAGGTACCAGTCGGGCACGTACTCCATCTCGGTGGGCCCGGAGACCTCGGCGTCGGGGCTCGCGGGCGCGGCCGAAGCCACCTCGGTGGAGGACGGGACAACCGCGGGGGCGGTGGGGACGACCACCGTACCGGCCGAAGCGGTGGTGGGCGTGGAGCCGGCGGCGGCCTGCTGGCGGGCCTGCTCTTCGAGAGCCTTGCGGCGCTCGAGTTCGGTGCGGATGCGCTGGGCCATCTGGCGGAAGTAGTCGCGGCGCGGATGGGCGGGGTCGCTCGCCGCCGCTTCGGCGCTCTCCAGCAACCGCTCGAGCGAGCTGGTGCGGGAGGTCAGGTCGACTTCCATGTTGGGTGCGTCGGAGGAGGTGGAGGTGGTCTCGCCGGCCGGGGCGCTGTCGGTGGTGTTCTGGCCCGACTCGCTGCCGGACGTGGCGACCGGCTGCCCATCGGGGCCGAGCACGATCGGGTCGGTGACCGGGGGCTCGTCGGGCAGATCCTGGGTTTCGACCGAGTTCATCACCAGGGGCGCCACCTCGGTGGGTGCGCCTTCAGCGTTCTCGCCATTGGCTCCCGGCTCGACGCCGTTTTCGCCGCCTGCCAGGTTGCGATCGGCCCGATCCTCGGTGCGATCGACCTGCTCGGCCGCGGCCAGCACGGCCGGCGTCAGGTTCTGACCGGCCTTGGACTTGGCGATGGTCTCCTTGTTGTTCGCGACGTCCTTGAGGACGATGCGCATCAGCTGATCCTTGCTGGAGGCGGGCACGCCGCCCTTCATGTTGGAGGGCATCAGCTTGATCATCTGGTCGATGACGTCCTGGGGCGGCAGGTAGAGCTTCTCGCCCTTGATGATCATGTCGCGGTCGGTGATGGGCCGGCCCAGGTTGCGCTCGCTCGCCAGCGCGTTGTGGTAGAGCTGGAGCACGAACACGCGCTTCCAGATCTCCTGCTTCTCCTGGTCGGTGAGTTCGCGCGCAGGCTTTCCCTGCGTGTCGGCCGGCATGTAGCGCGTGGCCAGCCCCCACATCGTGGCGTTACGAGTGCCCTGGGTCGCGTCGCCGACCGTCACGACAGTCGGTTCCTGCTGGATGGCATACGCCGGCCCGGAGAGAAGCGCCAGGAGCGCAACCGCCACAACCAATCCCGGAAGCGCCATCTTGTGCCATCTCATCTGGATTCACCACCTGTCAGTCATGCGAAAGAAACTCGGTTCCCGAGGTCTCAACTCTCACTACGGTCGAGAAGCCACATTGTTGCGCCGGGGAAGCGATGCCTACTTGCCGTTCGCCTTCCAGAGATCGTCGGTGAGTTCGGGGGCCCGCTTGCTCACCAGCGTGCGGAAAGTGTGGACCGCCCGGGGCTTGCCGCCGGGCTGGGATCGGATCTCCTGTTCGCTTGCGTAGGCCAGCTTCACCTCGTAGAAGCCTCGCACGTCGATCTCCCGCGAGGTGACGCCGTTGCTGACAGTGATCCGCGGCTGACGCAAGGCGATCTCGAAAGTCGTGATGAAGCCCAGTCCGCCGCCGGCCACACCGTGGACCTTGGTGGAATCCTCGCCCCCTCCCTTGACAGTCCGGGTGACCGTGCGCTTCTCGGGACTGAACTCGTAGGTGACGACCTGCTCGGCGCCGATCTCGTCGCCCTTCGAGGTGCCCTCGCGCCGGATCGTGATGACCGGGCCTATCTCGATCGCCCGGCCTCGACCGGCGCCGCGGATGTCACCCTTGACCGTATCCAGGAGGATGGTCGCCTGCCGCAGGAAGTCGAGAGTGTCCTGGCCTCGCGAGACCTGGCCGGTGACGCCCGAGAGCATCTCGAAGAGGATCATCATGATGATGCATGCGATCGTCATGACGAAGGCGATCTCGATGAGCGTGAAGCCCCGCCGTCTCTCGCCCGTCACTTTGCGCCTCCACCGCCGAGGAACCGATACGGATCGCCCAGCACCGTTCTCAGTTCGACCGCCTGCGGGACCTGCTCGCCCTCCTTGTCGCCGGTGGCCGAGGCGGTCCATTCGATCCGCACGACCACGCCGATCATGCCGTCGTCCTGGACGGGCGCCGCACCGCCGGACCCCTCCATCTCGGAGGTGGAGCCTCCCGACCCACCGCGAATGGCCAGATAGCGCTCGAACTGCTCTTCCATCGGGGGCACGATCGGATCCTTGGCGGCGAAGAAGGCCTGCCGGAAGGAGTCGAAAGCCTTCTTGGCCGGCTCGTTCGGCGAACCGGCCGGCAGCGACACCCATGACGACAGGCTGCTCGGGTCCTCCACCGGCTTCCAGACGCCGGTGCCGCCCTTGAGTTGCACCATCGCCGGCGGGAAACGGCTGACGGCGTCGTAGCCCGCGGCCCGGACCGCCTCGAGCAGATTGGTGGCGTGGGTGGTCGCCTGGACCTGGGAGATGGTGAGTTTCGCGGCCTTGTTGCTGCCCGAGAGCACCCAGAAGATCGGGATGATCCCGCACATCAGGATGACGATGCCCACGAAGAGCTCGATGAAGCTGAAACCTTGTCTGATCCGGACGGACATCAGTTGCTATCGGAGGAGTACTTGCGGATCCGCGGCTCGATGTTGGTGACGTACTGAGCGAGGGTCTTGAACTGGGGATTGTAGGCCAGCACGCGCTTGCCGCCCTTGGTGAAGCTGGTACGATCCCAATCGCCGGCCACGATGTTGCCGTAGAGGTAGAGCGTGTCTGCCGGGGAGCCGCTAAGGGAGAGGCTCTTGTGGGCCACCAGGCAGCCGTCTGTCTCCCGAAGGAAGCCGAGATACCGCTCGTAGTAACGTCCGATCTCC
>CAZSVK010000181.1:7754-11342 GCA_964610245.1 uncultured bacterium
GGCCTGCCTGCACCACCTTGCAGTTGCCGCCGATGATGATCTTGTCGGCCACGATGAAGACGGGGCTCGTGGCCTTGAAGTCGTTGGTGATCTCGATGGTGCCCGGCACGAGGAGCGCCCCACCGCCCTGGACGTTGATCTCGCCGTCGGACGGGAGCTTCACGGCGCCGTCGGCCACGCCGAGGATCGTGTTCAGATACAGGTTGTAGCTGCCGTTGGGCTGGGGCACGAGGAAGCGCTGGGAGGCCTCTTCCCAGGTCATCACTCCGCCGCCTTCGGAGCCGCTGCCGCTCTTGTCGGACCAGAACGAGCGGTTCGCGAAGCAATCCTCGGTCTTGGGATCGGCCGGCGTCGGCGAAGCCAGCGTGTCGGCGTACTCATCCATGAAGTAGTAGCCGTTCTGCAGCCGCTTCTGCTTCTTCCTCGCCTCGAAGACGTTTCTCAGCACCGCGTCGTTGAGCGGAACGTCGTTCTGCTCGTTGTACTGCTCCGGTTCGAGATACTTGTTCACGTCGGGCTCGATGTAGCCGATGCCGTCGGTGACCTCGGGGGGGAACTCTTCCATCAGCATCTTGCGTCGCTTCTCGGCAGGGTAGGAGAAGATCTCGCGCAGGTCGGTGCAGATGAAGCGCAGCGAGTAGTTGTAGGGCAGGACGCGCGCCGGGTTGGTCATCAGCGGCGTGAAGTAGAGCTTGAAGAAGTCGTCCTTGTTGTTGGCCTTCTGCACGGGCCAGTCGCCCACCCAGCGCTTCTCGAAGAAGTCGCGGAAGTTCTCTCTCGCGCAGGGGGCCCGGTTGTCCCAGACGTCCGGCAGCGAGAACGGGAAGAACGTGGGGGCCGGCGCCGAGCCGCCGGTGCCGGGCTCCCAGTACTTGCGCATCTTCTCGTCCTTGATGTCGTTCGGACGGATCTCCTTCACCTTGAGCGTGTTGCGAAGCTCGGCGTCGTCGACCAGCTTGGTCCAGCGGGTCTTGCCGCCCTCGAGCGCCTTCCGCACGGCTTCAGCCACCTTGCCGGCCGGCGCAGGCTGGATCTTCGAGATCGCCTCGTCGATCTTGCCCAGGCCCGACACCGTGAAGGAGAAGCAGCGCAGAAGTTCCTCGAAGTACGGGGTCACGCCCGAGAAGAGGTAGCCGTCGGCGGGCTTCGGCTCGTGCTTTCCGGCGTCGAAGAAGCCGCGATCGCCCAGCAACTGGAACAGCGGACTGATGCCGACGGCGAACTCGGGCGAGTTGTCGTCGGTGTCGCTGTAGTGGGCGGCGTTGATGCCCTTGGAGGCGTCGGCGGTCTCTTCCGGAGGCGCCACGGTCTTCTCGAAGAGCGCCTTGGCTCGGTCGATCTTCGTCTTCTCCCAGAGCTTCGCCAGGCCCGGGATCAAGCGGCCGAAGAGGCCCGCGCCCGAGAGCGGAAGGTAGGTGCCGCTGCCCTCGCCGGCGACGGCCGTCGCCTGATCCATGTTCCAGCGGACCCGCGCGTCCCATACCCAGATGGGTCGCTTCTCCTTGTCCTGGGTCGGATCCTGGCTGCGGTTCATGAGGTCGGAATAGCCGTCGAAGAACTCGACCGGGCCGGCCTGGACCTCGAACTTGCGATCGCTGCTCGAGACCTCGGTCTTGTCCTTGTCTCCCTTGCGGCGCTGCTTGTATCCCGACAGCGAGAGGCATCGCCTGTAAACGTTGCCGAGAACAACCGTCGGACTGGCGAACTTCTCGTCCAGGTAGCCGCCGGCAGGGTCCTGCGGATTCCGGATGCTCAGGTTTGCCCCGTCGCTATTGGAGCCGAAGAGGTGCAGGCTCGAGCTGACGATCGTCTGCGAACTCTGTTGCTGGCCTCCGCCCCGGGCGAAACCGAAGCGCTGGTAGCTCGTCTCGCCCCACTCGGTCGCGTAGCCGTAGTCCTTGCGCACCACGTAGTAGAGCGGCAACGCGTTGGAATCGGCCAGGTTCTTCCCGCCCTGCTCCAGTTCGTCGAGCGCCAGGGCCCGGCTCACGGCGCCCTTGATCCAGTCGACGGCGTTCTTGACCATCCGGCCGAAGAACTCGACGCCCCGGGCCAGCCAGTTGCCGGTGCCCGGGTTGGCCGGGGCCTGGTTTTCCGTGGGGTTCTGCTGTTCCGACTTCTCGATGAAGTTGGAGAATTCGGTCGACCAGACCTTGTAGAAGTCGGTCGTGGCGCCCCGGTACAGGTGGAAGGTCTCGGAGTACGGGGCGCTCGGGTCGACGTCGCCCGCCATCAGGTTCAGATGGGCCTTCGCCTTCTCTTTGCCGCCCAGGTAGATGTAGCCGATCTCGCTGGCGAACTTGCCCGTGAGGCTGGAACCGCTGAAGTCGCCGTTGGCCCCGAAGAAGTGGCCCGGTCCGCTGCGCACGAAGAGGACGCCGCCGGTGGCGCTCTTGCCGGTCAGCGGATTGAGCGCCCAGTTGTAGTTGCCCTTGGAGTCGTAGTCCTCGGGCTTCTCTTCGTCGGTGATGCCGTTGCGCACCCAGAGCGAGAAGTGGCGGAAGTACGGCGGCACGATACGGGCCCGCTTGAACTCGTACTCCATCGTCACGTCCCGCTTGGGAATCTCGAAGACGCTCTCTTCCTTGCCGTCCTTGAAGCGGCTCCCGAGACGGATGTTGTCGTTGAGCTTGATGCGGATGGCCACCCGGCCCGTCACCTCGGGACTGCCGACCTTCTCGAGCCCCGGCAGCGGAGTCTCGGTGGCGCCATCCTTGGGCCCCGTGGGCTTGATGGTCGCGAAGTCCGGCATCTTCTGCAGGGATTTCAGGCTGGCCTCGACCTGCAGCTTGTCCTCGAACTCCTGGGCCAGATTGCCTCCGCCCGCGCCGGAGCCCTCGCCCAGGAGCCCCAAGGCGTTCATCCGGCCTATCACCTTGTCCTTGAGGGGCACGGTCTTCCCGGGCGGCACCTTCAACAGGCTGTCCAGGTTGTCGGCCTGCACCACGCCACGCGCGATCACGTCCAGACCGTCGAAGATCGCCAGCACCTTCTCGTTGTAGTAGGTGTGGTAGAGCATCCTCTTCGTCGACTGGCCGATCCAGAGGTACGACAGAACCACGATGCCGAGGACAACCATGACGACGATCGCCATGAGCGTCACGGAACCGGGATGGGCTCGTCGATGAAGTGGCAAGAAGGTGCCTCGCGCGCGAACGGATGTCACCTTTAAGCGTAACCGATGCGGCAGGCCAGGTCAATTCCGGGATCCGGGGGATCTGGGGACATGCGACCGCTCTCCACGGCGCCCAAGAAACAACCGGGCGACCCGTTGGGGCCGCCCGGCGATTTCACTATTCGTGTACGGATAGGCTCTTGCTGTTCCTACAGTCTACAGCCTGTCTTTCAGTGCCGTTTCTCGACCCCGTCGTAGCCGGGGCTGGAGCGGTCGATGCCGGCGTCGATGGTCATCGTCCCGGAGGCCGGCGGTGCGGCCACCGGCCTGACCGGCGAGGCGACCGTGGGCTGGCTGCCGCCGAAGGTGCCGAGGCTGGCGGCCGAGGCGTTCTGGCGGACCTGGGCGAGCAGGGCCGAGGCCCGGGCCGTGTCGCCGGCTCCCAACATGGCAAGCGTGGACGATCCCTTACG
>CAZSVK010000182.1:0-11249 GCA_964610245.1 uncultured bacterium
TGGGCCACCGGGGCGACCTGGACCTGGCGATCGAGCACCACCGCCGCGAGATCCGCGACAACCCGAACGACCCCGAGGCGCACTACCGGCTGGCCTGCGCGCTGAAGCACCGCGGCCACCTCGAAGAGGCGCTCTCGGAGTTCAAGAAGAGCCTGGCGCTCAACCCGTACGATACCTTCAGCGTTTACAACGTCGAGGAGATCTCGCGCAAGCTGGGGCTCACCAACGAAGAGCTGGAGAGCCTCAAGAAGCAGATCGCCCGGGAGCCCGAGAACCCGCAGGTGCACTTCCAGTACGGCAAGACGCTCTACTCCTACGGCAAGGTGGACGAAGCGATCGGCGAGTGGGAGACCACCGCGGCCATCCAGCCCGATCACGCCACCGTTCACTTCATGCTGGGCGAGGCCTACCGCCACCGGGGGGCCACCGGCAAGGCGGTCGAGCACTGGAACCGCAATCTGGAGCTGGATCCGCAGGACATCAACTCGCTGCTCTCGCTGGGCAAGATCATGCTCGATCAGGGCGAGCTGAAGCAGGCCGAGTCGGTGCTCAAGAAGGCGGTTCACCTCTACCCGGACAACGTGGCGGCCTACCTGTTCCTGGGCCGCGTGGCGCGGAACTCGGGCGAGCTGGACGCGGCGACCGACTACTACCGCAAGGCGCTGCAACTGAACCCGAACCTGGGCGAGGCCTACCTGAGCCTGGGGATGTTGCTGCGCGAGCGGGGCGAGATGGCCAAGGCGCGCGAGGCGCTCGAGAAGGGCATCTCGGTCGCCCGCGACGATTCGCTGCTGCACTACTACCTGGGCGTCGTGCACCGGCTGGAGGGCCGTTACGACGAGGCCCGGCACTGCTTCGAACAGGCGCTGGCGCTCAACCCGTTCGACGCCTTCGCGGCCTACAGCTTGGGGGTCCTCGAGAAGCACGAGGGCGATCGCGAGAAGGCGCTCAAGCACTTCCAGCGGGCCATCGCGCTCGAGCCGCAGGATGTCTACGCCAAGACCAACCTGGGCATCGTCTTCTACGAGATGGGTCAGCTCACGCGCGCGCTCGAGAGCCTCTCGGCCTCGCTGGCCATCGACGCCGACGACAGCCTGGCCAACTACTACTCGGGGCTGGTCTGCTACGACCTGGGCGACTTCCAGCGCGCCATCCGGCACTTCGAGAAGGTGTTGCGCGTGAAGCCGGCCGATGCCTGGACGCACTACAATCTCGGCCTGGCCTACGAAGAGACGAAACGCCCCGACGAGGCGGTCGCCGCCTTCCGCCGGGCCTACGTCGCGAGCGAGCTGGCCTCGAGCCTGCACAAGTTCAGCGGCGAGGCGTTGCAGCGGCATGGCGCGAAGGCGTAGGAGCGGGAGTCCGAGACTGCCCGTGCGAGCGAGTTCGGAGGCCGACGGCGGCCCCTCGCGCGCCGCAGAGACACGACCGCTCCGGTTTCGCGGCTTGCACTGACATCAGGAGGATCCCCCATGGTCAGGCAGAAGGAGAAGCACGACCTCCAGCACTGGATCGACAGGCTTGGGGACCCGGATCCGCTGGTGCGCAAGGTCGCGCTGAAGAAGGTCCGCGGGCAGATCGACCTGCATCCGGAGCTGGAGTTGCCCCTGCTCGCGTTGCTGCACGATCCTGACGCCGAGATCAGGCAGGTGGCCGCCGCCGAGCTGGAGTCGATTTCGCGGCCGAGCGCCAACGTGTTGACCGAGATCGCCCGGAAGTGGGCCCACGCCGACGTCAGCGTCTCGGGAGAGAGCAGCCTCGAAGCCACGCTGCGCAACGCCGGGGCGCTGGCCTTGGTGGTGCCTTTTCTTCGCGAGATGCTGCGGAGCGACGAGAAGGGCGACCGCTGGTTCGCGGCCCGAAAACTCGGGACGCTCGGAGACCTGGCCATCCCCGCCATCCCCGAGCTGATCGGCGTCCTGGGGGACAGCCGAGACATCAACATCTCGGAGACGGAGGTGCGCGACTGGGCCATCATCGCGCTGCGAGGACTGGGCCTCGCCGCAACGGGACCGCTCCGGGAGGCCCTGGCCACCAGCTCTTCCAGCGTGCGGCAGGCCATCGAGGAGCTTCTCGAGCATCAGGCCCTCGAGGGCACGCCCGGCGGCGAGGCCGAGCCCGAGCTGCCAGGGCCTGGCGAGACCCCGGAGGCCACAGCCGCTGCGCTGGTGCCGCTTCTCGCCTCTTCCAGCGGCAAGCGGGCGCTGGAGATCCTCGCCCGACTGCAGTCCCTTCGCCCAGGCGAGGCTGCCCTGGAGGCCGGGATTCGCGCGGGGCTGGCGCACTTGTCGGCGACCGTCCGGGCGAAGGCGGTCGAGTGGTTGCTCACCTGCGGAGAAGCTCTGCCGGACCGCCAGGCCCTTCTGCGGGTGGCCCTGGAAGATCCCGCCGCCGCGGTGCGAAGCGGGGCGGCCTCCGCGCTGGCGAAGCTGGGATCTCCGTCGCCGGAGCTTCTCCGGGCCCTCGAGCGGAGACTGATGGACGAGGAGACGCCGGTGAGGACCGCTGCGCTGGGGGCCCTGGCGGCCCTTTCACCGGGCGGCAAGCTCTCGCTCGGCCTTCTGGTGAGCGGGATGCTGGAGCCGGACAACCGGTTCCGCTGGGCCACGCGCAGCCTGATTGGCGAACAGCTCGACGAGGTCGCGGCCCATCTGGGCGAGAGGCTCCGAGCAGCCGGTGAGGACTGCTGGCTTCCGGCGACGGCGGCGGCGCTGGCCGAACTCGGGGCCCGTGGCGGCGTGGAACTCAGGATGGCCTGCGGCGAGTCCGAGGTCGAGGTCCGCAAGGTGGCGGCCGAGGGGCTCGGCCAACTGTCGACGGCCGAGGAGGCCGATCTCGAGGTGCTGCGAAAGCTGTTGAAGGACAGGAACGCGACGGTCCAGGACGCGGCGGCGAGAGCGCTGGGCAAGTTCGTGGGTGTCGAGACCGTCTGGCGACTGAGGCGCACGTGGGGCGACAGGGTTCGCGGCCTGATTGCCCGTCTCTTTCGCTGAGGAATCTGGAGCAGTCAGCGGGTGCGTTCGCGGTTCGCGGGGAGGTGAGCCTCTGTGTCCCTGTGCAAGACCGCCCCGTTCACCGAACGCAGCCATGCCGCTTCCCATGTTTCGGGGACGCTCTCGCCTGCAAGTTTGGGGGTTGTCATGACGTACTCGGTCCGCTATCTTCCTGGGCTCTTCGATCGAGGGTGGTGTGGCTGACGAACAGCGACGTCCCGAGCGAAGAGACCGGCAATGGCCGATGGATGAGCGGGTAGCGTGCCCGCTCGCGGAGATCGAATCATGAAGAACGTCAGGCCCATCCTCGGAATCGCGGCATCGCTCCTGCTCTTCGCGCTCCCTGCCTTTGCGGCCGGCGGCAGCCAGCTCGTGCGGGTCTACACCTCCGACAGGGCCGAAGTGCGGAACCTGGCCGACTCGGGGGCCGACATCGTCAGGCACGGCGACGGCTGGGTGGAGGTGGTCGTCCCCGCGCGCGACGAGTCGTCGCCGCAAGCGATGGCCGCGGTCGGCAGCGCGCTGGCCCGGTTCGAGCGCAAGGACGTGCTCGTCAAGGACCTGGATGCTCAACTGGCCAGGCGCTTCAAGGGCCGCCCCGATCTGGGGATCTACCACACCGTTCAGGAGGCGCACGACGAACTGGCTTCTTACGCCAGCGAGTATCCGGCGATCTGCCGCGTCGAGAACGTCGGCAAGACCTTCGAGGGCCGGAACATCGAGGCGCTCGTGGTGGGGCCGCAAGGCGCCGATGCGAGCGGGAAACCCAGGTTCCTGTTCTGCGGCGCCCACCACTCCCGCGAGTGGATCTCGATCGAGGTGCCGCTCGCCCTGGCCAAGAAGCTCGTCACGAGCTACGCCACCGACCCTGACCTCAAAGCACTCGTCGACAGCCGGGTGACCTGGATCATCCCAGTCCTGAGCCCCGACGGCGTCACCTATAGCCAGACCAACTCCCAGATGTGGCGCAAGAACCGCCGGAAGAACAAGGACGGTTCCTACGGCGTCGATCCGAACCGCAACTACGGCTACAAGTGGGGCGGCGCCGGCGCCAGCACCTACCCCGGCAGCGACACCTACCGCGGAGAGTCCGGTTTCTCCGAGGCTGAGACCCAGGCGATCCGCGATCTGGCCGTGCGCGAGCGCTTCTCCGCCGACATCAGCTTTCACAGCTACAGCGAGCTGGTCTTCTGGCCCTGGAGCTACTCCGAGGACCACATCGACGCCGCCCACGAGACGATCTACAAGAAGCACGCCGTCGAGATGGCCCGCCTGACCAGCTACACCGCCGAGAAATCGAGCGATCTCTACTGCTCCAGCGGCGACTACGACGACTTCCTCTTCGGCCAGCTCGGCGCCTGCTCCTTCACCATCGAACTCGGGCAGGAGTTCATCCCGCGCGAGGGCGAGGTGGCCGGTATCTGCGAGTCGAACGTCGCCGCCTGCCTCTATGCCCTGAAGAACCTCGAGGATCCGTTCCCTCGCATGACGCACACGCCGCCGGCGGCCGCCGGAACCGACGGCACGCCGGTGACGGTCCAGCTCCGCAAGGACCTCTACCCGAACGACAGTGGTTCGGCCGTGTCGGCCGTCTACTCGACGGGCGACGGCGCGGTTCTCAGCCTCGAGCTGCCGGCAGTCGCGGGCCAGGCGGCGCAGTTCTCCGGGACGGTGCCGGCCGGGGCCGCGAGTTATCACTTCGAGACCAAGGCCCACGACGGGCAGACGGTCCGCTGGCCGCCCTTCCGTGAGTTCGCGGTTCCCACGGCGGGGCACTGAGGCCTCCGCGCGTCAGCCGCGAGGCCAGAGGCGGCCTACCGCCGCCACGAGCAGCATCGGGACTCCGACGCAGAGCGCGAGCGCTCCGAAGAGCACGCCCAGCCCGGCCCCGTGCGAGCTATCGGTCAGACCGCACCCGAGGAACATGAAGCCGAGGGCCGAGAGCAGCAGGCCGAAGGCGAACAGCGAGAAGTAGAGGCCCGTGCCCACGCCGGCGACGACCGCGCGGGCCTGCGCCGAGCCCATCGTCGTGAGCAGCTGGAACCTGGCCTCGTTCAGATCGAAGCGGGGCGCGGCGGGCAACTCGTCGGAGCCGGCGACGGCGTCCACGCAGCCGCAGGCGAAGATGGCGCACCCCTTGTTGTACTTCCAGCAGCTCGCGTGGTGCGGCGTGGAACAGGCCACGCACATGACCAGCTCGGCCGACTTCTCGAACTCCTGGCCGCAGACCCCGCAGTGCGCGCCGGCGAAGGGCTGGTCATCCGAGGCGAAGGGATCGCGCACGAGCTGCTTGCGCGCCCCCTCGTCCACCAGGCCCGAGGCGATCAGCTCGCCGACGATCGCGTCAGTCGCCGAGCGAACGTCGGGCACCAGGTCCTTGCCCTTGGCCCCGGAGTCGGTCAGCGTGCTGGAAACGGCCCGCAGGGCCTGCTCGTGGGCCGCCTCACGGATGCGCGGCAGCGAATCGCGCGAGAGTAGGCCGTCCTCGACCGCCTGCAGCGCGGCCAGGTAGAGCACGTGGATGCGCCAGAGCAACCCCAGCGGGCCATAAGCGCCGGCGGGAGTCCTGAGCGCGCGCGCCGCGAGCCTCTCCCGGAAGGCGGGCAGCGCCTCTCTGGGCAGCACGCCGCGTTCGGCGAGGATGTCGAGACGCTCGAGGGCCCAACCCAGCGCGACCGGCTCCTCGTTCGGATAGAGACGGGCCCAGATCTCCTTGACCCGCCGTCGCAGCTCCGGCCCCATCGCCTCGAACGCCCGGGCGTTGAACTCACCGGCATCGAAGGCCCGCTGGGCATTCCAGTAAATGAGGTACAGCGCCAGCGCCCTGGGAATGGGGCGTCCCGTCGCCGGGACCGGGGCCGGGTTCGGCATGGGTTCAAGCCTAGCATGGCTGTCTCTGGGGGCAGCGCCTTCAGGAAGACCCGGTTTGACTTCCTACGCCTTCGGCTCGGCCAGCCCCCGCTCGCGCAGCACGTGGTGCAGCGTGAACAGGTTCGGGGTCGCCCACGTCCGCAGCTCGATCGGCGGGCCCCCGCCGGGTAGGCCCCCGCCGGGTAGGCCCCCGCCGGGTAGGCCCCCGCCGGGTAGGCCCGGGTCGCCGCGGCACGTCAGCCACATCCGGCTGTCTTCCAGGAGCACCGAGTCGAGTTCGGCCCAGCGGAAGCAGCGCCGCTTGCCGCCGGTCGCGGCGCCCTCGGCTGTGAGCCCGTTGCGGTCGAGCACGAAGTCGCCCAGGACCAGCCTGCCGGTTCGCTCGAGCAGCTTGAGATCCCGGCGCATCAGGATGGGGCCGAGGAAGCCAAGCAGGGGCTGGCGGGGCTGACAGCAGGTTTCATGGCGCGCACCCGACGGCGCCGGGAGCCCCGCCTTGCTGCCGTCGGCGAGCGTGAACTCGAGGCGGACGAGCCGGGGCGAGCGGCTGCGAAGCTCCCGCCCTCGATAGGTCTGGTAGCCCCAGACGCTCGCCAGGGCCCGGATGCTCGCCCACGGAAGCTTTCGGGACGAGAATCCCAGGCGGTAGGAGAGGCCTTCGTCGTCCAGGAAAATGTATTCCAGGAGCGACAGAAAGGGGGCCAGTCCCGCGAGGACGGCGTACCCCGGGTGCAGGCCGGCCACGATGACGACCCCCACGATGGCAATCGCCTTGAGCTTCGTCGCCCACATGCTCAGGGCGAGTTCGCCACCGAGTGCCTTCGGCGGCGTGATGGGGATGGTCGCCAGCTCCAGCTCGGATTGCAGCCGGAGCTTGACCTCGCGGGTGGCGACGGAGGCCAGCGTCTCTTGCAGCATCACCCGGCCCTCGGTGAAGAGGCCGTCCTGGAGCCGCCGATAGACCCGGACGAGGACGGCGTCGGCCAGCCAGCCCTCCGCGCGGGTGCTGTCCGAGAAGCGACTCGCCGCCCCGGCTTCGAAGGCCTCGGTTTGAGTCAGCCGGGACAGGGCCGCGGCCGGGGGCTCGCCGCAGCGCGCCAGGCCGCCTGCGCACGAGCGAAGGGCCTTCAGGCGCTCCGGCGTCGGCCCTTCCGGGCGATCGTGCCGGGCGAGCTCGTTCCACAGCCCGGTCAGCGAGACTCTCAGCGCCGCCTCGGCCGCCTCTTCCCCCGGGGCGCCGAGACGGTCTTCCAGGGCCAGCATCGAAACGTGCGTCTCGAGGTCGCGGGCCCGCCTGAGCAGGTCCGCCTCGCTGCCGGCCGGGGGCGGGTCGGGTCTGACGCGTGCCATCGTGGCAAGCAAGCCCCCCGAGGGGGCGAGCGGGTGCAGGGGCGGAGCCCCTGCGTCCATGGATGACGGCGCAGCACGCGAAGCGGGCGAACCCGGGCCGGGCGTCAGACCGGCGAGCAGCGCCGCGTGGGTGCTATCGTCGACGTTCAGTAGCTGGCGAACCGCGAGCAGGATGCGCACCTCCGCGGGGTCGACCACGCCATCGGCCAGGGCGGCGGTCAGGATGCAGCGGTAGAGCGTCTCGGGGTCGGCGGCCGCCCGGGCGACGAGCCCGGCGGCGCGCACGTCGTCGCGGGCCTCCAGCAGCGCCTGGCGCGCCAGCGATTCGTCCAGCCGCAGGAGCGACGCCAGGCCCATCAGGCGGCGCCGCTCCCAGTCGTCAACCTCGCCGTCGCGCAGGCATTCGCGCGCGAAGAGGCGGAAGGCCGTGGCCCTGTCGAGTGGAGAAGTGGTCATCGTTCGGAGGCGGCCCGCTCGGTCTCCCGCAGGATACGACAGAATCGGCCGGGGCCGGCGAAACGACGGAAGTTGCCACCCGGGGGCTCGGCCCCCGGCGAGCCCCGCGATGGCGGGCGGAGTCGGAACCCCGCTATAGTGAGGCCGCCGGGGCGACACTCGCGGCCGGCCTGTGAGGAGGAGCCCATGCCCAGCAAGCCCACGACCGCTTCCAGCGCCCCGAAGACCGCCCAGGGTACGGCGGGCGCCGATCAGCTCAGGGGGCCGTCGATGCGGCGGACCGGCCTGACCGCTCAGGCGATCCGGCGCGGCTTCGAGGACAACCTCCTGCACGTGCTGGGGCGGTTTCCGGCGGTGGCGACGCCGGTCGACAACTACACGGCGCTCGCCCTCACCGTGCGCGATCGCCTGATGCAGCGCTGGATCGCGACCGCGGAGACCTACTTCCGCGGGGCCAGTCGCACGGTCTGCTACCTCTCGGCCGAGTTCCTGCTGGGCCCGCACCTGGGCAACAACCTGGTGAACCTCGGCATCGTCGAGGAGACCCGCGAGGCGATGAACCAGCTCAGCCTCGACCTCGACAAGTTGCTCGAGACCGAGGTCGAGCCCGGCCTCGGCAACGGCGGCCTCGGAAGGCTGGCGGCCTGCTATCTCGATTCGCTGGCCACGCTCGAGATCCCCTCCATCGGCTACGGAATCCGCTACGAGTTCGGCATCTTCGAGCAGGCGATCCACGACGGGCAGCAGGTGGAGCGCACCGACAAGTGGCTGAACCATCTCAATCCGTGGGAGATCCAACGGCCTGAGGTGCACTTCGAGGTCAAGCTGGGCGGGCGCCTGCGCGAATCGGCCGACGCCGCCGGCAACTACCGGGTCGAGTGGCTGCCCGACCGCATCGTGAAGGGGACGGCCTTCGATACGCCCATCCTGGGCTACCGCGTGAACACCGCCAACATGCTGCGGCTGTGGTCGGCGGAGGCCACCGAGGAGTTCGATCTCCAGGCCTTCAACAAGGGCGACTACTACGGCGCGGTCGAGGACAACGTCGCCTCGGAGAACCTGACGAAGGTCCTCTATCCCAACGACGAGGGGATGGCCGGCAAGCAGTTGCGCCTCGAGCAGCAGTACTTCTTCGTTTCCTGCTCGCTGCAGGACATGATCCGCATCCATCTGCAGCGCGCGAGCGGTCTGAGCGACTTCCACGAGAAGTACACCGTTCAGTTGAACGACACGCATCCTTCGATCGCGGTCGCCGAGCTGATGCGGCTGCTCGTCGACGAGCACGGGATGGGATGGGACGACGCCTGGGAGGTCACGCGCCGGACCTTCGGCTACACCAACCACACGCTGCTGCCGGAGGCGCTCGAGAAGTGGCCCGTGGAGCTGTTCTCCCGCCTGTTGCCTCGCCATCTACAGATCATCTACGAGCTGAACCGCCGGTTCCTCGACGAGGTGCGGGCGGCCTTCCCGGGTGACGACGCGCGGGTCGGGCGGCTCTCGCTCATCGACGAGAGCGGCGGGCGCTACGTGCGGATGGCCCACCTGGCCTGCATCGGCAGCCGCACCATCAACGGAGTGGCGAGGCTGCACAGCGAGTTGCTCTGCCGGCAGGTGCTGGGCGACTTCCACGCGCTGTGGCCCGAGCGCTTTCTCAACGTCACCAACGGCGTCACGCCACGGCGGTTCCTGGTGCTGGCCAACCCGCGGCTGGCGGCGCTGATCACCGAGGCGGTCGGCGACGACTGGGCCCGCGACCTGGAGGACCTGGGCGAGCTGGAGCGCTTCGCGGGCGACCGCGCCTTCCGCGATCGCTGGCGCGAGGTCACGCTCGTGAGCAAGAACGTCCCGGCGCGTCACCTCCGGCGCCGCCAGGGGCTCAGGGTGGACCCCTCCACGCTCTTCGACATTCAGGTGAAGCGATTCCACGAGTACAAGCGCCAGCACCTGAACCTGCTTCACGTCATCGCCCGCTACCTGCGCCTGAAGCGCGAGGGCAGCGCGGGCCTGGTCCCCAGGACCTTCCTGTTCGGAGGCAAGGCGGCGCCGGGCTACTTCCTGGCCAAGCAGATCATCCACCTCATCCATCGAGTCGGCGACGTCGTCAACAACGATCCCGAGACCCGCGACTGGCTCAGGGTCGGTTTCATGCCTAACTTCAACGTGACTAACGCCCAACGCATCTATCCCGCGGCCGACCTCTCCGAGCAGATCTCGACGGCCGGGATGGAGGCCTCCGGGACGGGCAACATGAAGTTCTCGCTCAACGGCGCGCTCACGATCGGAACGCTGGACGGCGCGAACGTCGAGATCCGCGAGGCGGTCGGGGCCGATAACTTCTTCCTGTTCGGTCTCGACGCGGGCCAGGTGCAGGAGTGGAAGAGGAACGGCTACGACCCCTCGACCGTCCTGCAGTCCAATCCGCGGCTTCGAGAGGTGCTCGAGCTGGTGGCGTCGGGCGCCTTCGACGGCGGCGACCGCTCGACCTTCCGGCCGCTGGTCGATTCGCTGGTGTCGCGCGACCCGTTCCTGGTGCTGGCCGATTTCGGCGCTTACCTGGAGTGCCAGCAGGCCGTGGACGCGGCTTTCGCCGAGCCGGACGACTGGGCCCGCAGATCGATCCTGAACGTGGCCCGGATGGCGCGGTTCTCCTCGGATCGGGCGATCCGGGAGTACTGCCGCGAGATCTGGAAGCTCGACTCCGTTCGTATCGAGCTGGAATCCTGAGCGGCCCGCGGCAGGCGTGTGCCGCAACGACAAGGAGTGCACCGATGCCGGAAGCCGTCCGTCGCTTGCTGGGCGATTCGAACGGGCGACGCGAGCTTCTCCGAGCTCTGCCGCCGCTGGAAGATTGGCCCTGGACCCACCGCTCGCTGCTCACCGAGGACGTGCTGCTGCGAGAGGGGCCGTGGGCGCTGGACCTGCTGGAGACGGCCCAGGCCGACGACGAGTGGCTGGTGAGGCTGCTGCGACGGCTCGAGCACGCCGAGGCGGTCGCGGGTGTCCCCGCGGGCCTCGGAGTTCTCGAACGCGCCGGGGTCCTCGAGCCGGCGACCGCCCTGGAGCACCTGGAGCTGTTCCATCGCCTGGCCCACGCGCCGAACCCGATCCGGCAGCCGTCGGCGCCCGTCGCGCTCCCCGTCGATGCGGCAACTCCGCGCGACTGGACGGTGCTCGTCTACTCGAACCAGTTCGACAGCGACCTGTTCAGCTTCCACGACCTGAAGATGGCCGAGACGAACGTCGACCCGGGCCGGCTGTCGGTGGTCTACCGGATGCGCCGGGTGGATGGGGCCGACGTGGCCGACGAATTCAAGCGGCATCACTGGGTGACCTGGGCCGACGGCAACTGGTCGGGCGTGCGCACCAGCCTGGTGCGGCCGTCGGACGCGCCGTACCACGCCTCGGGCTCGCCGGTGCTACTGGAGGGGCCCGACGCCGACCTGGACGACACGGCCCATCTGAGTGAATTCATCCGTTGGGGTGTCAGTAACTTCCCGGCTCGCCGGTACTGTCTGAGCCTGTGGAACCACGGCTCGCATGTGAAGGGGCGCTCGCTGGTCGAGGACTGCGCGCTCGCGG
>CAZSVK010000183.1:0-11118 GCA_964610245.1 uncultured bacterium
CAGAGGTGGAGTCGATTTCGCCAAGGCTGCCTGCTTCTTTGTGCCTCTGTGTCTCTGTGATACCTGTCCTGGTCTGCGGGCAAGTACTTGCGCTGTGCCCTATCCCAGCCGCTTGAGCTTCTCCCAGAGAGCCTTGCGGCTGATGCCCAGGAGCCGCGCGGCCTCGGTGCGGTTGCCCTGGGTCACTCGCAGTGCCCGGTGCAACTCCACGCGCTCGTGGTCGGCCATGGCGACGGTCAGCGGCCGCACCATCGCCGGGTCGGACGCCACGGCGTCGGCCGCCAGCTGCGCGGCCCTCTCGCGAC
The DNA here is from genome assembly GCA_964610245.1 of uncultured bacterium. GTDB lineage: Bacteria > Muiribacteriota > UBA6191 > JACPRK01 > JACPRK01 > CAZSVK01. The sequence goes on from CAZSVK010000183.1 coordinate 306, forward strand.
AGGCCTGTTCGAGCACCGATTCCAGTTGCTCGATGCGAAACGGCTTCGTGAGGAAGTCGTAGGCGCCGCGCCGCATCGCTTCGACGGCGGCCTCCACGGTGCCGAAGGCGGTGACCAGCACGATGGCCGGCGGCGGTTTCTGGCGTTTCGCCGCGTCGAGCACCTCGAACCCGTCGACCCCGGGCAGTCTCAGATCGGTCACGACGGCGTCGAAACGCAACCCCTCGAGCAGCTTGAGCGCCAGCAGGCCGTCGGCCACGTCGTGAACGTTGTAGCCCAGCACCGTCAGGGCGTCGCGAGTGGTCACCCGCAGCACGGGCTCGTCTTCGACGATCAGGACAGACGTCATTTCTCTGGGACCGCGCCTCCGGGGGGCCGCCGCAGCGGAAACTGCAAACGCACCACGGTTCCACGGCTCTCTCCCGACAGTATATCCAGCGAGCCGCCGCAGCGCCGCAAAGTTCCTTTCACGAGAAACAATCCCAGCCCCAGCCCCGGGCCGCCGCGGTCGCCCGGGAAGAGCGGCTCCCCCAGCCGTTCGATGAGCCCCGGCCTGATTCCCGGTCCCTGGTCGACCACCTCGGCCACGATGCCCTCGGCCGAGGGCAGGAGGCGGAAGCTCACGCTGCTGCCGACCGGGCTGGCCTGCACGGCGTTGGTGAGCACGTTGACGAACGCCTGCTCGACGAGCGGGGCGCAACCCACGAGGGTCGGGAGGCCGGCCGGCAGCTCGAGTTCGAGCTTCACCTTGCACTGGGCGGCGAGGCCGCCGACCGCCTCGGCGGCGCCGCGCGCGATGGCGGTCAGATCCAGCCCCGTGTCATCCCGGAGGCCCGGTCCGGCGGCGAAGGAGGCCATCCGGTGCACGACCGCCGCCACGCGATCCAGCGACTCCTCGGCCATGCGCCAGTACTCGTCCATACGCTCGGCCGGGACCCTGCCCGCCCGGATCGCGCGCACGCAAGCCAGCGCGCCGGCGAGGGGGTTGTTCATCTCGTGGACGAGGCCCGCGGCCAGGCGACCGGCCGTCGCGAACCGTTCGGTCTCCAGTGCCTGATCGTGGGTGACCCTCAACTGAAGCCTCACCAGATTGAAGGCCCGTGCCAGATCGGCCATCTCGCGAGGTCCGTCCTCTTCCAGCGGCGTGTCGCGGCCGCCGGGAATCGGGGGAAGGTCGTCCATCCGCCGGGCGAGCTGGCGGAGCCTGATGGCCAGCAGGGTCAACATGCCGCCGACCGCCAGGCCCATCGCCGCTCCGAAGCCGAGGAACACCAGATCCATCCGCAGCAGGGAAGCCTCCATTGCCACGAGGGTGGGGCCCTCCCTGAGACCGACGTGGACGACTCCGGAGACGCACTCCAGCACGGCAAACGCGGCGTGACAGACGAGACCCGAAGAGGTGTCGAGGTGCACCGCCGCCGCGGCCGGCTCGTGTGCCAGCGGGAGCAGATCGATCGGAAAACCGCCCTTGAACGAGCTGGCCAGGATCTCCCCTCCCTCGCCTGTCGCGAACGCATAGACCAGCTCGTCCTGCGAGTGGATCAGCTCCGAGGTGATGCGCTGCAGGGCCGGCCGATCCAGGTTGCGCATGGCCTCGTGGCCGGCCGCGCCGTAGGCGTGGGCCGCCAGCCGGGTCCTCGACTCGATCGACTCGTAGACCCTCGCCGCGAGGGCCCGCCGCTGGACATGGTGCAGCAGGGCCCCCAGGACCATCAGCGGCGCCAGGATTCCTATCAGGAGCTGGGTTGTGAGGCCGACCCGCGTCACGGCCTGTCTCCGGGAAGCGTCCGCGTGGGGCCCGGGTCGCCGGAGCCCGGTGCGACGCGGGTCAGATCGACTTTCCGCCGGGGAGGGCCGTCGGCCGGCATGCCGAAGACCAGGATGGCCGAGACCACGAGGGCGCAGCTCAGCACGAACAGCCAGGGCAGGTCGGCGGTCATCAGCCGGGCGTCGAGCCAGCTCTGGAAGGAGCGGGCGGAGGCTATCGGCGCCGGACGGATCCGCGGAGGGACGGTTCCGTCGCTGCCGGGGCGGGTGCCGTAGCCGGGCTGCGTCGTGCCGGCGAAGACGGAACGCGGAGAATCCTGGCGGAAGCCGGGTCGGCCCGGCGTGCCGCCGCCCGAGCCGTTGCTGTCTGGAGTTCGAGCGCTCATCGGAGGAGGGAGCCTATCGTAGCGCCCATTGTAGTGCCTGAGGCGGCCGAAGGCTGCAGCAACCGATCGGTCCCGCCGTTGCGCTACGCGCCCGTAACGCCGCGAGGACAGCGCGTCCCTCTCCGCGGCCGATTCGGATGTCTCGTCCGGGCGCACGGTGGGGAAGTTCGGCGCGGATCGGCCGTTCAGGAGCGGCGAGGGCCCGGCGGACGGCTGCCGGGTGCCCATCCGGCACGAACCTTGCGGCCGGCCAGCTTCACCGGCGCGGGTTCATGCCCGCCGGTCTTGACGCAGAGCATCATCCATGGAACTCGAACTCTCCCTTGCACTGTCGTATGCTTTCTCGGCTCGGCGCGGGCCGGGGCGTGCCGGCGCGGATCTCGCGGTCCGCGAAGCCCGGACGAAGGCAGACGCGAGTGACTGGCGAGAGCCGGTCCGGAGACACGACACGTGACCAGCAATCAGCCCGCGGCCGCAGCCGCAGAAACCCCGGCCCAGCAGACGCCGACCGCGCCGCCTCCCGCGCCCCCGCGGCGGGGCCGCAGGCGGCCACCCTGGCTCGCGACCCTCATCCTGGCCGTCGTCATCTCGGGCCTCGTCGGGGCGCTGATGATTCCCGTCAGCTTCTACGCGACGTCGCGCCCCGAGTTTTGCAAGAGCTGCCACATCATGGTCCCGTACTTCGCCTCCTGGTCGAAGTCGAGCCACAAGGGGGTCGAGTGCCTCGCGTGCCACCTGCCGCCGGGCGTGGCCGGCCACATCCAGGGGAAGATCCAGGCCCTCTCGCAGTTGACGCGTTACGTCACCCGCACCTACGGCACGCGGCCCTGGGCCGAGGTGCTGGACGCCAACTGCACCGAGTGCCACTCGCTCGATTCGCTGCAGAAGCCGCTGGTGCGCAACCACCACAAGTTCGACCACCGGCCGCACATCACCGGCATGGTCCGCAACAAGAAGCTCAAGTGCACCACCTGTCACACGCAGGTCGAGGTGGGCACCCACATCGGCATCTCGTACCAGGTCTGTTACGTCTGCCACTTCAAGCCGACGCCGACCGGCGAACTGCCCAAGGGGGCGGCCTGCATGACGTGTCACGAGCCGCCGGACAAGATGATCGAGTTCCAGGACACGCGTGAGAGCCACAAAGATCTGGTGGCCCGCGGAGTGAGCTGCAACAACTGCCACTCGGGCATCATCGAGGGCACGGCTCCGGTGAGCAAGCTCCGGTGCCAGGGCTGCCACGCCGCGAGGGACAACCTCGACAAGTTCAACGACCCGGCCACCATCCACAAGGTGCACGTCTCGGGCAAGGGCGTCTACTGCCTGCGGTGCCACAACGAGATCGTCCACGAGCGCAAGCCGGTCGATCTGGTGCGCTCCCGCTCCGAGTGCAACTCCTGCCACCTGGATCAGCACGCGGTCAACGCCAGCCTGTACGGCGGCAACATCGAGAACAACCAGGAGCCGTCGCGGATGTTCGTCGACGGCATCGAGTGCCGGGCTTGCCACGGGGCCAACAAGGGCAGCAAGCCCGACGACGCTGCCTGCAAGCGCTGCCACAAGCCCTCGATCGTCCGGTTCCGGGCCCAGTGGGAAGAGCAGTTGACCCAGGCCCAGACCGCGCTGATGGACAACGCCAAGCGGCTCAAGGCCGGCGTCGCTCCCACCACGCCGCGGACCGCCTCTGACACCGCCTTCGCCGCGGCCGAGCGGGCCGAGCGGTTGGCGGGCATCGCCGGCGGCGGGCGCGGCTTGCACAACGTGGTGCTGGCCCGCAAGCTGTTGCTGTCGGCCAACGCCGGGCTGCGCGCGGCCGCCGCGTCGGTCTCGCCCAGCGTGACGGTCACCGGGCTCGAACTCGAGACCTTCCCGCTCGTGGGAAGCTCCAAGTGCATCGGCTGCCACTTCGGCATCGAGAAGGGCACCGTCACCTGGGGCAAGATCCGCTTCCCCCACCGCAAGCATGTCATCGACAACGGTCTCGACTGCTCCGAGTGTCACAGGAGCGAGCCCGACCACCACGGCAAGCTGATAGCCACGCACGAGAGCTGCACCCAGTGCCACGATCCGATACCCGGTACCTCCAAATGAAGACCTCCCCGATGCTCTCGCCTCGCCTTCCCGGGCGCACGGGCGCTCTGCAACTGCCCGTCCTGGCCCTGGCCGCCGTCCTGGTGGTCCTGGCCATGTCCGCCTTCGACCTGCTCGCGGGTTACCCGCGTTTCGGCGTTCCAGGCACGGTGTCGGCCGCGCTCGTCGCCATCGTGCTCAACCTGCTGCTGCTCAAGCAGCTCGTGCTGGCGGCCCCCGGGTTTGACCCGTATCCCGGCCGCTCGCACGCCTTCCGACTCGGGGCCGTGATCTGCATCGTGATCAGCGGCGCCGCCGCGGGGCGGTCGCTGATGGTGCCCGCGACCTTCGGCGAGTTTGGCCGCTGGCGGGGCGACGCCTGGCGCGACGCGATGACCGCTCGCGAGCCCGCCCACCAGGGCAAGAAGCTCTGTGCCACCTGCCACGCCCGCGAGTTCGCGCTGCACGAGAAAGACATGCACTTCAAGGTGGAGTGCGAATCCTGCCACGGCGAGGGCAAGGAGCACGTGAAGTACTACCGGGCGGCCAAGGCCAGCCCCGGCACCACCCACGGTCCCAAGCCCGAGCTGTTCGTGCCGCACACCAAGGAGCCCTGCCTCTGGTGCCACCGCCGCCTCGACGCCCGGCCCCAGTGGTTCCCCCAGATCGACGCCGCCGAGCACTTTGCCTTCCTCGGCGTGAAGGACCCGGCCACCCGCTGTACCCAGTGCCATAACCCGCACGAGCCGCTGTTCCTCGATCGCGAACTGGCCAAGGCCCGGTTGCACCCCTTCATCCAGCAGTGCCGTGATTGCCACTCGCAGCCCGTCTCTTCCGGGACGACCCGGCCGGCCAATCATCCGGCGGTGTTCGAGTGCAGCTACTGCCACGCCGAGGTCGCCAAGGACTTCGCGACCAAGCCGCATGCCAAGATCGGCTGCGGCCGCTGCCACATCTTCCACAAGGAATCGGACAGCGCCGGCCGCATCATCAAGAACCGCAATCCGCAGTTCTGCCTGCTCTGCCACAAGGCCAACGGCTTCCGGGGCCCCGGCGCTCCCCCTCTCATCGAGTGGCCGCAGCACAAGGCCGACATGGGCGGCGACGCCAAGGACGAGACGACGTGCATCGACTGCCACTTCCCCGACAAGATCCACGGGACCATCGAGGAACTGCGGAAGGCAGCAGCCAAGGAGGCCGGCAAGTGAGCGAGCAGGAAGGCAACGGACTGGGCCGGCGCGGCTTCGTGCGGCTGATGGTGCAGATGGTCGGCGGTCTCTACTTCGTGGGGGCCTTCGACGAGGCCAGCGGAGCGAGCGCCGACCCGACTTCACCCAACTACGATCCCAAGGGGTTCCACTGGGCCTTCGCGGTCGACACCACCAAGTGCATCGGTTGCGGCTCCTGCATGCGAGCCTGCCGCGCCGAGAACGAGGTGCCCGAGGGCTACTATCGCACCTGGGTCGAGCGGTTCGAGATCACCGAGGATGAGAACGTCACCGTTCAGGTGGCCCTCGGCAAGGACGCGAGCTTCGAAGCCAACGGAGTGGCCGCCGGCGCCGGGCCGGTGAAGGGTTTCTTCGTGCCGAAGCTGTGCAACCACTGCCACAAGTCGGTCTGCACGCAGGTCTGTCCCGTCGGCGCCACGTTCACCACGCCCGATGGCGTGGTGGTGGTCGACGAGAAGCGCTGCGTGGGTTGCGGCTACTGCATCCAGGCTTGCCCCTACGGCACGCGCTTCAAGAACCCGGTGACGCACTGCGCCGACAAGTGCACGCTCTGCTACCACCGCATCACCAAGGGGCTGCCCACCGCCTGCGTGCTGCGCTGCCCGGTGGGCGCCCGGATGTATGGAAACCTGGCCGATTACCACAGCGAGCTACATCAGATCCTGAGGGAGCGCCGCTACCGGTTGATCAAGCCCGAGATGGGCACCGAACCCCAGTGCTTCTACATCGGGCTGGACAAGGAGGTCGAGTAGTGGACGGCTTCGTCTTTCCCAACGAGTTCCACGTCGTCTGGAGCGTGATGATCGTCCTGTACCCGTACATCACGGGTCTGGTCGCCGGCGCGTTCGTGGTTTCGTCGCTCTATCACGTCTTCAATGTCACAGATGTGAGGGCCGTCGCGCGCTTCTCGCTCTCGGCCGCCTTCGTGTTCCTGCTCTTCGCGCCCCTGCCCTTGCTGGTCCATCTCGGGCATCCGGAGCGGAACTTCAACATCATGGTCACCTCCAATCCGACCTCGGCGATGGCCGGCTTCGGCTACATCTACAGCGCCTATCTGCTGGTGGTCATCCTCGAGATCTGGTTCGCCCTGAGGGACGACTTCATCGAGCGCGCCCGCACCGGGAACCCGCTGGTGCGGCTCATCTGTACGCTGATCCTGCTGGGCGACCTTCACAGCGATGAGCAGTCGCGCCAGACCGATCACCGGGTCGTCCGGTTCCTGGCCGGCCTCGGCATCCCGATGGCCTGCTTGCTGCACGGCTACGTCGGGTTCCTCTTCGGCTCGCTCAAGGCCAACCCGTGGTGGTCGACGCCGCTGATGTTCCCGATCTTCATCTGCTCGGCCATCGTCTCGGGCATCGCCGTGCTCATCTTTCACTACATGAGCATCTGCAAGCTCAACGGCTGGCGCATCGATCAGGCCTGCGTCCGCACGATGGGCCGCCTGCTGTGGGGCTTCATGATCCTCGCCGTGAGCCTGGAGTTGCTCGAGATCCTGTCGGTGGCCTACCAGCAGACCCACGAGTGGAGCTTCTTGCGGTTGCTGATCACCAAGAAGCTGTTCTACACCTACGTGATCGCCCAGTATCTGGTCTTCTCGCTGATCCCGTTCCTGCTCCTGGGAGTCAACGCGCTGTTCCGCTTGAAAGACCGCGTCTCGAACCTGGTGCTCTGGACCGCCTCGGTGATGCTGCTGATCCAGGTGCTGCTGATGCGCTGGAACGTCGTCATCGGCGGGCAGTTGCTCTCGAAGAGCTATCGAGGATTCACCTCGTACATGCCGGGCGTGTGGGAGAAGGAGGGTCTCGCGGTGGCCGCGATCATCTTCACGCTGCCGTTTGGCATCCTCTACGTCTTCCACAAGCTGGTGCCGCTCTTCCCCGCCGATTCGATGCGGCCCGTGGGAGCCGCTGACGAGATGGCCGCGGCCGGCACCGGAGTGTGAGAACGGACCAAAGCTGATAGCAAGACAGCCGCGCCGGGCAGTCGGCGCGGTTGTCGCGTCGCGAGCCAGTGCGCCCGATACTCTCCTCCCTTCGTGGTGGGCCAGACGAGTCGGGGACGACGCACCGTGGTTCATCCTGGCGGCCTGGCAGACCTCCTGCGGGGCTGCTACAGTCAAGGTAGACGCATCGCAACGGTTGTGGGGAAGGAGGGGGTGTGGCCGAGGAAGAGGGGCGAGGGCAAGTCGTCGGTCCGTTTGCGCATTCCATCCCCGAGCGGCCGCTGGCGGCCTGGCATCCGCTGGAGGCCCATCTGCTCTCCACCGCGAAGCGGGCGGCCGCTTTCGCCGCCGAGTTCGGTGGCTCCGACCACGCCTTCCTGGCCGGTCTCTGGCACGACCTGGGGAAGTACTCGCCCGAGTTCCAGGCCAAGCTCCGCTGCGATGCGGATGCCCATTGCGAGCAGGTGACGCCTTGCGCCGCTGCCGGCTCGTCCGGCAGGGCTCGCGTCGATCACTCGACAGCCGGTGCTCTTCACGCAGTCGAGAGGCTCGGCGGGCCCGGCCGGCTGCTTGCCTACCTCATCGCCGGGCACCACGCCGGACTGCCCGACTGGGAGAGCGTCGAGGCCGGCGCCGCCTCGCTCTGCCACCGCCTGAAGCGAGTCGACCTGCTCGCGCGGGCGCGGGCGGGTCAGCCGCCGGCCCGAATCCTGGCCACGGCGCAGCCCGCCGGGAAGCCGCCGTCCGGCGCGCATCCGGCGTTATGGCTTCGGATGCTGTACTCGTGCCTCGTCGACGCCGATTTCCTCGACACGGAGTCGTTCTTCGACCCCGAGGCGAGCGGTTCCCGCGGGCTCTTCCCCCAGCTGGGCGACCTCGAGGCCAGCCTGGACGCACACCTGGCGGGTCTGCAGGCCGCGGCCCGCGCGACGCCGGTCAACGCCATCCGCAGGCACGTTCTCGAGGCTTGCAGGAAGGGCGCCGCACGGCCCCCAGGCGCGTACACCCTTACGGTGCCCACGGGAGGCGGCAAGACGCTCTCATCGCTTGCCTTCGCCCTTCGCCACGCTCTGCGACACGGCTTGCGGCGAGTCATTTACGTCATCCCCTATACCAGCATCATCGAACAGACCGCCGATGTCTTCCGGCGGGCGCTGGGCGACGTCCTGGTCGAGCACCACAGCGCCTACGAGCCGCCTCCAGGGTCCGAGGATCGGCGCCGCCGGCTGGCGTCGGAGAACTGGGACGCTCCGCTCGTTGTGACCACTTCGATCCAGTTCTTCGAGTCGCTCTTTGCAGCGCGCTCCGGACGCTGCCGCAAACTCCATAACATCGTCGCTAGCGTCGTCGTGCTCGATGAGGCCCAGATGCTGCCCCCCGAGTTCCTCGAGCCAATCCTGTGGGCGCTCGGCGAGCTGCGCGACCGCTATCGCGTCAGCCTGCTCCTGACCACCGCCACCCAGCCGGCCTTGGAGCCCCGCCGCGAGCGCGAGTTCACCTTCCGCGGCCTCCCCGGTCTGAGCGAACTCATGCCGGATCGCACCGACCTTCACCGGCGGATGCGCCGAGTGAAGCTGAACCTGCCGACCGACTACGCCCGGGCCAAGGACTGGCAGGCTGTCGCCGACGGGATCCTGCGGTTCCCGACCGTGCTGGCTATCGTCAACCGCCGAGCCGATGCGGCGGCCCTCCACAAGCTCCTTGGCCCGGGGACCTATCACCTGTCCGGTCTGATGTGCGGGGCCCACCGTTCCGACACCCTCGCCGCAATCCGGACCGAGCTGGCCGCCGGCCGGCCCACTCGCGTGGTCAGCACGCAACTGGTCGAAGCCGGCGTCGATCTCGATTTCCCGGTCGTCTTCAGAGCCCTGGCAGGCCTCGATTCCATCGCCCAGGCGGCCGGCCGGTGCAACCGCGAGGGGCGCCTGCTGGCCGGAGAGGTCCACGTCTTCGTGCCGCCAACGCCGTCGCCGGTGGGCCACTTGCGAATGGCCGAGGATTGCGCCCGGCGCCTCCTGGAGGGTGGTCTCGACGATCCCTTCGCTCCCGAGTCCTTCGAGCAGTTCTTCCGCGAGTTGTACTGGCTGCCCGGCACCGAGCGCCTGGACGCGCATCGGATCCTCGAGTGCTTGCCCCGCCATCCATCGCTCCTGTTTCGATCCGCCGCGGAGCGTTTCCGGATGATCGACGATGCCGGGATGGCCCCGCTCGTCATCCGTTACGGGCCGGAGGGACGGGCGCTGGCCGACAGCCTGCTCGGGTGCGGCCCGGACCGGTTTCTGTTCCGCCGGCTGCAGCGTTACACGGTTCAGGTCCCCAGGCGAGCGCTCGACGTCCTGGTGCTGGGAGGGGACGCCCTGCCCGCCGGCGAACACCTCTACGTCCTGAAGTTCGACCAGCTCTACGACGCGTGCACCGGTCTGAGGCTGCCGGGCACCGATGGCTTGGCCCTCGATCCGGAGGGCCTGATTGTCTGAAGACCTTCGAGAGGAGGGCGGTTCCTTGACGGCATCACCGCACGCGCGCCACAAGTTCGTTCTGCGGGTCTGGGGCGAGAATGCCTGTTTCACCCGGCCCGAGATGAAGGTCGAGCGGGTCTCCTACGACGTGATGACTCCGGCGGCAGCCCGTGGCTTGCTGGAGGCCATCCTCTGGAAGCCGGCGATCTCCTGGCGAATCCTCCAGATCGACGTGATGCGGCCCATCCGCTGGGAGTCGGTTCGACGCAACGAGGTTTCCGAGGTGGACTCGATCGATCTGGCGAGCGCCGCCATGGCGGCCGGCCGCGGTCGGCTCGGCCTGTTCGTCGAGGAGGCCAGGACGCAGCGGGCCTGCTTGATGCTCCGGCAGGTCGAGTACCGAATCCACGCCGGCTTCGTGCTCGGTCCCCTGGCGGGGCCCGACGACACCGCCGTGAAGTTCGCCAGCATGTTTCGCCGGCGGGCCGAGACCGGGCAATGCTTCCATCAGCCGTACCTGGGTTGCCGGGAGTTCGCCGCCTCCTTCGAACTGGTCGAGGAAGGCAACCTCCCGGACCCGATCTCCGAGGACCGCGAGCTGGGCTGGATGCTCTACGACCTGGAGCACTCCGCCGGCGAGGCGCGGCCTTGCTTCTTCCGGGCCCGGTTGGTTCGCGGTGTGCTGCAGGTGCCCGATCAGGCCAGCGACGAGGTGCAGCGATGATCTTGCAGAGGTTGGTCGAGCGCTTCGACAACGAGCGCGATGCCCAGGAGGGGTTCCAGAAGAAGCCGATCGAGTTCGTCCTCGTGCTCGACCCGGCGGGACGGCCTGTCGGTCTGGAAGACACTCGCACCGGGGAGGGGAGGTCCCGGCGCGCCCGGCCGTTCGAGGTCCCGCGCGAGGTGAAGCGGACCGTGAAAGTGCTCCCCAACCTGCTCTGGGACAACGCGCAGTAT
>CAZSVK010000184.1:0-11001 GCA_964610245.1 uncultured bacterium
ATGATGCGTCCCGCGGCATCTACGGTAAACCACTGCGGGGTGCTGAACTTCACCGCGGTGCTGGCTGCGGCGCCAACGCCGCCCGTGGTCAGCATGTTCGCCGGGAAGGACCGGATGGCTCCGTCACGCACGTACCAGCAGTCGGTGCCGAGCACGGTCGTGATGGTGGCCCCTGAGTTCGAGTCGGTCAAGATCGCGGAGACCTCGAGCGAAACGGACTGGCCCTTGGTCGCCGTGTTCAGCGCCGTGACGTTCCACGTCACGCGCTTGGTCTGGCCGGCCGAGATCGTGAAGCTGCTCGGAGCCGTGCCGGTGTCGTACTGGCTCGTCACCGTCTGCGTCCCGATCTTCATTGCGAGGCCGATGTTGCTGACCGTGGCATCGGCGACGTTCGACAGCGACGTCATCTCCAGCTCGACCTTCGCCTGGTAGGTGGAGCTGTTGCCCGAGGCCAGCGAGGTCTTCTCGATGGCGCCCGGAGCAAACGCCGTTCTCGTAAACGAACCGGTCGCGGCCGAGCCCTTGTAGACCGTGAACGAAGCCAGGTCCAACCCGGAGGTGGTCGCAGCCGAGCCGTCGAAAGCGCTCGTGCAAGCGATTCCACCATCCACACTGATCAGACCATAGGTCGTGGCGGTCGGCTTGACCTGGATCTGAACCTGGAACGACTTCGTCTGGTAACCCGGGATCTGGGTCGTCGCGGTGGTCACCAGCGTGAGCGAGTACTGCGACGTCACATCGGTCGTGCCCGACGAGAACTGGTAGGCGATGGGCGTGGCCAGCAGATTGGCCGACGCTGCGCCGAGGTTCTGGATGGTCAGGGTGGTGTAGATCTGCTGCGGCACCGACACCTTGCTGGGCGAGAGCGTCATCCCGTTGAGGCGCAGGATGGGCTTCGGACCAGCGAGGGTGAATCTGCCGGGGTTGGCGGTGTGATCGACGAGGAACGACAGATCGCGCCCGGTGTTGGCGTCGTGAACCGTCACGGTGTCGGGCCGGATGACGATGTCACCCATCGTGGCCGTCTCGGTGGTGTCCATCTTGAAGTAGATCACCGGAGTGCTGCCGTAGGCGAACCGAACCGGCAGGGTCGTGACCGGGGTCATCGTGTACTGGCTGGTCACGGGCACCGCACCGGGGTTCTTCAGCATGAACCAGGTCACCGACGTCACGGTGATATCGCCTGAGCCGGCCGGGCCGAAGCTGAGCGGAAGCGCCACTGCGACTTCCTTCTCGCCCTGGGACACGGTCGTCTGCAGAGACGGCGTGAGCGCACTGATGCTGGTTGGCGTGGTCTGGACCATGAAGTTCTGCGACATCGAGATGTTGTACGGAGTGTTTCCGTTGTTGGCATCCGAAGTCTGGACCGTCACGGTGATCGACTGGACCCCCGTGGGCACGCCGTTCGCGATCGCGAGGTTAGCGCGGTAGCTGTACGAGTTGCCCTCGGTGATGAGACCGGTCACCAGGGAGGTGGTGGTCACCACGATGCCCTGGTCGCTGACCGACGAGAGGACCTGCTTGATCTGCGCGGAGGCGCTGTTCGTGGCGTTCGTCACGGTCCAGGTCACCGTCGCGGTCTGACCGCGCGACACGATCGAGCCGCCGGCCGGGCTGCTGAAGGTCGGAGCCGCCTGCGACAGCGAGGGCGGGTTCTGGATCTTCACCTGGGCGGTGGTGGTCGTGGCATTGTACGAGAGGCCCGTGTTGACGTCCTTGAAGCTGGCTCCGATCGTCACGGTGTGCGTGCCGAGGGAAGCTCCCGCGGCGACGGTGACGCTGTAGGTCAGCTTCTTGGTCTCGGTGGCCGAGAGCGACGTCGAATTTCCGCCGGCTGGCACGAAGGTCAGGCCGGTTCCGTTATCCGAAAGGCTCAGGACAACCTGGTAGATTCCGGCGGACGCCGCCGGCAACGAAACATCGCACGTGCCGGTGAAGGTCGTGTTGATCGTGGCGCTGGCCGGGCCGGTCACGTTGTTGATCGTGAGCACCGGCAGGGCGTCGACCCTGAAGGTGGTCAGGTTGCTCGCCGCGAGCGACACCGAGGCGCCAGTGTCGGCGGTCCCCGAGGCGGTAGCGCCAGGCTGGACCTCGCCGGTCGGCTGAGGGCCTAACACGGCGACGGTGTGGTGCAGGACCTGGCTGCCACCCGAGGTCAGGATCAGCGGGAAGGTCGACGTGGTGTCGACGCCCGCCGCGATGCCGGTGCCCGGATTGAAGGTCAGGGTCGGCGCCGCGCCGATCGTGACCGGGCCGGGGCCGGAGTTCGTCAGGGTCAGCAAGCCATTGAACGACTGGCCGCGCGTGACGTTGACGCGTGGGGAGATGCCGTTCGGCCGGTAGCCCTGCGTGGTCTTGGCCTTGTTGACGGTGGGCGGGAACACCAGACTGGCCCCGAGGCTCGGCTTCGGCGTCACGGTGATCGCCTGCGGCGACGCGCTCACGGTCGAAGCCACGGTGGCCCCGCTGTTGCCGTCGGTCGCGACGAACGACGCGCTGGTGAGCGACGCCGATCCCACGGCCGAGCCGGTGAGCGTGAACGTGAAGAGCGCCTGTCCCGCGCCGGCGATGCTCACCGGGTAAGTCGTGTTGTCGACCACACCGATGATGCCGGCCTGGCTGAACAGCAGGTTCGTGCCCACGGCGACGTTGGCCGCGGCCCCGCCGGTGTTCTGAACGGTGAGGGTCGCGGTCGTCGTCTGCCCGGTCGACAGCGCCGTCTTGGCGAGGGATATGGCGCTGATCACCAGAGCGGCCTTGGCCTGAACCGTGACGTTCGTCGAACCGGTCAGGTTGGCCGCGCCGTCCCTCTGCACCGCGACGTTCGCGGTGTAGGTGCCGGGCGTCGCCGTCGCATCGACGGTGGCGTCGAAGCTGTACAGCATCTGGCCGCCCTGCGCGACCACCTCGACCAAGGTCGCCGGGGAGACGACCACGCCGGCCGGCGTGAAGCTCACGGCGGCCGTGGTGTTGCCGTCGAGCTGGCCCGAGTTGGTCACCACGAAGGTGACCTGGAACGTCTGGCTCTGGGAGACGGTGCTCTTCGACGCGGTCACCGCGCCGAGCGCGAGGTTGGCAGGCCGCGGGGTCGCGGTGATGTCAACCGACACCGGGACGGCAGCGGCCAGACCAGTGGCGTTGGCCGAGACCTGGATCGTCTTCAGGCCGGAAGTGGCGTTGAAGGCCAAGGTCCCGGTGAAGGTGAACGTGGTCGAACCGGAGACCGCGATCGAGCTGTTGCCGGTCGGGGTCGTGAACGAGGCGAAGCCAGTGGGCGACGTGGCCGGCGTGGTCACAGTCACGCCCGAGAGCGCGACGTTGCCGGTGTTGTTCAGCGTGATGCTGAAGACCACGTTGGCCCCGGACTGCTGCGAGGTCGGTACGCCGACGCCGCTTCCGGTCATGGCCCGATTCTCGACGAACACCGAGGTCGAGCCCGAGACCGCCGACAGGCCGGTCGCCTGGGCCGTGACCACCACGGGCAGCGTGCCCGGGGTCGCGGTGGCCGACAGGGTGCCGTTGAAGGTGTAGGTCTGGTTGGCGCCGGCGGCGATGGTCGCGCTGCCGGTGACCGCGGTGAACGTGCTGAACCCCGTGTTCGCGGTAGCGGGCGGAGTCACGACGACGTTGTTCGCGATGGCCGTGCCGGTGTTGGTCACGACGACCGAGAAGGCCACGGACGAACCCGGGATCTGCGAGGTCGGGTTGGGCGTGACGCTCACGACCGAGAGGATCGGGACCGGCAGGGGCGCCACGGTGATGCTGGTGTTGCCGTTCACCGCGGTGAGGCCCGTGGCCGCAGCGGCGACGATGACCTGCAGGGAGCCCAGCGTCGCATTGTTCGAAAGCGTGCCGCTGAAGGCGTAGCTCTGGTTCGCGTGACCGGCGATGGTCGCGCTACCGGTGACCGCCGTGTACGAGGCGAAGCCCGTGGCGGAGGTCGCGGGAGGCGTGACCGCGACGCCCGTGGCGCCGGCGTCACCGGTGTTGGTCACGACGACCGTGAACGCGACGCTGTTGCCAGGGTACTGGGTGGTCGGGTTCGCGGTGACGCTGACGACCTGCAGGGCCGCCGGCGTCTGGACCTGGAAGCTCTGAGCGGTCGAGGTAGCCGAGATGGACCCGGCGGGCTCGGTGCCGCTGGCGGTGGCGACCACGTTCACGGTGCGGACGGTGGCGCCGGCGGCGGCCGTGATCGTGAAGGTCACGTTCGTCGGGGTGCCGGTGGCGAGCGTCGTGATGGTCGCGGGATTCAGGCTGACCGTGAAGTCGCCCTGGGCCACGCCGAAGTCGAGCGCGAGCGCGATGTTGTTCGCCTCGCGGCCGCCGCTGTTGGTGACCTGGAAGCTGCCGGAGAGCTGGCCCGAGGGCGCAACCGTCGAGGCCCCCAGCGCGAAGTTGCTGATGGCGAGAGCGGCCGGCTGGACCGCCGTGACCGTCAGGGTGCCGACGGCGGCGCGGAAGGTCGACGAAACGCCAGCGTTCAGCGCAACGGCGGGCTTGATGGCGCCGGTCGCCCCGTTGGCGGGCACGGTGCCTTCGAACTGAATCACCTGGCTGCCGCCCGCGGCGATGCTGAACGGCAGGGCCGTCAGCAGGGTCGCGGCGTAACCGGTCTGGTCGAAGCCCATCGCGGCGTTGGTGACCGTCGCGGAGGCCCCGCCCGAGTTGGTGACCGTCATCTGCGCCGTGAACGTCTGGCCGCGGCCCGCGATCGAGGGTGTGAAGGTCGCGTTGCCGATCAGGAGCAGGGCGGGCCGGTTGGGCACCGCGTTGGTATAGATCGTATTGGGCGTGTTGGTGCTGACCACCGTGCTGGTCGTGCCGTTGAAGCGCGCGCCCAGAATCTGCACGATCTCGAACGCGGTGTTGCCGGCGGTGAGGCCGGCCTGGGAGATCGCACGCAGAGCGCCGGTCGTCAGCGTATTCGCGTCGGCCGAAGTCAGGTTCGCCGACGTGAGGTTGAAGGCGTTGGCGATCTCGGACAGGGACGAGGTGAGTGCGGCCTCGAACTTCGTCTGGTCGCCGTTGGCGTCCTGGAGGGCGCGCTGCAGGGCCAGGTGGTTCAGCGCCGTGGCGTTGACCCGAGTCGTGGTTGCGCCCGCAACTATGGCCGCGCCGCGCAGCGGATTCCCGGCGGTGATGGTCACCGGCAGGCCGGTGACCTCATCGGTGTAGGTGCCGTAGACCTCGACGAGAATCGCGCCCGAGTAGGCCTGATTCAACGTCAACGAGTAGCTGGAGTCGGCATTCAACGCGGTTGCAGCGCTGAGTGCGGCGCCCTTCCCGTTGGGCAAGGTCACGTCCAGGATGAAGGCCTGGGCGAATCCAGTGGTGAAGGGGCCCTTCAGCGCCCATCCCGTCAGGAAGGGCGTGGCCGTTGCGCCGCCGCCGCCACCGCCGCCGCCGCCGCCACAGCCGACGGTCCCGCTGATGAGAACCAGCAGCACTGCCAGCAGGTAAGTCATTCGATTAGTGAACACTGTGAACCTCCTTGGCCTCCACGGCCAATCCTGGTCGACATCCAGAAACGAAATGAAACAACGATGGAATTCCCTATCTTACAACCCAACGCATGTTATGTGGAACCCGCAAGTCTTGTCAAGATTTTCGACCCTGACCAGATCCTTGCAGGCACTTCCGACCCTCCGGCGTCCGACGGGTCTCCGACCCGCTCCGGGTTCGCTCGCCGGCCCTGCGCGGCCAGTCGCCCGGCCGTCCGTCCGATTCGTCCGTGTCCGCCTCCCTTCTTCGCGGCATCCCATCCCCGAGCTAGCCAGGGCTCTCCCACTGGTCCCTCGCCGCTCGCCTCTCCCGTGATGATTCTTGTTCGAAGCGTCCTTGCTCCTGTTGGCGGGCTCGCTTGCGCTCTCCAGTCCGGCACCCGAGCCCGGCCGGATAATGTACTGCGCAGGCCATCCGACTCCGCCAGTCTTTCCCTCCTGGCCACCCGCCGAGGGGCCAGGATATCGACCTGCCGCGGCCGTGTCAACGGGCCAGAATGAGCCGCCAGGGGCTGGCAATAAAGCAAGAGCCGAGCCAGTCCCTCGCGCCGTCGCGCGGGAGCTGTCTTCAAGCGGGTTCTTCCGGGGCCAGTGCCGCTCGAGGCACGGCACAACTGCCCCGCCGCGGTCGGCAGGACCGCCCCGGATTCGACAGAAGCGTGCGCCCCTTCCCCGTTCATGCCCTGACACCTGCCGCGGGGCCCGCCGGACTCACGCCCCAGGCCCGACAGGCCGAATCTCTCCATGGGCGCAGACGTCCATGCGCTTCGTTCGCCCGGGCCACCCTCGGTCCGGTTCGTCGAGAGGTCCTCACCGATGCTCCCTCAACGCCTCATGCTTCCGGCCGTCCTGCTCCTGCTGGCGCCCTTCGTCTCCGTCGCACCGGCCCAGGAACTGGCCGACGACGATGCCGTAGCCCCGTCCGCAGGCTCCCGCTGGCGGCAGGCTCCGGCCTCGAGCGACGACCCGGGGGATGAACCTCGCCCCGTGCGCCGGAGACTGGCGCAGGCGCCCGAACGGGAGACCGCCCCGGCCGGCGAGGGCCGGTGGACCGCCTCCGAAGCCGAACTGCGGCCCGAGCGAGGCGCCTATCCGGCACGCCCGGCCCGAACCCGCCAGGCTAGACCGCGCCTGACGACCGCCGTGGCCGCCCCGGCGACGCCGGAACGCAAGGCCTCCGACGACGGGGATTTCAGCTTCCGTCGAACCCGCATCCAGCCCGCCCTCTCGGCGAAGGGCGTGGAAGAACGCGCCGGCTCGAGCGTGAAGCGAGTGTGGACCGAACAGGACGGCGCCAAGGTCAAGACCGTCTACGACGAGAAGGGTGACGTCGTCTACCGGAAGGGCTGGGACAAGCAGAGCGGCGAGGAGGTCCCGCTGAAGACCTCGGCCACCTCGGGCGTCCTCGGCGGCAGCGCATGGAAGTCGGGCCGGGCCGCCGGAGCGTCCGGCGAGCGCCCGGGGACGTCGTGCACCTCCTGCGGCCGTGGCCGCGAGGACTGGCGGCCCACCGGCGACGGCTTCCCTCCCGACAAGCGTCTCGAGGGAATCGGCCAGGACGGGCCCCATCACCTGAGGCACAGGCACGAAGTCGTCCGGGACGGCCCCACCCGCTTCACCCTGGCCATACCGGTCTGGTACAACAATCTAAACGGCACCGTCACTGGCCTCGCCGGCACCGGCGCCGGCACCATCGCCGAGGACAACAACCTGAAGCCCGGCCTGGAGCTGGCCATCCCCCACTGGTTCGCCGGCTACCAGCCGATCCGCCACAGCACGACGGTCTCCGGTGCCTTCAGCTTCCGCGGCACCGCCTTCCCGGTGGGCGCCAACCTCAAACTAGATGCTGACGTTTACGAGGGATACACCCGCTGGGACCTCTTCGAATGGCACGTCATCCAGCTCGACTGGATGCTCGGCGCCAAGTACTTCGTGCCCGACTTCACGGCCACCTCCGGCGCCGCCACCGCCAGGTACACGAGCGCCTTTCCGGTCCCCTACGTGGGGCTGATCGGTCAGTTCGAGCTGGACACCAACATGCTCTTCAAGGGCTCCCTCAAGTACTCGAGCTACGACTCCGACAGCGCCAAGGAGACCATGAGCGAGGCCGATGTCGCGCTGGCCTACGAGTGGAAGTCCGACTTCGAGTTCTCCAAGTCGAACCAGGTCGCGATCGGCTACAGGGTCCTCAAGCTCGACATCATCACGAACAAGGCCGCCGCCAACCGCGCCGAGGCCGACGTCGAGTTCGCCGGCCCGTACGCCAAGCTCACCGCGTACTTCTAGGTTTCAGGTGTCGGGTGTCGGGTGTCAGGAGGAGCGCAGCCGCCCCTCGTGAGGCGTGTCTTCCCAGGGAACGCCACGTGACGGGTGCGCCTCCGGCCCAACCCCGGTCGACGCAGTCATGCGCCGCCCCTGACACCCGACACCTGAAACCTGCCCCTAGTTCGCCTTCCGGCCCCCGGGGCCCCGCGCGGTGGGAGTGCCCGCGGCCACCCCGGGCCGTGAGGCTCGCTGCGGCGCCGGCTCTCCCAGCGCCTGCCGGATCAGGTGCATGTAGCGCGTGGCGTACGGGTTCATCGGATCCTTGTCGAGGATCCTCTTGAACTCGGTCCGGGCCTGGTCGAACATCTTCATCTCGTAGAGCGAGATGCCGTAGTAGAGCACATACTGCGCGTCCCCTCCGGAGAGCTGGATCGACTTCTTGAAGTGCTCCAGCGCCTTCTGCGTGACTTCCTTGGCGGCGTAGAGCTTGCCCAGCAGGCAGTGGACGTCGGCCGAACCGTCCATCTTCTTGCCGACCTCCTCGGCCAGCTTGAGCGAGCGATCGAAGTCTTTGGCCTTGTAGGCCTCCTTGGCCTCCGACCAGAGCTTGGCCGTCTCCTCGCTGTCGAACGTCTCGCCGGCGTTGGAGACCGCGGAGGCGGTGCGCAGCCGCTGCAACTCGGCCAGCAGCTCCTTTGCGCTCTGGAAACGCTTGTCCGGGTTCTTCTCCATCAGCTTGAGGATGACCGCATCGTAGGCCTTGGGCACCGCCGGATTGATGGCGCTCGGGGCCGTGAAGTTCGACTTCATCTGCGCCATCGTCACCTGCAGGAGGTCGTTGCCGACCAGCGCCCGCTTGCCGGTCAACATCTCGTAGAAGACCAGGCCGAGCGAGTAGAGGTCGGAGCGGGCGTCGATCTTCTTGCCCTGATTCTGCTCGGGCGACGAGTAGAAGAACGTGCCCAGGATGGAGCCCGTGACCGTCTTGAGGATGTCGTCGTCGGCCTGGGCGACACCGAAGTCGAGCAACTTGACGATGCCGTCGTGACTGATGACCACGTTCTGCGGCTTCAGGTCTCGATGGATGACGCTCTGCGAATGGGCATGCCCGATGGCATCCACCAGGCACTCGAAGACCTCCAGCGCCTTCTTCGGCGGCATCGGTCCGTTCTTCAGGATGGAATCGAGCGGCTTGCCCGCAACGAACTCCAGGGCGATGAAGTAGGTGGAATCCTCGAGCCCGCTATCCACATAGCCGACGATGTTGGGATGATTCAACCCGCGATAGACATTGCCCTCGCGCTGGAACCGCTTGATGTACGCGTCGTCGTGGGCGAACTCCTGGAACAGGGTCTTGACCGCCACCAGCTGGTGCGTGTTGAAGTCGTAGCCGATGTAGACGCCGCCCATGCCGCCGTGGCCGAGTTCCTCGAGAATCAGAAAGCTGCGCAGCTTGTCGTGGATGTTCATGGGCAGGTGTCAGGTGTCAGGTGTCAGGGGCTCGGGGGGCCGTCCTGGAGATCGTGAGGCATCAGGTCGCGCGGCGAGCGGAAGAACTTGTTGAACGGGTAGGCCAGGAAGTTGGACACCCGCCCGGTGTACAGACAGGCATAGGCCTGGACCTGCTGGCCGAAGCGGCTGATCTCGCCCCCGGCGCGGAAGAGAGGACCCCAGACAGGATTGTACCTCCGCTCGAGCGCGGCCTCCATATCGGCCAGGTCCAGGTTCATCGAGCCGATCTCTTCGTCCAGCTCGAGCAGCTCGGCCTGCTGTCGGGCCAGCGGCTCCTCGAGTTCCGGCCCGGCGCCCCGGCCCTCCTGGAGCCGCTCCATCATGGCGATCTTCATGTGCAGGAGGTTGCGCTTGAAGTCCAGCCGCTCGATGCGCCGTCGAAGCCTCTCGGCCTGTTCGAGCATGTGGCGGGCCGACTTGTTGGCCGAAAGCTCGCGCTCCATCTCCTCGACGATCATCACCGTGCGCCACCCGCACTGCTTCTTGGAGCGCAGGATGTCCCCGTAGATGTGGTCGCCCACGAACAGCACGCCCTCCGAGCGGACCTGCAGTAGCTCGTCCAGGGCCGCGACGCTGCCCTTGCGGAAGACCTTGCCCGGCCGGCTCCCCGCGGGCGGCCCGGCCTCGTCGACCGGCACCAACGGGATCGTCTCGAGGAAGAAGCGAGGCTTCGAGGACTCCACCACTATGAGTTCAAAGTAATCGGTCCAGTGGGGAAGATACTCGATCTGGCCGTCGAGCAGAAAGGCCATCACGGCGGCGGTGTAGTGCCACTCCGAGTTGGTGACGATGAAGAGCTTCTTGCCGCCCTTGAGGAACTTGTCGAGTGTGCCCGCGAGGCGCGGATCCCGGTAGATGTAGCGCTCGGGCTCCGACAGGATGCGGCCCTTGAGCGAGTTGTCCCGGTGGACCACGTCGAGCGCGGCCCGCACGTCGTCGTAGAGCTTCGGATAGTCGGGGGCCAGCACGTCGGGGTGCGCGTCGGCGAAGTCCACGAACTGCTGGAACAGCGCGCACTCGGGCAACGCGAAGAGCGTGTCGGCGGAGAAGTAGCGTTCCTGCCCTAGCCGGATCTTGCGGTTGTGGTACAGCTCCCGCCGCTGGGCGTCGTCGAGCGGTCGGCCGCCGTGGGTCGCCGCCGTCACGACGTGAAACTGGTCCATCTTGAGGAAGTTGCCCAGCTTGCGGTCGGCCACCACGCCTCGGATGATGCCGTTCGGGTCGTACTTGACGCCGCGGACCGCCTCGGGGTAGCCCCGCTCCGAGACCATCTTGTCGAGTGCCAGCTCGAAGGCCAGCTCCTCGATCTCGCGCTTCAGATAGATGGCCAGCGTGTAATCCATGTCGAACCCGATGGCGCCGATCTCGTCCATCTTGAGGTTGCGATTGGCATAGATCCGCTGGCTCGGCTCGATCTTCCAGTCGTAGGCGAGCGGCAGCTTCGCCAGATCGAAGAACTGCCTGAGAAACCGGTTGTCCTCGGGGCGCTCGCCGTCCCCGGGCTCGTCGTCTGAGGGATGCATCCCCGCGATTG
The DNA here is from genome assembly GCA_964610245.1 of uncultured bacterium. GTDB lineage: Bacteria > Muiribacteriota > UBA6191 > JACPRK01 > JACPRK01 > CAZSVK01. The sequence goes on from CAZSVK010000184.1 coordinate 10,816, forward strand.
TACCACCGGGAGCCATGAGGCTTGAGGCTGGAGGCTTGAGGCTGGAGGCCGGAGGCTTGAGGCTGGAGGCATTCGGTCACGGCTCGTGCCACTGGCGCGGCCCGAGCGTTCCCCTCCCCCCCCCGACACCTGACCCAGGGCTCCGGCAAAGTCGTGGATCTCCCGTAGTGGCGCGAAAGTAGCGAA
>CAZSVK010000185.1:0-10932 GCA_964610245.1 uncultured bacterium
GCTCCGGAGCACCTGCAGGACCACTCCGATGAGCATTCCGAACAGCGCGATGCCCATCAGCGCCTCGACGATGGTGAACCCACGGAGCGGGCTGCGTCCGCTCCGAGGCTGGAGGCTAGAGGCTGGAGGCTGGAGGCGGACGGCCTGGAGCCCTCGCGAGGTTCGACGACTCTCGCGAGAAGTAGGCCAGGGGAAGCGGCCCGGCCGGCTCACAGCGTTCCCCCCTGGGAAAGGGTCGGCTTGGGCTGGTAGTTCTCGTTCTCCACCAGCGTCGACATCGCCAGCTTCCGAGCTTGCTGCACGCCCCCCGCCACCGGTTCGCGCCAGTGGACCAGCACGCGCACTCGAATGCGCTGGCGCATGGCCATGAAGCCGGGGCTGACCGGGTCCGGGTTGCCCTGCGGGAAATAGGCGATGTAGGTCATCCGATCGAAGATGACGCCGCCGGTGCGCACCAGTCCTTCCTCGATGATGTCGGGCAGCTCGGGCAGCTGCTCGAACGGTCCGTTGACCAGGTCGGGCACGTCGGGCTGGCCGTCGGGCAGCTCGGGACGGGTCGGATTGACGATGTAGCGTTCCAGCTTGCGAAACGGCATCGCCTTGAACTTCTCGAGCTGCGTTCCGATGATCTGCGCCGCCAGGATGTAGTTGATCGAGTTGGTCGTCGACTGGCGGGACGACTGGAACAGCATGAAGAGGGGGATCAGGATGACCGACAGCAGCACGGCGGCCACCAGAAAGGCGACCAGGGAGAGGCCCCGGGCGGCTCGAGGCTCGAGGCTCGAGGCCCGAGGAGCGAGCGGCCGAGGAGCGAGCGGCCGAAGCGTACCCACGACAGGCGGCCTTGCCAGGCGCGCCACCAGCCTCCAGCCCCCAGCCCCGAGCCTCTTCATGGCTTGGCGGCCTCCAGCTCCCGCATCGCCTCGTTGACCTGGTCGAGCGTCTCGCTCGCCGTCGCCTTCTGACGGGCGTCGAGGTCGACCCGGGACAGCTCGTCGGAGAGCAGCGTCAGGTAGCGCTGGAGCAGGGCCTTGAGCCCGGGTGCGTCCTTGGCCTGCTGGAAGACCTGGATGGCCGCCTTGAGCACGTAGATCTGGACGCGCGAACTCTGATCGGTCATGCCCTCGATGAGCTTGCTCAGCGCGGGCCGGCCTTCATCGGATCGGCCGCTCCTGGCCAGCTCCATCGCCGAGACGAACTCCTTGCCCAGATCGCTCGCCAGGAAGGCCGCCAGCTCGTCATGGGCAGCCCTGAGCCGCTCGGACCGCTCGTCGATCCGGTCGGCCTTCTCGAGCGCCGAGAAATAGGCCTTCTCGGCCACGGTGGACGGCCGGAAAGGCTCGACAGGATTGGAGAAGTCCGGCGCGCGCTTGATCGAGGGCGCCACCGTTCGAGGGGGTTGACGCACCGGCGTGACCATGTCGTCGGCGTAACGCAGCGACGCACCCGGCAGCCGGATCTCGCGGAATCCGCCGGTCACCTGGAAGAACGCGAACGCCAGAACCACGGCGGTTCCGAAGAACACGCTGATGGCGATCACCCTGTTGGCGCTGGAGACGTCCACGAACTTTCGAGAGACGGCCGCCCCGACGGCAGCCGGGCCTCATCCCGGACTCCCAGTCTACACGCTCGTCAGCGCTTGCGCTGGCGGGAGTTGGCGAACTTCTGCTGGAACTTCTCGACGCGGCCTGCCGTGTCAACGAAGCGCTGCTTACCCGTGAAGAACGGGTGGCACTTGGAGCAGATCTCGACGCGGATCTCGGGAACCGTCGAAAGCGTCGTGAACTGTTCGCCGCATGCGCAAGACACGTTTGCCTTGTTGAGCTTGGGATGTCCTTCGGGCTTCATCTTCTTTCTTCCTTCTTTCCGTTGGGGGTGGGTTGCAGTCCGGGAATCGGGTGTCGCCGCGCGGCCTCGCGCGGGCTCAGTGGGCAGCCTGCTTGGGGCGCCCCTTCTTCTCTTCGAAGCTGGCCATGGCCTTCTCCACGCTGTCGAAGATCGGAAGCACGTAGTCGAGGTGGATCAGGCGGAAGATGCCGAGCATGTAGGCGTTCAAACCCACGAGCTTCATCTCGCCCTTGAGTTCCCGGACGCGCTTGAGCGAGCCGATCAGGAACCCCAGGCCCGAGCTGTCGATGTAGTCGACCTTTTCGACATCCAGCAGGATCTTCACCTGACCCGCATCCATCAGCTCGGCCAGCGACTTCTTGGCCTCCGGCAGGCTCTGCAGATCAAGGTCTCCCGAGAACCTCATGACCGTGATCGCGCCGCTGCGGGATTTCGCGATGGAAAGCGGCTTCGGATTGGATGTGCGTTCGACCATCTTGAGACAACTCCTCTTGAGCGACCTGGTTCAGGCAAACTTGCGGATCTTCGCTCTCAAGGTCTTCGGATCGATCTTGAGGATGCGTGCGGCCCGAAGCTTGTTGCCGGCGGTCGCCTCCAGCACCCGCTGGATGTGATGCGCCTCCGCCTCCTCCAGCGAGACCAGGGCCTCTTCCGGCAGCGAGGGCCTGGCGGCGTCGACCTGCGGCAGGTTCACGAACTCAGGCTCGAAGCTCGCGTTGCCGTCCGTCAGCCCCAGGACCACGATGCGTTCGATCCAGTTCTTGAGCTGGCGGATGTTGCCCGGCCAGGGATAGCTCATCGCGTAGGCGAGAGCCTCCTTGGGCAGGGCGAACCGGGGCTTCTTGTACTTGCGGGTGAAGGTGTCCAGGAACCGCTCGACCAGCAGCGGGATGTCTTCTCGCCGTTCGCGAAGGGGGCCCAGGTGCACCTCGATCACATTCAACCGGTAGTACAGATCCTCGCGGAAGTGGCCTCGGGCAATCTCGTCGACCAGGTTCCGGTTCGTCGCGGCCACGAGACGTACGTCGACCTGCAACGTCTCCTTGCCGCCGATGCGCTCGAAGCTCTGCTCCTGGATGACCCTGAGCAGCTTCGTCTGGGTCGCCGCCGAGATGTCGCCGATCTCGTCGAGGAACACCGTGCCCCCGTTGGCCAGCTCGAACTTGCCGATCTGCCGCCGGTAGGCGCCGGTGAACGCCCCCCGCGCGTGGCCGAACAGCTCGCTCTCGAGAAGCGTCTCGGGGAGCGCCGTGCAGTTGATCTTCACGAACGGCTTGTCATGACGCGTACTCTGCCGGAAGAGTGCCTGGGCGACCAGTTCCTTGCCCGTTCCGCTCTCTCCCGTGATGAGCACCGTCACGTCGCTCGGCGCGACCCGCCGCACCATCTCGCGGAGCTTCTCGATGTGGAGCGAGTTGCCGATCATCTCGGCCGAGTCGGTGTACTGCGCCAGCTCCTCCGTCAGCCGCCGGTTCTCGGCCTGCATCCAGAGCTTGTCGACCGCCTTCTCGATCACCAGGCCCAGCTCGTCCATCTCGAACGGCTTCGCCAGGTAGTCGAAGGCCCCCTCCTTCATTGCCGTCACCGCGATCTTCTCGGTCCCGAAGGCGGTCATCACGATGACCAGCAGATTGGGCCGCACCGCCCGGGCCGCCTTCATCAGCTCGATACCGTTCATCCCCGGCATCGACATGTCGGACAGCAACAGCTCGTAGCTCTCGGTGCGGATCTTCTCGAGCGCCTGGATGGGGCTGGATTCGACGACGACCTCGTAGCCACGCTGTTGCAGAGAGACCTCCAGGGTCTCCAGCAACACCGGGTCGTCATCCACCAGCAGGATGGGCTTCTTGTAGGCTGGGGCGTGCATCGAAGGGGCGATTATATCACGAGGGAAAAATTCCCTGCAAGTCCGATCTCGCCCCTGACCCTGGGGCTGCGGCCCCTAGCGCACGCCGGCCTGCTCGCGCAGCTGCTGGACGCGATCGTTGGCGGCCTTGTAGTCGCGAACCGCCTGGGTGGCGGCTTCCGAGGAGGCGCCCAGGCTGCCCGCCTGCGTCTTCATGGCATCCACCAGCCGCGTGTAGGCTTCCTTTCTGTTCTGCTCGGCCTTGGCCAGCTCAGCCTGCAGCGAGGACGAACCCTCCGGCGCGGACGGCTGCAGATTGGATCGGAGGTCCGACATCGGAGCCAGGCCGGCCGGGGCCGCGTCGCCGAGCGGCGTGACGGGGGCGGTGCTCGCCGGCTGCAGTCCGTAGCCGCCGGCGGTGGCCAGCGAGGTGTTGCCGAACGCCGCGGGGCCGCCAACGTAGAAGTTCGACATCCCGCCGTAGTACGCGTTCGAGTAACCGCCCGCCGGGAGAGTGCCTCCCATCGCGTAGGGCAGGGGAGCGCGAGAGGTCACGCGGGCCCGCCAGCGGTCGAAGAAGGCCAGCGGCTTCTCGACGAGCGACGCCGCCCTGACCTGTGGGTGGGCCTTCTTGTAGAAATGGTAGACCAGCAGACCGGCCCCGATCACGGCGGCCGGGACGTAGAACCAGGGCTGGGTCACGACGCTGGCGACCGACGAGAGGCCGGTGGTCATCATCGAACCCAGGCCGCGCATCAGCGACATGGCCCCGGTCGATAGCGTCGACGTGAGCGAGGAAACGCCGGACATCAGCCCGCCGACCGCTCCGCCCACTGTCGCGGCGACGCCGGTGCCGGCAGCGCCGACCGTGGCCACCGCCGAGGCCGGGCCCACCATCGCCTTGATGGCGAAGAGAGCGCCCACGCCCACCGCGGCCCCGAAGACCACCGTCTTGACCCCGACTTCCGCGGAAGCCGTGCCGACGCCCTGGAGAGGGCTCAGCACGAGCAGGCACAGGGCCAGGTAGAAAGCCAGCCCACGGCTGAAAGTCATCGAAGCGGTCATGAGGCCACCATCCTGCTCCATCTCCGGTCGGAGCCGGAGAGCTGACCGGCTCCCATCGGAAGCCGGATGTTCTGAAATTCGCAGGATTATAGGAATGGCCAGGGAAAGTGTCAATCCGTGGTCGGTTCCCGGGTGCGACGCGCGGGCTCAGAACCCGGCTGCGTGCAGCAGATGCTCGGTGACCCAGAAGAAAGCGATGCCGCCGAACACGACCAGGGCCCAGCGGGGGCTGCGCTCCTGGTTGACGATGGGAATCAGCTCGCTCGAGGCCACGTAGAGCGTCACTCCGGACGACACGGCCAGGCAGAGGCCCAGTTCCATCCGCATCCAGACCAGCGTTCCGACGACCCCGGCCATCGTGGCCACCCCGATGGCGATGGCGCTGCCCACCGCCACGCGCAGCGACTGCCCCGTCGACATCATCACCGAACCGATGGTGAACCCCTCGGGAATCTTGTGCAGGATGACCGCCAGGAAGACCAGCATGCCGAGCGAGGGCTTGACCAGGAACGAGCTGCCGATGCTGACGCCATCGAAGAAAGCGTGGACGAGCAGCCCGAACAGCACCGTGTAGCCGACGCTGTGGGAGCCTATCTCGTGCGGGTGGGTCTCTTCCCCGAAGTGGAAGTGCGGAACGATCGAGTGCGAGAAGAAATGCACCAGCAGATAGCCGAGCAGGATGAACTCGGGCGCCAGTTCGGCCAGCTTCATCGCCTCGGGGATCATCTCGAGGAAGGCCGCTGCCAGCATGAATCCGGCACCGACAGCCATCAGGACGTTCAGGTAGAAGTGTTCCGCCTTGCCCCGGACCAGCAGGAGCATGCCTCCCAGCACGTTACCCAGGGCCGAGAGCAGCCCGAAGAGGATGGGATAGAGATGGGAGTTCAAGAGGCTGCCTGCCTTCCGGCCGCACCGGTTGCAGCGGCCGTCCGCGGACCCGCCAGCAGGCGCAGTCCGTTGATGATGACGATGAGGGCGCTGCCCTCGTGGGCGAGGACCGCCCCCGAGAGAGCCAGTGCGCCGATCGAGGCGAAAATGACCATGCCCGCCACCGCGACCAGGCTGATGGCGACATTCTGCTTGATCGTGCGGCTGGTCCTGCGAGCCAGGGCGAGCATCTCCGGGATGCTGCGAAGGTCGTTGCCCATGATGACGATGTCGGCCGTCTCCATTGCGACGCCGTTTCCGGCCGAGCCGATGGCGATGCCGACCGCCGCCCTGGCGAGCGCCGGCGCGTCGTTGACGCCATCGCCGATCATGGCCACGGGGCCGTGACGGGCCGAGAGTTCTCCGATCGCTTCGGACTTCTGCCCGGGCAACAGTCCGGCGCGGACCTCCCGGATGCCGACGTGCTTCGCGAGCGCATGAGCCGTGCCGGCGTGATCTCCCGTCAGCATGACGAGCGGCGAGACCCCCATCTTCTCGAGCCGCTCCACCGCCTCGGCGGCATGCCGGCGAGGTTCGTCGACCAGACCGAGCAGCCCCACGAGCCGGCCGTCCCGGCCCACTCCCACCACCGCGTGTCCCCGGGCGGCCAGGCCGACGAATTCGCCCTCGTGGGTGGCCACGTCGTAGCCCCGTTCGGCCAGAAACGCCGCCCGGCCGAGGTGGTGGCGGATTCCCTGGTGCTCGGTCTCGACTCCCAGGCCAGGAAAGGCCTCGACCCGTTCGGCCGCAGGCGCGGCCAGCCCCCGCTCCTTCAGGTGCTCGGCCACGGCCCGGGCCACCGGATGGTCGGAGTTGCCCGCCGCCCTCGAAGCGGCCTCGAGCAAGCTCCGCTCGTCATGGGTCCCGACGGGGATCTTCTCGGTCACGGCGAACTTCCCCGTCGACAGGGTGCCCGTCTTGTCGAACACCATGGCCTGGCAGCTGCCGAGCGCCTCCAGGTGCGCGCCGCCCTTCACCAGCACGCCCATCCGGGCGGCGCGGGCGAGTGCCGACGCGATCGCCACCGGCGTTGCGATGACCAGCGCGCAGGGACAGGCCACCACCAGCAGCGTGAGGGCCCTCTGCATCCACGGGGCGGCCTGGGGCGCCAGGAGAGCGCCGTAGAGCGCCAGCAGGAGCGAGGAACCCATCACCATCGGAGAGTAGACTCGACCGAAGCGTTCGGTGAACGTCTCGCTGGGCGCCTTTCTGCTCTGCGCCTCCCGGACCAGCTCGATCACCTGGCTCAGCGTGTCCTGTCCGTGCGGACGGATGACGACACCCTCGAGCATCCCGGCGCCGTTGACGGCTCCCGACAGCACCTCGTCGCCGGCCGCCCTGAGTACCGGTTCCGCCTCTCCCGTCAGCGAGGCCTGGTCGACGTAGCTCTCTCCCCGCTCCAGGCGCAGATCCACCGGCACTCTCTCCCAGGGGCGCAGGCGCACCAGGTCGCCGAGCCGGAGCGCGTGCACCTCCACCGGTTCCTCGGCGCCGTCGCGCAGCCGGGTCGCTTGCCGGGGCGCCATCCGGACCAGTTCCTCGAGCGCCCGCCGGTTCCGGTGCAGCGCAAATCCTTCCAGCCAGGTGCCGAGGCTGTAGAGAAAGACCACCAGAGCGGCCTCGTGCCACTGCCCCAGCAGCGCTGCTCCCACCGCCGCGACCCCCATCAGCAGGTTGGTGTCGACGGTCAGCAACCGGGCGGCGGCCAGGCCGGTGCGCATGAACATCCAGCCCCCCAGCCCGACCGACAGCGCCAGCAGCACGGTGGCGGTCTTCTCGGAGATCGGTAGCACGGATGCGGCCAGCAGCAGCGCGCCGGAGAGCGCGGTGAAGAGCAATCTGCGGTTCTGCTGGGCGTGAAGCGACTCCCCCTCGACCACCACGTCGTAGCCCAGTTCGCGGACACGTCCCATGATCCGGCCCGGTTCGATCCGCTCGGCCTCGTACTCGACCTGCATCTGTAAGGTAGCGAAGTTGACCTGGCACCAGACGACGCCGGGCATCTGTCCGATGCAGCGTTCGATCTTCGCAGCGCAATCCATGCAATCGAGCCCGTTGACCGCGAACCGGGCATGCCGGAACCGGCGGCTGAGTTCGACGCCGGCAGCCCGCGCTCCGGCCTCGACCGTCTCCAGGCCGGTCAGCTCGGGGTCGATGGTCACCTCGAGCAGCGTGCGTTTGCGGTCGATCCGGGCCTCGAGCACCCCTCGCGTCGCGCGCAGCGTGCCCTCGAGCCGGTCCATGCAGCGGTCGCAGTGGACCGAGTTCGGGAGGATCAGGGCTAGTTCGAGGCTGCAGGTGGTCACGATGGCACTCCCCGCGCGCGGGCTCTTCCTGCGCCGAGGCTGTAGGCTGGGGGTGGAACCCTCGTCGAGTTCGACGGGCCACGCGAGGATCCTCGCGGCTAGTAAACTGGCGGGCGATCACGCTAATATACTGGACGGGATGATTGCCATCACAATCCAGGTGCTGCTCGGGCTGGCAGCGCTGATTGCCGGAAGCCTCTGCGCCTCGTCGAGCCCCTCGGCCTCGCGGCCTCTCGCGTGGGTCCGGAGTTGCGTGGCGGCCGTGATGGGCGAGGAGTTCCATGTCGCCGACTGGGTGATCGGCGTCTTCTATATCCTGCTCGGTCTCTTCGCCCTGTTCAACGCCTTCATGAAGTTCGGCGCCGTCTACGGGTTCTGGGTGGTGTGAAGGCAGGGGTTGGGGGCAAGGGGTTAGGGGTTAGGGGTTGGGGGTTAGGGGTTAGATGCCGGGTGTCAGGCACTGCGCAAGGTCGTACCGGAAGCGGTCGGCTGCCAGGCCGCAACCCGCTCGGCACCGCGGGGGGGGCGCGAACCGAGAGTTGCGTCAGGGTGACGACCAGCTCTCGGGATCCGCGCGAATTGCCTAACCCCCAACCCCTTACCCCCAACCCCTGCCTTTACAGCGTCAGCTCCATCCCCTCGTAGGCCGCCACCGTCGCGGGGAACTGCTTCTTCGCCTGCTTGACGATCTCCTCGATGTCGGCGTCGGTGCGCTCGGGGTCGTGGTGGAACAGCACGAGCTGCTTCACGTCGGCCCGCTTGGCCACCTTCACGCCGTCCAGCCAGGTGCTGTGGCCCCAACCCTTCTTCGTCGGGTACTCCTCCGGCGTGTACTGGGCATCGAAGATCAGGATGTCGGCGTTGCGGGCGATGCGGACCAGGCGCCGATCGAACTCGGGGCCGCCCGGCTCGTTGTCCGTGGCGTAGACGACCGACTTGCCCTGGTAGTCGATGCGGTAGCAGAAGACGCCGTTGGGATGGAACAGCCGCTCGTAGGTGACGTGGATGGGGTCGTTGGAGACTTCGGGGTTCAGATCGATCGTGAGCGAATCGCCCTCGCGCATGTTGTGGAACCTGAGCGTGGAGGCGAGCTGCTTGAGCAGGACCGGGAAGTTCGGATGCTGCATCTGGCCGTCGAGCGCCTGTTCCAGCGTCGCGCTGAAGGTCTTTCCGCCGTAGATGCGGAACGTGTTGCCCGGTATGAACAGCGGCGTGAAGAACGGGAAGCCCTGGATGTGGTCCCAGTGCGTGTGCGAGATGAAGATCGAGGCCACGATCGGTTTGAGTCCGCGGCTGATCAGATCCAGCCCTAGCTTGCGGATTCCCGTACCGCTGTCGAGCACGAGGATCTCGTCCTCGATGTTCACCTCGACGCAGGCCGTGTTGCCCCCGTACCGGCTGGTTTCGGGGCCAGGGGCCGGGATCGACCCTCTGACTCCCCAGAACTTCACACGCATGCGTTCTTCAGCTCCGTTTTCGACCACCCCGGCGCGATGGATATGGTGACTGTGCGGTGCCGGCTTTCACAGCAATCTGTCTCTCCAACTAACGCACCACGTTCCCGGCGTCAACGACCGCGCTTCCATCCGGCCCTTCCCGCGGCGCCGGCCAGATTCCGGGAACCTCCAGGCACGAACGGCACTCTCACTGGTTGACCGGCCGGCCGACCAGCCTTTGCTATACTTCACGGATGTCCTGATCTCGCATGGCTGCGGGATGATCGCCGGCGCCGGTCCGGGTTCTTCCCGCCATCTCCTGGGTCCCGAAGACTCTCGAAAGGCTCGCTGCTGATGTCCGAGGCGCTGTGTCAGGTTTGCGGAGAGGCAGTTGTTGACGAAAAAGTCTACTGCAGCCGCTGTCATGCGCCACATCACCGGGATTGCTGGGAATTCAACAAGGGATGCTCCATCTTCGGATGCGGCGGAGTCGATTGCCTGAAGGTGCCGATAGCCTCCGATTCGGCGGGCGAGGTCGTCTACATCGAGGAATCGACCGTTCCACCGATGCTTCCGGTCCCGGAGGCCAGCCGTAAGCGAACCTCTCTCTGGCATGATAGCCGCATGATCTGGGTGGCGACCCTCGTCGCCGTGCTCAGCTTGAGCACCTTCGAGCCAAACGAGCCGTCGCGTCCCCGCATCTCTCGCCAGAGCAAGGTCCGGCGGCTCGCCTTGCCCGCACGGCCCCTGTTCGAGGCCAACCTCAAGCGCGACGTCAGCGATGCCGCGGGCCGGGTCGACATTCCGGCCGGCACCAAGGTCCAGGTGTTCTGGCCCGAATCGGACCGCCGCTACAGGATCCGGGCCGAAGGCCGGCCCGATCGATGGGTGTTCGCCGATGCGTTCGAGCGCGTGAAGACCCTGTCCACCGCGCCAGCGTCGCCCCTCGCGCTCACCGGGCTCGGCCAGCTCATCAAGGACCTGCCCGGATTGCCCCGCGGGCAGTTCGTTCTGCTCTCCCGGCTGGTCCCGGTCTCGAGCGAGGTCATCGGCCTCAAGATCCGCGCCTTCGGCCAGCAAGCCTGGACCGAACAGCAGCGTTACGTTCTCCTGGGTCCGAACGACTTCCAGCGGGTTTCCAGCCAGGGACGGGGTGTCGAGCCGAGCGCGCTCGGCTCGTTCGCCCGGTCGATGTGGAAGGCGCCCAGGGACGGCAAGCCCTCCTATGCCATCGTGATCGAACGCACCCCCACCCGGACGGGGATGCTGGAACCCGGCACCTTCCTCAGGGTCACCCAGCTCGAGAGCGTTGAAAGACAGGGTGCCGGGGTCGGGGGTCAGGGGTCAGCGAGTGGAGGCGAGCCTCCGAAGGGGGCGAGCGGGTGCAGGGGCGGAGCCCCTGCGTCCAAGGATGATGGCGCAGCACGCGAAGCGGGCGAGCCTCCGAAGGGGGCGAGCGGGTGCAGGGGCGGAGCCCCTGCGTCCAGGGATGACGGCGCAGCAC
>CAZSVK010000186.1:0-10910 GCA_964610245.1 uncultured bacterium
TCTGGAAGACCATCGCGATGTCGCGGTCCTTCGGCGGCAGGTCGTTGACGACCCGATCGCCGATGATGATCTCCCCGCTGGTCACGTCCTCGAGCCCCGCCACCATGCGTAGCGTGGTCGACTTGCCGCATCCCGAAGGTCCGACAAGGATGAGAAACTCCTTGTCATGGATCTTCAAGCTGGTGGGCTTGACGGTATAGTCGGCGTTTCCCGCGTACCTCTTCGTGACCTCGTTCAAAATGACCTGGGCCATCGGTGCCAATCCCTCCTCGCTAGTGGTCGAACTCTAGCACGAGGGCTGGGGCCGGTCAAGGCGACCCGCCGCCCCGGGTGCATGTCATGCGGGGGGGCCCTCCTCGAACCGAGTTGCCATCTGGGGACGCTGTCCCCAGACCCCTGCCAGGGTGGGAGCCCCACCCTGGACCCGGCAATGGCAGCAGAGTTCTCGCTTGCTTCTCGGGGGTTCGCGAGCAAGACCGACTCACGCAGGTCATTGCCGGGTTCAGGGTCCGGCTCGCATCCCAGCCTCCGACTAGCGATCGAGAGCTTGGCTGCCATCGCCGGGGCCACTTCTGTCGCATGCTCCCCGCCGCCCGCGATAGAGGCAAATCCGTTGTACCGGCCCGGGAAGGCCTGCTGCCGCCTCGCCGGCCGCTCCGCCATGCCGCCGGGCATGATCGAACAGGCCCAAACTGAACAGAAATCACGTCGAGATGACGGAAATTGTGGATGTTAGCGTCTGGGTGCGGTACAATTATCACAGACACTCGATCGAGTTACGCGGTGCGGCCGGCTTGCCGCGGCTCACGCCGAGGCCGAAGAGCCGTTTCAGCACTGAAGATACACCGGGTTCCCCCGCCACTCGGGAGGAGGTGAAGTCATGAAAAGTCTGTTCAGTCCCAAGGATGTCGTGAAGATCTGCGGCATCTCGTACCGGCAACTGCAGTACTGGGACAAGACCAACTTCATCAAGCCCACGGCCATCAACCAGGGCAAGTATCGCCACTACACGTTCTCCGAGGTCGTCCTGATGCGGTTGGCCAAGATCCTGCGCCAGAACAGGGTTTCCATCCAGAAATTGCGCCACGTCATCGAATCGATCAAGAGCATGCTCCCCGACGTCGGCTGCCCCCTCTCCGACTGCAGCTTTCTCGTCAGCGGTGAAAAGGTCTTCATCTTCGACGGCGACGTGCTGATGGATCCCTCCACCTCCAGGAGCTTCCTGCGCTTCGACATCCGGAACCTCCGCGAGGAGATCGACCGCCTTTTCCCCGGCGCCGAGGGCATCCTGCGCCTGCAGAGCCCGGCCGCCTCCTGAGCGCCGCCCGGCCCTTGCCGGCGCGTCACCCCGCGTCCCAGGGGCATTGCGCGCGCGACGGTCCGGGACTATGCTCTCTGCCAGCCGAATGAGCATCCCCGAACGCCTGCTCGACAACGCCCTCCTCAAGGCCCTCCTCCAGACGGGTGAGGTTCTCTCCTCCACTCTCGACCTCGATCCGCTGCTCGATCTCGTGATGGACAGCGCTTGCCGCGTCCTGGGCGCCGGCGCCGCCTCGCTCCTGCTCATCGACGAGGAGACCCGCACCCTCTACTTCAAGACCGCCACCGGCGAGAAACGCGAAGAACTCAAGAACATCAGGCTCGAGCTGGGCGAGGGAATCGCCGGCTGGGTCGCCAAGGAAGGCCGGCCGCTGCTGGTGGGCGACGTCTGGACCGAACCCAAGTTCAAGCGCGAGATCAGCCAGGACATCCAGTATCCGACCCAGAGCATCGTTTGTGTCCCGCTGCTGCTCAGGGGCAAGACGCTGGGCGTGATGGAGGCCCTGAACAAGCTCGGCGGCGCCTCCTTCACCGAGTCCGACGTCGAGGTCCTCACCGTCCTCGCCCGCTACGTCGCCAACGCCCTCGACAACGCCCGCCGCTTCGCCCTGGCCCGCTCGGCCAGCGACAACTTCCAGGAACTCCTCCACGAGCGCTACGCCCCCATCGGCAAGAGCGCCGCCTTCCGCGAGGTGATGAAGACCGTCGCCAAGGTCGCCGCCACACGCTCCACCGTCCTCCTCCGCGGCGAATCCGGCACCGGCAAGGAGGTGGTCGCCCGCGCCCTGCACCAGCAGAGCCGCAGGGCCGACAAGGCGCTGATCGCCGTCAACTGCGCGGCCCTCTCCGAGAGCCTGCTCGAGAGCGAACTCTTCGGCCACGAGAAGGGCTCCTTCACCGGCGCCGACCGGCAGAAACGCGGACGTTTCGAACAGGCCGACGGCGGCACCATCTTTCTCGACGAGATCGGCTGCATGAGCCCCAACCTGCAGACCAAGCTGCTCCGGGTCATCCAGGAGCGGGAGGTCGATCGGCTGGGCGGCGACAAGCCGATCCCGGTCGACGTCCGCGTCATCGCCGCCACCAACGCCGACCTCGAGACCGCCATCCGCCAGGGCCGGTTCCGCGAAGATCTCTTCTACCGCCTGAACGTCATCACGATCGCGCTGCCCCCCCTGAGGGAGCGCCGCGACGACATCCCGGTGCTGGCCGAATTCTTCGTCGCCCGCTACAACCGCGAGGTCAACCGCGCCGTGCGGGGCCTCAGCCAGGCCGCCCTGGACTGTCTGATGGCCTACGATTTCCCAGGCAACATCCGCGAGCTGGAGAACCTGATCGAACGGGCGGTCGTCCTCGAGGAGGAAGACACCATCCAGCCCGAGCGGTTGCCGTTCCGGGGCCCCGCGACAGCCGCCGTACCGGCTCCCGCCGCGGCCGGCGCCGTCGGGCCCGCGATCGTCTCGCTGGCCGAGATGGAGCGACGCTACATCCTCGACGTGCTGGAGCGCTGCGGCTGGAAGAAGACCCGGGCCTGCAACCTCCTCCAGATCAGCCGGCCCACGCTCGACCGCAAGCTCGCCGCCTACGGCGCCGAGAGGCCCGTCGCGGAGGGCCCTACTTCAGCTCCGTGACCTGGCTGGTGCCGGTGTCCAGGGCATAGCGGATCCGCAGCGGCTCGCGCGCGCCCGGAGCGTAGCGGTAGGCCGTCATGTGCGACACCTTGCTGTCGCCCGACCAGCTCTTGAACCCCTCGAGCTGCTCGCGCGGATAGTCCAGGGTCTTCAGTGTCTGGCTCGTCTGGTCGCGCAGCAACTTCGCCAGCTCGCGAGGTGTCGCCTGCATCTGAAGGTTCGAATCCCTCAACGTCGCGAGCAACTTCGAGAAACGCGACAGGCAGATGACCCGCTTGTCGAGCGGCCTGGCGGCGTCCTCGCACCGCTCGTAGACCAGGTTCGTGCCGTCGGGCGAGAGCGAGTACTGCCACACGCCGCGGTCCACCACGAAGGCTCGCTTCGACAGCGGATCGATGAGGATCAGGCTGCCCGGCGGGCCGGTCAGCGACACGTCCTCGGCCAGCGCCAGCAGGCAGCTGCCGTCGGGGCTCCACTCGAGCTTGCTCAGGTGGTGGGCCCGGATGAAGTCGTAGACGTGGGTGACCTCGAGCGTCGCCTTGCTCAGCAGCAAGACCGACCAGTAGTTCTCGCCGTTGTGATCGCGAGAGAGCGCGAGCGCGGCCAGCTTGCCGTCGGGATTGACCGCCGAGTGGCTCGCGAAGAAAGGGTCGGACTGCGAGAGATCCGGTGACATCGCGCTCATCACCGTCTCGAGCTGCTCCGACACCTGCTGCACGTACTGCCGCTGCAGTTGCTCCTCACCCGCGCCGGAGGTCGTGGCCGCCGGGGCGGTCGAGGCCGGTGTCTGGGCGGGAAGGACGGGGGCAGTCAGCGCCCCGGTGACTGCCAGCAGCAGGGCCCACCGGACCTGCCCATGGTGCCTGGTTCCTCTCATCGGACTTCGCCTCTCATCGGCTTCCGCGGCCTGTCCGGGTTCACACCTCGGCGTAGGCCGCGAGGATCTCGTGCAGCGTGTGCTTCCGTCGCTCGCGCTCGGGCAGCGCATCGTACTTGACCGGCTCGTGACGCGGCGCCGGGGCCAGGGCCGGCTGAGGGCGCTCGTCCGACGGGATCCCGGCGGTCACGCTCTTCTCAGGCGAGCAAGGCTCCTGCACTGCTCCCTTGCGAATGGCCTCGTTGTCCATCGTCACCTTGCTGGCCTCGGCGCGCGGTGCCTGAGCGAGCGCGACGACGAGGACCATCAGAGCGATTGCAACCGTCCAGTTCCTGGCCATTTCCGCCTCCTGCGTCCGGCGAACGATCGGCCCGTCTCGGGTCCACCGTTCCCCACCTCCTTCATCGGCAGAAGGCGCGCAAAATTGAGGCAGCCGATCGGCCCAAATGTCAGGCGGCCGAGCCGGAGGACGAATCGTCGCTACCCGGACCGGCAGGCTTGCCCCCTCCTGCAGGCTCGGGCTTCGCGGCGCCGGGCTTGTCGGGCCCCTCGGCCTCGCCCGCTTCCGGCTGCTCGCCGGCTCCGTCTTCCGGCGGGTCGTGGGCCGCGCAGCAGTCGTTGCCCAGCAACTGCCGCATCAGCAGGTAGGTGATCGCCCGGGCCACCGCGGCCAGCAGCAGCACCAGCAAGATCACGATGACGACGATCATCAACAGGTGGGGCAGGCACGGCAGCCCCCCCATGCATGCCACCAGGCATTGTGCGTCCATCGGTCGCCTCCTCCGTCACCGCGCCCAGCTCGGGCATCGCCCGCACTGAGACTGTAGGCTCCAGACTGTAGGCTGTGGGGATGCTCGCCAGAATCTTCGTGTGAAGCGACGACTCTCGCGAGTAGTAGCCCGGCAGCCATCCGGCACGTTCAGAACCGTCCTCCGGTGTAGCAGCTCCGGACGTACACGTAGCGCTCGCCCAGCAGGCGCAGGCGGTTGCTGATATCCATCATCATCCGGAAGAGCAGCTTGGAAACCATCGGGCCGCCCTGGCGCCAGAAAGCGTCGAACTGCTCGCGGCCGATCCAGATGACCCGCACCGGCTCGAGGGCGTAGCAGCTCGCGGAGCGCATCTCCATGTCGAGCAAGGCCATCTCTCCGAAGAAGTCGCCGGCCTTCAGCACCGCGAGCAGGTGCTCCTTGCCCTTGTCGTCCCTCTTGGCCACGCGGACCTGCCCCCCCACGATGATGAAGAAGCCGTC
The DNA here is from genome assembly GCA_964610245.1 of uncultured bacterium. Classification (GTDB taxonomy): domain Bacteria; phylum Muiribacteriota; class UBA6191; order JACPRK01; family JACPRK01; genus CAZSVK01. Next base: position 5,081 of record CAZSVK010000186.1, read on the forward strand.
GCCGACCTTGCCTTCCTCGCAGATGACGGGGTTCTGCTCGTCGTACTCCCTCAGCTTCGTACCGTTGCTGAGAGTCACCAGTTCTTCGTCGGTGAGATCCGACAGCAGGGCACAGCTCCTCAGTTCTTTGTAGTTGGGTATCTGCGCGTCCATCGCTCCCCGCCTTTCCAGGTCCTGCAAGAAACCGCCGGCCTCGCCGCCGTCAGGGCAGTCTCTGGCTCGTCATCCCGTCGAATCTCCAGTCGCCGTCCTCGCGGCTGAGGCTGAAGACCAGCTTGCGACGATGCTCGCTCGCCCCGGCCTTGGCCGGGAAGGTCACTCGGGCCAGCACGGCCACGGTCGCCGAATCGTCCTCGACGGCCGATGCGGCGTCGTCGAACCGCCAGTCGGCCAGGTAACCGCCCATGGTATCGAGCTTGTCGAATCCGGCCGTGTTCCGCCGGACGTACTCTTCCTGAGAGAACTCGCGCCGCCGTTCCCTCGAGAGCTTGTCGTAGAGCCGCTCGAAAGCCCTCTCCTGCATGTCGAGCAGCAACCCCTCGGTGAAGCGGCGGGCCGACGGCTTCTCGGCCCCTCCTCCGCAGCCCGCAACGGCCAGTACCACCGCCAGGATCGCAATCCACAAGCCCCAAGAGCCGGTCCCGGCACGGGAAGCCGGCGGCGGGCCTGCGCAGAGCTGGGGCTGACGGGTGCTCATGTTGCGAAGCAAATCGGCGAGTGTCCGAGCGGACCACCGTCCGACCATGATTGTAGTGCCGAACCTCCGGCGTGCCAAGCTCGGGGTGACCCGCCACCCAACTCCGAGTGCTCGCCGGGGGCGCCGGAATCCGTCATTGAAGCTCGATGAGTTCGCCGATGCGGTCCTTGACCCGGTCGGCGCGCGCCGCGGCCGCGTCCCTGGCTCGAGATAGCTCCAGCGCGCGCGAGGCGTTCGCGGGCGGAGTGCCCAGGGTCGCAAGCTCGGCCGTCAGCCCGTCGATGGTCTGTCCCAGCCGGACCAGCTCCAGCCGCGCTTCCAGCACCCCTTGCCGGGTCTGGAACCACAGACTGCGTCCCAGCGCCGCCTCCCGGCGCGCGGCCAGCAGCTCGTCCCGCGACTGGTCCGCCACGTACTCCTGCGCGGCGCGGTGGGCCGAGGCCAGCAGCTCGCCCCGGGCCAGCGATCGCTCCCGGCGCTCCTGCATGCACGCCGTGCGGCGCCGGGCGTCGAGCTGCAGCAGCGTGGGTTTCCCTCCTGCCTCCCCCAGCGCTCGCTCGAACTCCTCCCGCTCGGCGGCCGCCTGCTGGGCGAGCTGCATCTGATAGCGCCGGATGCGCTCCTGCGGACTTCTCAGCCCGTGCATCCGGTCTCTCAGGCTCGGCTGACCCGCGCCCCCCGCCCGCTCCGAGGCCGAGATTCCCGGGTCCGCGCCGGAGCGCGCGCCCCCCGTGGGGGGCTTCCCGGCTCGGGCGTCCTGCTCTCCGCCACGCCCCGCCCGCGAGGTCTGGCCCGCCCCCGCTGCCTTCCCGGACGCCTTCGCCGTCCCGGTCGGGCTCTCGCCGGCCTCCTCGGACCTCGCCTCTTCGGACGGCGCCGGAGCCGGTCCCGTATCCGAGAACCGCACCAGCTCGCGCTTCACCGAACCCGGCGCCCGCCGCACCGACGGCACCACGCCCGGCCGCAACAGCGCCTCGAGGCCCGTGCCCGCAAGCCGCTCCGCACCGTGCGGACCGCCCCGTACCGCGACGACGCCACTCAGGACCCGCGCCAGCGTGCCGGTCTCCTCGACGACCACCGAGAAACGGGCCCGGCGCGCCGCCAGCTCGCCCGAAGGGGTCACCAGTAGCAGCGACTCCTGATCGAGCGCCCGGACATCGGCGAAGCCTCCGTCCATCAGCAGCTCGGAGGTGCGCACCAGGAAGAAGCACTCGCCCCGGGTGCGCAGGCTGCCCCTCGCGGGAAGCTGGACCTCGACCCGGGCCCCGTCGAGCACTCGCAGCTCCTCGCCCGAACGCAGGCTGGCGGCCGTATCGAAGCGCTGCCATCGATTCCAGCCCCGCAGCCGGGCAAAGAACTCGCCCTCCAGCGGCACCACCCTGGCCACGATACCCTCGGAGGGTACTTCGTGGCGGACGACCGCCTGCGCCGCTCGCCTCGGGGCGGGCCGTCCCGCCTTCTTGCCCGGCGCGGAGGCGAAGCCAGGGCAGGCCGCGGCGACCGCCAGCCAGATCGCCAGCAGGGCGGCGCGGAGCCGCCTCCCGAGGACGCTGTCCTGTGTCCTGGACTGATATCCGAGAGCCGCATCACGACTGAGCCGATCGATTCCCTGCTGGAGCTCTGCTCCAGACCTCGCCAGGGCCAGAGCCTGGCCCTGGACCCGGCAATCGAGAAGAGCTGTCGAGGCCTGAGCGACACTTCCGTGGACTCTGAGCTGGGAGCGCAGGTGAGACTCTCTCCAGTCATCGGGGGGGCCAGGCGAGAGGTTCTCTCCTGGCGAGGGTTCGGGAACGGAGCTCCCGACGGAAGAACCGCTGTTCACCCAGCTTCTCACCGATCTCCCTTCTCCTTCTTGATGGCGCGAAGTCGGCGCAGCAGCGCGGGGTCGGGGGTGACGCGCGCTCGCATGCGCTCGGCGAGTTCGTTCGCCTCGGCCGGATCTTGCCCGGAGGGCCGCTCGAGCTGAGCGAGCTGATCGCCCATCTGCGGCGAGAGCTGCTGCTCGTCCTGTTCGGGCCGCTCGAGCATCCGGTCGCGCATCTCCTGGGCCAGTTCGTGATGGTCGGTGTCGCTGCGCGCCGCTCGCGCGGCTTCCTCGGTGGTCTGCTCCCGCTGGCTGAGCAGCTGGGCGACGCTCGTCTTCTCCTGACGGCGCCTGGCGATCTCGTCGGTGACGGAACTCATGTTGGCCGACTTCTCGACGCGCGCCGCGTGGGCGCCGAGTTCGGAGCGGTATCGCATCTGCTCGAGCTGCCGTTCGCGCTGCTGCTCGATCTGATGCTGCCGGAAGATGCGCTCGTACTCACGCTCCACGGACGTGTTCTCGCCGAACATCATGTCGGGCAGCGGGACGTTGGCCGCCCGGAACAGGCGCAGCGCTCGCGGGATGTAGCCGGTGGGTACGTACTTGCCGACGACCGCGCCCTCGGTCGAGATGCCCTCGACCTTGAAGACGAAGACGTCCTGGACGGCGACCTCGCCGTTGGCGTCCAGCCCCGTGACCTCCGAGACGCGCGTGATGCGGCGCGCGCCGTCCTTGAACCGCTCCTGCTGCACGATGAGGTCGATCGTGTTGGTGATCTGCTCGCGGATGCTACCCATCGAGAGACCGGTGCTGGCCATCAGGACCATCACCTCGAGACGCGAGATCATCTCCTTGGGCGTGTTGGCGTGGGCGGTGGTGAGCGAGCCGGCCTGGCCGGTCGCCATCGCCTGCAGCATGTCCAGGGCCTCGCCGCCGCGGCACTCGCCGACCAGGATCCGATCGGGCCGCATGTGCAGCGCGTTTCGCACCAGCTCGCGGATCGTGACCTGGCCGGCGCCTTCCAGATTGGCCGGCCGGCTCTCGAGCGCGACCACGTGGTCCTGCTGGAGCTGCAGCTCGGCCGTGTCCTCGATGGTGACGATGCGGTCGGTGTCGGGGATGAAGGCGCTGATCGCGTTGAGGGTCGTCGTCTTGCCCGACCCGGTGCCGCCAGAAACGACGACGTTAAGTCTGGCCTGCACCGCGGCCTTGAGGAAGGTCGCCATGTCGGCCGACATCGACAGCCCCTCGACCAGCATCTCGATCGTGTAGGGGTCGTGCGCGAACTTGCGGATCGTGATGGTCGAGCCCGAAATGGCCAGCGGCATGATCACCGCGTTGATACGGCTTCCGTCCGGCAGCCGCGCGTCGACCATCGGGCTGGTGATGTCGCACCGGCGGTTGACCGGGCCGAGCATCCGCTGGAGGATCCGGACGATGTGGGCGTCGTCCTCGAAGACCGCGTCCGAGAGTTCCATCCGGCCCCGGCGCTCGACGAACACGCGAGAGGGTCCGTTGACCATGATCTCGCTGATCTCCGGATCGTCCATCAGCACCTGCACCGGGCCGTAGCCGCAGAACTCGCTCAGCACCCGCGCCATCAAGGCGTCTTCCTGCGCCCGGTCGAGGATCATCTCCTGGCCTTCCCTGAGCTTCTGGTAGGCCTGGGTGATGAGAGTGGCCATGAAGACCCGCTCGCTGTCGACGGTCGTGAAGTCGTCGGGGATCTCCGTCGCCTCGAGTTCCTTGGTGACCGCCTGCATCAGGATCAGCCGGGCGTGCTCGAAGTCGTCGTCCTCGGTGCGCCGGGCGGAGCGCCGGGGGTTGAGCGCCCGCAGCTTCTTGAAGATCTGCCACCGTCGCGCGTTGTGCGAGGTCGGCATCACGCCCGGCTCCAGCTCGGCCTCTTCCCGCGCGGCGTCTTTCCAGGTGAAGACCCGGGTCTGCAGGACCGATCGGCGCAGCACCGGACCGCCCTCGGTACCGGCCAGCGTGTCGGCCACGGTGCGGGCGCGCTCGACCGCCTCGGCCGCTTCGGCGGCGGCCTCGTCCTTCGCCTCCTCTTCCCGGGCCAGCTTCAGCAGTCGCACGCGCTCCAGCTCGGAGCGGCGCTTCTGTTCGGCCTGCAGCTCGGCGTAGAGTTCGTCGATGTCGATGCTGGGCCCGAAGGCGCCCGACGGAAGTTCGATGTTGTCCTCGACGAAACGCGTGATGAGCGAAGGGACCTTGCCCGTGGGTTCCAGCTCGCCCAGGTGCATCTCCTTGGGACCGATGCCGCGGGGGATCCAGCGGTAGATGTCGACCAGGTTGGGGTGGTCGTCGGTGAAGCCCGCCAGTTCGCTGATGTGCGTGATGCGGCGAGTGCCATCGGTGAGACGGTCCTGGTGGACGATGAGGTGGATCGCCCCGTCGATCTGCTCGTTGATGGCGCGCAGCGGCAGGTTCATCCCCGCCAGCATCACCATCGTCTGGAGACGCAGGATCGCGTCGTAGGGCGAGTTGGAGTGCAAGGTCGTGAGCGAACCGTCCTGGCCCGTGTTCATCGCGAGCAACATGTCCAGCGCCTCGCCGCCGCGGCATTCGCCGACGAGGATCCGATCGGGCCGCATGTGCAGCGCGTTCATCACCAGCTGCCGGATCGTGATGGAGCCCTTGCCCTCGATGTTGGCCTGGCGGGCCTCCAGACTCAGGACGTGATCCTGCTGCAGTTGCAGCTCGGCGGCGTCCTCGATCGTGATGATGCGGCAGTCGTCGCTGATGAAGGAGCTGATCGCGTTGAGCGTCGTGGTCTTGCCCGAGCCGGTGCTGCCCGAGATGACCATGTTCAGCCGCGCCCGCACCGCGGCATTCAGGAACGCCGCCGAGCTGCTGGTCAGCGTGCCGAAGCTCACCAGATCGGTCATGTCGAACGGATCGCGCGCGAACCGCCGGATCGTCACGGTGGGCCCACAGAGCGCGATCGGCGGGATCACGATGTTGACGCGCGAGCCGTCCTTGAGCCGGGCATCGACCATCGGAGTCGTCTCGTCGACGCGCCGTCCGATGGGCCTCAGGATCTGACTGATGATGTGGCGAAGATGCGTCTCTTCCTTGAACTTGACCGGCGTCAGGACCAGCTTCCCGCCGCGCTCGACGTAGACCCGGTCGGGCCCGTTGACCATCACCTCGTTGACCTCGGCGTCGTCGAGCAGCACCTGCAGCGGCCCCAACCCCACGACGTCGTTGAGGACCTCGTCGAGCACCCGCTTGCGGAGCTGCGCGCTCAGATCCAGCTTCTCGTCGATCAGGATCTCGGTGATGGCCCGCTCGATCCGGGCCGTGATCACCCG
>CAZSVK010000187.1:0-10901 GCA_964610245.1 uncultured bacterium
CTGGAATTCGTTCTGGCTGCTGGTGAGAAGGACCCCCGCCCTGTCCCGTCTGGAAAGCTCAGAGACTGACGCCGGCTTTCCAGAGACCAGGTTCCGCCAGGCGCCCAGGATTCGACCGGATGAGATCGTCTCAATTCTGGTTGGACACCGAGAACAGGTGGAATCATCGCCGTCAGCAGGTTGTTCCAGAGGTGAGGAGTAAAATCCAGAGTTTGGAACGAAGTGGACGGACCCAAGAGGGATAAGACCCCGCGTAAACACTTCCACACCCAGCTCTCCCGGGCCGAAAGGTCTGGGAGTTCTGCTTTTCCCGGTTGGTGGCCGATTCCTGGACTCCGAGCCGCGGAGTGCACGAGGCGCCGAGCCGCCACACCCGCTCCCCCGGGCTGCGGGCTGCCCTTCACTCCTCGCGGACCGGGCGCACAGTGGTCTGCGGGCCGGGGACCTCGGGCTCGTCTTGCCAGAGCCCTCGACGCCTGGGTATCTCGCAAGTCCCGCGGCGGGTTGCGGCTGCCCGGGAGTTCCTCAGACTCTCGAGGGACGCTTGCCTCCATCCATCTGGCCGGCTGCGGTTAGCCCCTGCTCCTGGCTGTCGGAGCTTCTCGGCCGGCCCGGCGACTTCTCGGCCTTCGACAGGAGAAAGGCCAAGTAGGGGTCAGGGGTCAGAGGTCAGGACGCCCCCTGCGCAGTTCGCCATGCGTTGCGTGAGCCTGGCGATGGCGCGAACCTTGCGTCCATGCCTAACCCCCAACCCCCAACCCCCCAACCCCCAACCCCCCACCCCCCCCCCCCCCCCCCCCCACCCCCCCCCCCCCCTCCCCCCCCCCCCCGCGCCGCCCCCCCCCCCCCCCGCCGGCCGAGATCAGCACGAATTCGCGCAGGTCGATGGGGTCGTTCAGCTTGTGCCCCTCATACTCCTGGTTCTCGTACCAGTAAGGCATCCCCCAGCGATCCGTGCTCGGATCCCGCTGGAAGTTGCGCATCTTGAGCCGGCAGAAGTCGGGGAACTCCTCCTTGGTGGGAAGCCGGCCGCGTTCGAACCCGTGGAGTTCGAGCTGGCGCGCGACCTGGCCCATCTCGTAGTGCTCCAGCCCCACGCCGAACGCCTCCTGGCCGCTGGTGCTCAGCTCCAGTCCCGTCGAGTACAGGCCCAGCAGCAATAGCAGAGCCACCCCCGCTCCCAGCACCCGCGTCACTCCAGTCCCCCCCTCCTCGACAGCTCTTCAGCCGTCCGGATACCCGCAAGACAGAGCGCCAGTTCTTGCTCGAAGTCTTTCATCTCCAGCACCAGCACTTCACTGGGTTCGACCGCCCGCACCATCGCCGCGGACACCGTCCGGCTGGCCAGTTGCCGTTCACCCCAGACCCCTCCTGCGCCGATTTCGAACGTCGCTTCCGGCTCCACGGCCTGCAGACGGCCGCTTCGCACCAGGAACAACCGAGCCGGTTCTGCGGCTCCTTCACAGAGCGTATCGCCCTGAGCGTAATTGCGCAAGACCAGCCGGGCCGCCAGACGCCAGAGCATCGCCGAGGGCAGGCATCCCAGCATCGGGATACGGCGGAGGAAGCCTCCGTGCCGGATGACGGAGATGACCATCGTGCGTTCGCGGGCATCCTCGGCAAAGGTCTCGAGGAAGTCGTCGCGCGCCATCGAGAGCAGCTCGGTGTCGCTGCGCGCCCTCACCGAAGCGGTGCGCACCCCCTCGGGCTCGATCAGCGCCAGCTCGCCGAAGCAGTCGCCCGGCGAGAGCCTTCCGAGCAAGTTCTCGCGGCCTCCGGGGCTGGCCCGGAACACGTCGAGGTCGCCGCGATGGACGATGTAGAAGCGGTCGCCCGGCGCGCCCTGCTCGAGCACCAGCTCGTGCGCCAGGTGCTGCTCGCGCCGCAGGATGGTGGCGATGCGCTGGCGTTCCTCGAGGCTCAGGCGTGCGAAGAGCGGAATGTCGGCCAGGATCGAGACGATGTCCTCGGCCTCCCAGGCGGTCCCGGGATCGGCCAGGATGCGGCGGTGGGCGGCCTCCCACTCGAGCCAGTACAGGCCGGTGGTGGCGGCGCGCAGGGCGGCGGTGCGGAACGAGTGCCCTCCGTGCGCCTCCAGAGCCGCCGCTCGCAGAGTGAATCCGTGGCGCACGCCGGTCTCATCGTGGTCGGGGGCCTCCCAGAGCGATTCCCGGAGCACCGCTGCCGAGCGTCTGGGGCCGAGTGCCTGGGCCGCCACGTCGGTCAACGTGCCGAACAGGATGCCCGAGGCCGAGCGGAGCGCCTCGTCCAGGTCGGCGGGCGCCGTTCGCACCAGCCGGCGCCGGGTGCGATATGGCCCTCGCAGCGCGCGGGCACCCACGAAGAGGGCCGCCGCGATGGGCAGGAATCCCGCCGTGGAGAGCGGCAGCGTCGCCAGGTAGACCGCTTCGCCCGACGGTCCCAGCATCCTGAGCGTGGCAGCCGCGCTCAGGCCCACGAACCCGACGAAGAGCAGCCGCCAGACCCGGCCGATGGGGCTGCCTCTGTCGATGAGCAGCAGGGGGATGAGCGAGACGGCGGTCGCGACGATGCCCGCATAGTCGAGCATCCGGCCCGGTTCGGCCCTGAACCGCCAGGCCTGGAGCAGCGGCAGCGCCAGCGCGCCCGCCGTGACGACCGTGACGAGCAGCTCGCGGCGAGTCAGGCCGACCCTGAGCCCGTGCGCCAGGAACAGCGGGACCGCGAAAGCCAGTAGCAAGCCGAGGCTGTTGGCCAGGGCCGGCTGACCGGCGCTGATCTCGAGCCCCAGCAGCGGGCTCAGCTCCTCGAACAGGGCGGCCGGCACGACCAGGACGACGCTCGAGCAGACGTAGAACGCCAGGAAATCGAACGCGAGCATCACCCGGGTGCCCTTGTAGACCGAACGGTAGGAGATCCAGGAGAAGAGGACCAGTGACGCGCACAGCAGGTGCAGCACGAGCTGGCCGATATCCGATTCCCAGAGCAGGCCGGCCGCCGACGCCAGCACGGCCGCGGGTACCGTGAGCCGAGTCAGCATGTCCTGACGGGCCGACTCGCCCAGCAGCCAGACCGGGGTCAGCACCACGCGGACGAGCATGACCGCCAGGAGACAGCCGCAGGCCAGCAGCAGAAACAACATCAGCGTCTGCACCGGCAGCGAACCGGACCGGAAGACCGCCATCACCACGGGGACCGCCGAGGTATGGAGCGCCACCGCCGCCAGCTTGAGCATCCCGACGGCCCAGGCGAGCACGGCGACGCCGTAGACGGCCAGCCGCTTCTCTTCCCGCGAGAGTTCCTCCCGATCCATCGCCCGCACCAGGAGCCGGCGCGCCACGAAGGCCAGCGCCCGATCCCTCACCAGCTCCTGATCGAAAGCCGAGCGATACAGCCGGTAGCCGTTCCACTCGAAGAGCGGGCTGGCATCCATCACGGCCAGCAGCAGTCCGAGGGCGGCACCCTGGGCCGCCAGCAGGTCGAGACCGCCGAAGGACGCATTCCAGGCGCATAGCGCGCAGGCAGCCGAGACGGGGCTGACCAGGCCCGCCAGCGCGACGAACTGCTGTTGCCGCCGCGAGGCCAGATCGAGCCGTGAGAGATCGAGACGAGGCAGAGGCAGGACGGCCGAGAAGTCGAGTCCGGCGGAGGTCTCGCCGAATCCGAAGCCCAGCACCGCCAGCAGCTGGGCCAACCCGCGGAACCAGACGAACCCCCAGAGCACGAGCAGCATCGTCCACGGCTCGGCTCCCGAGGGCACCACCGCCAGCCCCGTCAGCCGGAGCTGGACCAGAAAGTCGACCAGGCCCACGAAAGGCAGCACCAGCAGGGTGCCGATCGCCCAGCCCGCCGCGCGCTGCAGCCCCTCTCCCAGCACCGGCAGCCGCCGCTCGAAGGCCAGGCGTCTGGCGGGCGGTTCGGCCAGGAAGCTCGTCACGAGCAGCCCGCCGCGGCTGAAGCGCAGCATCGCCTGACCGACCTGTTCCGGTCCGACCGGTTCGGGCTCGAGCAGGGCAGCTCCGAGGACCTCTCGCAGCGTGCGTTTGCCGTCCAGGAGCCGCCAGACCGTCAGTTCGTGGGGGGAGGGTTCGAAGAGGATGCCTGTCTCGGCACTCTTCAGGACGACGAGCTGGTGGTGCCCATCCTCTGCCGGGACCGTCTGCTCGGAGACGGCAGGGCGGCGCACCGGGATGACGTCCAGGTGGGAATCTGCCCGCGCGTCGGTCGGCTGACTCATCAGCTGCCCGGGTTCTCCAGCCCCGCTGCGCCGGCGGCCGACTCGGCCAGCGCGTCTTCCTCGGTCCACTCGGGCTCCTGCCGCATCAGCGGCGGGATGGACCCGGCGCCCTGGGTCAGCCAGACGTCGTGGTACCAGAGCAATTCCTCGCCGAGCGGCGTGAGGTTGATGCCCATGACGAAGGGCTGCCGGACGATGGCGGTGTTGAAGTAGTACAGGCAGACCCAGACGGCGTCATCGACGATGAGTTGCTCGGCCTTCTGGTAGAGCTTGATGCGCAGGAGGGGGTTGGTGGCGCGCCTGGCCTCGACGAGCAGCGAATCGACGGCGGGGTTGGAGTAGCCGACCGAGTTGGAGCTTCCGATGTTCCCCGAGAAGAACTGGTAGTAGAGGAAGTTGTCGGCGTCCATGTAGTCGGCCACCCAGCCCAGGCGGAAGAAGCCGGCCTTGCCGTGCTTGGTCAGGTCGAGATGGCTCTTCCAGGTGTTCACGACGGGGTAGGAGACGATGCCCAGGTCGGCCAGGTTGGCCTGGATGGCGCGGGTGATGCGCACGTGCTCCTCGCCCTCGGGGATGTAGATCGGGATCTCGGGGAAGCTGGTGCGCAGGCCGGACGGGGTCGAGCGCAGGAACCCGGCGCGGTTGAGCAGATCTTCGGCGGCCCGCAGGTCGAAGTCGAACGAGCGCAGGCTGGCGTTGTAGCCGCGGATGCCGGGAGGCAACGGCCCGCGGGCTTCTTGCACCCTGCCGGCCTTGATGAACTTGACGATGTTGGTCTTGTTGATGGCGTGGCTGAAGGCCTGGCGCACGAGCCGGTTGTCGAACGGCGGCACGTGGACGTTCATGCCGTAGTAGGAGGTGCCGAGCTGGGAGACCTCGGTGAAGTAGGGGGCCCAGACCGATTCCTTGCGCTTGACCTGGTTGTAGAGCGGATCGGGGACGGTGGTGTGGTAGATGCGTCCCGCCAGGAACTCCTTGAAGAGAGCGTCCTCTTCCGAGATGACGTGGAAGACGACCTTGTCCAGGTTGGGCGGGCGTGCGAAGTAGCCGGCGTTTCCGGCGAGCACCACCTGGACGTTGGGCACGAAGGACTCGAAGTGGAACGGGCCGGTGCCGACCGGATGGTTCCGGAACTCCTTGCCCCAGCGTGCCACGTCTTCGCGGGGGACGATGCAGGCGTTGGGCATCGTGAGCGTGGCGAGGAAAGGGGCGTAGGGATCTTTCAGGTGGATGCGGACGGTGCAGGGCGAGGCACAGCGGACGTGGCGGGCGGGATTCTCCTTGGCGGGCGAGAGCGCCTCGATTCCGCCGACCTGCGGCGCCTTGCCGGTCATGAACTCGTCGGCGCCCTGGATGATGCTGAAGATCTGGGTGCGGGCCGATTCGGTCTTCGGGTCGAGGACGCGCTCGAAGCTGAACTTCACGTCGTTGGCGTCGACTTGCCGGCCGCCGTTGGCGGTGGCCCGGCCGCCCTCCGTGCTCGCGTGGAAGCGGACGCGCGGCGAGAGATGGAAGGTGTAGACCAGGCCGTCGGCCGACATCTCCCAGGATTCGGCGATGGCCGAGGTGACGGGCCCCTGCGCCTGGGAGCCCATGCCGTCGACGCTGCGGGTGCTGAGATCGAAGCGCACCAGGCCGTCGAAGATCTGCTGGACGCAGGCGACCGAGGTCGTGTCGGTGGCCAGCGCCGGATCGAAGGTCGGCGGATTGGCGGAGAGGGCGGCATGGTAGGTGCCGCCGGCGATGGGCGTGGCCGGCCCCGACCCACCTTGGAGGGCCGGCGTCGTCCAGTAGAGCCGCCCGCACCAGGCGCCGATCCCGAGGACGAGTATCAGGACGAGCTTGCGCATCCGCTTTTGCATCGCTTATCTTACCTCATCTTGCCGGACGGGAACATACATCACAAAAGGAGATCCGATGGAGCGCACCCTGGTACTCGTGAAGCCCGATGGCGTCCAGCGCCAGCTCGTGGGCGAGGTCATCTCGCGGTTCGAGCGGAAGGGCCTCAAGCTCGTGGCGATGAAGATGATCCAGATGTCGCGGGAGCTGGCCGAGCGCCACTACGCCATCCACAAGGGTAAGAGCTTCTACGACGAGCTGGTGCGGTTCATCACCTCGGGGCCCGTGGTCGCGATGGTCCTGGAGGGCCGGATGGCCGTCAAGCAGACGCGCAACCTGATGGGCTCGACCCGGCCCGAGGAGTCCACGCCGGGCTCGATCCGGGGCGATCTGGCGGTCTTCACCGGTCAGAACCTTGTCCACGGCTCCGATTCCGACGAGAACGCCCAGCAGGAGATCGCCAACTTCTTCCAGCCCGGCGAAGTGGTCAGCTACGAGCTGGCCGTCAAGGACTGGATCGGCTGAACGCCACGACGTCGCCGGCGATGCTGAAGCTCGCGGTCTTCCTGTGCGGGGTCGCGGTGATGGGCATCGAGATGAGCGCCTCCCGCTTGCTGGCGCCCTACTTCGGCACGTCTCTCTTCGTCTGGACCAACCTGATCGGGTCGATCATGGCGGCCCTGGCGGCCGGGTACTGGCTCGGCGGTCGCCTGGCCGACAAGGCCCCGCGGCCCGAGGTCTTCTATCGCATCATCCTGGCGAGCGGCCTGCTCGTGGCGACCATCCCGTACCTGGCGCAGCCGGTGATGGCTCTGTCGCAGCGCGGGCTGGAATCGGGTGCCGGCGGGCTCGTGGCCGGCAGCCTGGCGGCGACCATCGGGCTCTTTGCCGTGCCGATCGTGCTGCTCGGGATGGTCAGCCCCTTCGCGATCCGCCTGGCGAGCTGCGGCGAGGAGATCCTGGGGAAGACGGCGGGCAGCCTCTACGCGCTCTCGACCGCAGGCAGCATCGTGGGCACCTTCCTGCCCGCGCTCGTGACCATCCCGCTGCTGGGGACCCGGCGGACCATCCTGAGCTTCGCGGCGGTGCTGGTGGTGGTGGGCGTCGCGGGGTTGACGCGCCGGCGGGCGGCGCTCGTGGGGGTGCTGGCGGCGGTGGCGGTGGGGGTGGCGCCCTTCGGCCCCGTGAGATTGATGTTTTCGCCGGCGGCCGGGGTCACGCTGGAGGAGGACGAATCGCTCTACCACTACATCCAGGTGGTCGAGCGGGGCGGCCGGCGGTTGCTGGTGCTCAACGAGGGGCAGGCGGTGCACTCGGTCTACGAGACGCGGGACCTGCCCTGGCGGCCGATGGTGGGGTCGGTCTGGGATTCGATGATGGCGTTGCCGCTGTTGCTCGGGAAGCCGGCGGGCAGCCGCCTCGAGGTGCTGATCATCGGCCTGGCGGCGGGCACCATCGCCAAGGAGCTGGAGCACTTCTACGGGAAGGTCTACAAGCTGCACATGGACGGCGTCGAGATCGACGGGCGCATCGTGGAACTGGGGCGCGAGTATTTCGCGATGAACGAGCCGAGCCTGGACGTGCACGTCGCCGACGGCCGCATCTTCCTGGCAGGCTCGAAGAAGAAGTGGGACCTGGTGATCGGGGATGCCTACCGGCAGCCGTACGTGCCGTTCCATCTGGCCACGCGCGAGTTCTTCGAGCTGGTGAAGGCGCACCTGGAGCCGGGCGGCATGACCTGTATCAATGTGGGGAGCCACTCGCCCAGGGGGGCGGTGCTGCAGCGGATCGAGGCGACGATGGCCTCGGTCTTCGGGCCGCCGAGCGTGCTCGAGGTACGCAATCCCGAGCGCAGCCGGTTCAATAACTACATTGTCATCGGCGGCGGGAGGGGGCGGGCCGAGCCGGCCGCGCTGGATCCGGGGCGGAGCGCGCTGTGCCGGGCGATGATCGAGGCCAGCCGCAACGAGTACATCGCCGAGCTGATGTTCCGGAGGATGGCCGACCTGAGGCCGGCCGAGATCGAGCCCGGGGCGACGGTGCTGGAGGATGACCGGGCCCCCGTTGAGGTGCTGACCGACTGGATGATCTTCGAGCTGGCGGCGGGGGGCGAAGAACGCCCTCAGGCCGAGCCTGGCCAGCGGGGGTCTGCCCCGGCTTCTGGAGGATAATGGGCAACCATGCCCGGAAAGGAACGTATTCGATCATGAAGATGCGCGAGAAGGTTTTTGCGGCCAACTGGAAGATGAACAAGACCGTCGGCGAGACCGAGGCCTTCTTCCAGCAATTCGTCAACAACCCTGGAATTGGGCAGGGGTATGGCGTGATCGTGTTTCCGCCGTTCACGTCGCTCGGGTCGATCCGCGGGCTCGCGGGGGCGCTGCCGATCGCCTGGGGCGGGCAGAACATGTATCACAAGGATTCCGGGGCCTTCACCGGAGAGATCTCTCCGCTGATGCTGAAGGATCTGGGCTGCACCTACGTGCTGCTCGGCCACTCGGAGCGGCGCGAGATCATGCGCGAGACCGACGAAGATGTGCGGGCCAAGATCCACACCGCCCACCGCGTCGGCCTCAAGCCGATGGTGTGCGTGGGCGAGACGCTCGAGGAGCGCCAGGGCGGCAAGGCGCACGAGAAGGTGCTGCGGCAGCTCGATTCGGCCCTCGATGGGGTCAGCGCCGAGCAGGCGGTGAACCAGCCGTTCGCCTACGAGCCGATCTGGGCGATCGGGACGGGGCTCAACGCCTCGACCACCGACGCGCAAGAGATGTGCGCCCTCGTCAGGCAGCGTATCGCGTCGCGCTTCTCGGACGCCGTGGCCTCGATCGTGCCCGTCCTCTACGGCGGCAGCGTCAAACCCGAGAACATCGCCGATTATCTGGGACAGCCCGATATCGACGGCGCGCTGATCGGCGGCGCCAGCCTCAAGCCCGATTCTTTCCTGTCGATCATCAACAACGCCCTGGGAATAAAGTCAGCGTGAACACATGAAGGTGGGCCGCCTCTCCAGCCTCCAGCCTCAAGCCTCCAGCCTGATTCGCCGGGGGTTCGCCATTCCGCTCGTCATGGGAGCGGTGGCGATCCTGCTGACCGTGGCCTTCTTCACGCAGGCGCTCAGCCGGGCCCAGGTGCGGCTGACGGCGGGGTTCGTCGATCACCAGATCGCCTTCCAGCTCGCCGAATCGGGCCTCGAGCAGGCGCTCTTCGCGTTGAAGAGCGACCTGGCGGTGAACCGCGGATTGCTGTCGGCCATCGAGGGCGAGACGCCGATCGAGCTGCAGTTCACGCGGAACGTGACGCAGGAGCTGGAGGGGCTCGTCGAGGCGCCGTCGCTCGGCGACGTCTTCCTGTGGGCGCGCTACGACCCCGAATCGAACAACACTCCCACCATCGGCGACTACCGGGTCGGACGGCTCACGGTGCGCTCCCAGGGCGTCTACACCAACGGCCAGGGCTACCAGGCCCGCCGCCAGGTGAAGATGGTGACGAAGGTGACCGGCATCAACCTGGGCATCGTCGCTCCGAACCACGGGCTGTTCGTGCGCGACCCGCTGCCGGTGGAATACAAGGTGCCGTCGCTGACCATCGACGTGCGCGACTTCTCGGTGATGGGCGGGCACGTCTACCTCGAGAACGGGCTGCACGCCGAGCTGACCGAATACCTGATCAACAAGGAGTTCCGGCCGATGCGGCAGCTCGGGTTCTTCGACCTGGGCTACGACACGTTCAACTTCTTCTCCATCTTCAACGGCGGGCTGAATCTCACCCACTCCAAGGTGCTGGAGTACAAGAACAACGGCATCACCCGGAAGTACTACAAGTTCCAGGGGTTGCAGTCGATCTTCGCCGGCCGGGGGGCCTACCGCGCGGTCGAGGAAGATTACGTGCCCGAGGTCAAGCCGCGGCCCCAGGGCTACGACAATCGCGATATCAACCTCTTCCGGCCCGAGGAGTACAAGAAGGTCGCCAACCTGGTCATCAACCCGGTCACCGGCACCGAGCCCGACGGCAACTCGGAGGACAACAAGTACTTCAAGGACGTCTTCTTCCGGGGGCCGCTGAACACCAGCTCGACCAACACGATCTACCGGAACGTGCTGCCTCTCTACGGCTGGGACGACTGGCGGAAGGTGCCGATGCGGTTCTCGTCGAACCCGACGCGCCGCCAGGACGTCACCAACGCGGTGCACCTCGACGGGGTCACCTTCGTGAAGGGCGACGTCTTCCTCGAGGGCTGGTACGAGGGCATCGGGTCGCTCGTGGTGCAGGGCAACGTCTACCTGGGCGGCGATTTCCTGAGCCTGCCGAACCAGATGACCGGCTATCAATCGCTGGTCAACCTGGTGGTGCTGGAAGATCCCACGCGCGAGCCCTACGGCGCCGGCGAGCGCTTCAACAAGGCCACCGGCCGGCTCATCTTCAAGCCGCACCACGACATGGACTTCGATCGCCAGCGGATGAGCTACATGCGAGACCTGACGCCGGTGCTAGATACCGCCGTCTATGCCCAGAACGGCATGGAGACGGACCGCAGCAGCCTCTTCGACACCTTCTTCAACATGGAGATCGAGTTCAACCTGGCCTGCGAGCTGTTCGACTTCGAGCGGCTGCCGCACGACCTGAAGATCTACGGCGACGATCCGATGGACATCCTGCAAGGCACCGCGGGCCGGCGCGGCAACCAGATCTTCTACAACCCGCAGATCTCGAGCGAGATCATCAGCTGGGAAGAAGAGACCCCGCAGATCTGAGGCTCGGGGCTTGAGAGGCTGTGAAGAAATCGAAAAACCAGTCGGGAGCTCCGCCCCCGAACCCCCGGCAGGGGTGAAGTTCACCCCTGCACCCC
>CAZSVK010000188.1:0-10894 GCA_964610245.1 uncultured bacterium
CCACGAGTCGGTCTCCCGAACCAGCCACCGGCTGGTCGGCGGTCACCAGATGACGTTCTCGAAGCACAATCAGCGCTGCCGGTCCTCGAGCCTCGAGGAGCCCGTCTTCACCGACGTGAAGGGCCTCCTGAAGAACGGTCTCGAGTCGGCCGAGGTCTGCTGGCATCGGTTCCTCGACGATTTCCGCTGGAAGCCGGAGGATGTGGGGCTCTCCATCTTCCATCAGGTCAGCCAGGTCCACCGCGACACGATGTGCCGCAATCTCGGTCTCAACCCCGAGACCAATCCGATGACGCTCGACGAGTACGGCAACGTCGGCTCTTGCTCGGTGCCGCTCACCTTCTCGGTGGCGGCCGAACAGGGCTTGGCTCGCCCGGGCCGCAAGGTCAGCATCAACGCCATCGGCAGCGGCCTGGTCGTCATGATGATGGGCGTCGAGTGGGTGGGGTGTGGGGTTTGGGGGTGAGGGGTTAGGGGTTAGGCAACGGGCCACGGCGACAAGATCGGGTAGGCGCGCGCCCAGCGAGGTGCCAGCAACTGGCTGTTGCTTGCGGCAGCTCTCCGGCTCCCCCGACCCCCGGCCTCCCCTTCGCCCCATTTCCCCACCCCTGTTCTACGCCTAACCCCTAACCCCTAACCCCTGCCCGCTGCCTTTCCACCAGGCGAACAGCCGCGCCATCCCCTCGCGGGTCGTGATTCGCGGGCGCCAGCCGAGATCCCGCCGGGCCGCGGAGATGTCGTAGTAGTGCGTGTGCGACAGCTCGGAGGCGATGAACCGCGACAGACGCGGCTCGCCACGCAGCCGCAGGGTCTCGTGCACGGCGTCGATCGCCGCACCCAGCGCGAACGCTGCGAGAAAGGGCACGGCGCGCTTCACCGGGGGCAGACCCAGGCCGGCGAGCAACTCGTCGATCCAGGGCCACAATCTGACCGGCTCGCCCTGGGTGATGAAGTAGGCCTTGCCTGCTGCGGCCGGTGAATCGGCGGCCGCGAGGTGCGCCTCGGCTGCGTTGTCGACGTAGCAGACGTCGATCTCGTTCGAGCCGTCGCCAATCCGGACGAGTTGCCCGCTCTTCGCGCGCTCGACGAGCCTCGGCAGCAAGCTGCCGTCGCGCGGCCCGAACACGATGTGCGGCCGCAGGGCGGTCGTGAACAGGCTCGAGTCGCACGCCGCCAGCACCCGCCGCTCGGCTTCGGCCTTGGTCTCGCCGTAGTGCGAGAGATGCCGGTCAGGGTACGGATAGGACTCGTCGACCCCTCGGTGGTCCTTGCCGTCGAAGATGACGCTGGGCGAACTCGTGAAGATGAGGCGGGCCACCCCCTGCGCGCGGCAAGCGGCCATGACGTTCTCGGTGCCCTCGACGTTGGTCTGCCAGAAGTCGCGCCGCGTGCCGGCCTGGCCGACCCGAGCCGCCACGTGGAAGACGGTCTGCTTGCCGAGACAGGCCGCCCGCACCGCCGCCGCATCGGCCAGATCGCCCTGGCGGCACGACACCCCCATCGCCTCCAGCTCCGGGTAGCGTCCGCGCGAGAAGACCTCGACCCGGTCGCCGCGGGCGACGAGCTGCTCCACGATGGCTCGACCGAGGAACCCGCCGCCACCGGTGACCAGGGCGTTCATCGGAGACGCAGCCTCGACCCGGCCCAGACCGCCAGCTCCTCGCGGCGGATCTTGGCATTGTGACGCACGTCGACCGGAAAACCGGGGTGGAACAGGACGTGGTCGATGGGCACGTGGCTGGCCCGCGCCAGGTCGAGCAGCTCTCGCACCCAGGCGGCGCGGTCTCGCTTGCAGCCTGACTCCGGCTCGACGACCAGCACCGCCGCCGTCCCGCCACTCGGGCCGGGGATCCCGACGAGCGCCGTCCGGTGAATGCCCTCCAGCGAGTTGAATCGCCCTTCGACCATCACGCTGCACAGAAGCTCGCCGTCGCGCTCGACCCGGTGGGCCTTGCGTCCGCAGAACCACAGGCGCCCCTGACTGTCGAAGTAGCCCAGGTCGCCCATCCGGTGCCAGAACCCGTCGCCGTCCTCGATCTTGGCC
Organism: uncultured bacterium; assembly: GCA_964610245.1. Classification (GTDB taxonomy): domain Bacteria; phylum Muiribacteriota; class UBA6191; order JACPRK01; family JACPRK01; genus CAZSVK01. The sequence goes on from CAZSVK010000188.1 coordinate 2,045, forward strand.
TGGGCCGTCGCCTCGGGCCGGTCGAGATAGGTTCGGGCCGCCAGTGGACCCTGGACCGCGATCTCGCCGACCTGGCCCGCGGGCAGGTCGAGCCCCGACCATCCGTCGGCCCCCAGTCGCTCGGGCTGGTCGCTGATCCGGATGATGCGCACCCGGGTCTCCGGGATGGGCCGTCCCACGCAGGTCCCTCGCCCCTCGCGGCCGAGCGCCCAGGTTTCGTCGAGCACCTCGCGGGCGCTGATCGTGGCGACCCCCAGGCACTCAGTGGCTCCGTAGGGAGTGTGGACCTCGCCGTTTGGCAGGATGCGCCGCCAGCGGGCCAGCAGCTTGGGCGGCACGGGCGCTCCCGCCATCAGGATGCGCCTCATCGAGGGAAGACAGATGGCTCGCTCCTCGCAGTAGGCCCCCACGCGGTGCCAGATGGCGGGAGATCCAAAGGAATGGGTGACCCCCTGGTCGCGGATAGCCTCGACGAGCGCGGCGGCGTCGACCTTCGCGGGGCGCGTGGGGTCCATCCGCGGGATGACCGCCGTGGCGCCGAACGCCGTGCTGAACAGGACGAACACCGGGAAGGGCACCAGATCGATCTCGTCCTCTCCGATGCCGTAGGTGCGCTGCTGGATGCTCACCTGGCCCTGGATCATCCCGTGAGTGAAGGGCACTCCCTTCGGCACGCCGGTGCTGCCGGAGGTATAGAAGATGGCCGCGGTCTCGTCCGCCCGAGTGGGGGCGATGGGGTGGGGCGCGTCGTCGCTCGACGCCCGGAGCCGTTCGAGGGGCAATCCTCCCAGCAACGGCAGCCCTCCGACGTCGACGGCGACCCGGACGCTCTCGAAGGCGCGACGGAAGAGCTGCCTGACCAGATGGGCCCTCTTGATGCCGATGAACGCCCGGGGCTCGGCCTCGCGGAAGCACTCGAGCATCGACCGCAGCCCCATCCCCGGATCGACGAAGACCGGCACCGCTCCGAGCTTGAACAGCGCGAAGGTGATCGCGGCGAAGTCGAGCGACGGGCGCACCATCATCGCCGTGCGCGTGCCCCGGCCGATACCTTCGCGGGCCAGGCCGCGCGCCAGGCGGTTGGAATCCGACTCGAGTTGCGAGAACGTCCGCTGCAGGTAGGCGCGACGCCCCTGCCGGTCGACGCCGGCCGGGAAGACGACCGCCCGCCGGAAGGGATGGCGGGCCGCCATCAGCGGCAGATAGGTGGCGACGTTGACGGGCGCGTCCATTCCGGTCCGGGCGACGCTCACCCGAGGGGGTGCTCGTCGAGGAATCTCGCCACGCGCGGGAGGATTCGCTCGTGGGCATCCTCCAGCAGGTAGTGGCCGGCCTCCGCCAGCCGCTCGACCTCCGCGCCGGGGAAGAACTGCAGCCAGTGCTCCAGATAGTGCGGCGTGAAGCAGAAGTCGCGCATCCCCCAGATGAAGAGGATGGGACAGCCCGCGAGAGAGGGAAGGCCGGCCTCGATCTGCCGGACGACCGCGTGGCTGTGGTCGGCCGGTCCGAAGGGGATGTCCTGCACGAAGCGCAGCACCGCCACGCGATCGGCGAAGTTCGAGTAGGGAGCCAGGTAACCGGCCCGGACCGCCGGCGTCATCCGCTCGGTCTTCATCGCGCACCAGCGCAGGGCGGCTCGCACGAACAGGTTCATCCCGCGCACCGTGACATCGCCGAAGACGGGCAACCGGCAACTGCGGATGAGGTCGGGGAAGGGGGCCCCGGGCGGGCGCGTGTAGGCCGCCGTGTTCATCACGATGAGCCGGCGGATGCGCCCGGGATGGCGGGTGGCAAACCCCATCCCGATCGGCCCGCCCCAATCGTGGACGAGCAGCGTGAGGCGCTCCAGGGCGAGCGAATCTATCAGCTTTTCGAGGTTGGCGATGTGCGTGGCGAGCGTGTAGTCGTAGTCCTGTGGCTTGTCGGACAGCCCGCAGCCGACGTGATCGGGCGCGATGACCCGACAGCGCGAACGCAGGCCCAGCGCCATGTTCCGGTAGAAGAACGACCAGGTCGGGTTGCCGTGCAGCATCAGCACCGGTTCGCCCGAGCCTTCATCCAGGTAGTGCTGGCGCGCGCCGCCCACGTCCAGGAAGTGGGACTCGAACGGGTACAGCTCGCGGAAGGCCGACAGGTCGACCGCGGGCCGGTCCTGGCTCGCGCCGCCGGCGCGGACGCAGCAGCAGTCGCAGGGTTCAGTCGGGCTGGTCACGGGTGAAGTGCAGATAGAACGACAGGCCGCAGTAGTAGGCCGGATAGGTCAGCGAAGCGTAGAGCAGGCCGGGCGACGGGTGATCCAGGTCTCCCAGCAGGAGCACCAGCATCGCGAATAGCCAGGCGATGGTCAAGCCCATTGTCAGCGGCCGTAACGGCACGGTCTTGGTCGGATAGACGTAGCGGGTGGGCACGAAGACCAGCGCCGACAGCAGCGCCAGCAGCAGGGCGATCCACTCGCCCGGCCACCGCAGGAGGTAGGCGTAGACCACGAACACGTTCCAGTAAGAGGGGAAGCCGGTGAAGTAGCCGTCCTCGGTCTTGGCGGCGGTGCTGCAGAAGCCGTAGGCGCTGGCCAGCAGCGGGAGCGCCAGCACGGGGGCCAGCGCGCGCGGCACCAGCTCGAGCCGGTAGGCGAAGAAGACGGGGAGAAAGACGTAATTGAGATAGTCGGTGAGGTCGTCCAGCTTCCGGCCATCGAAGCAGGGCGTGCCCTCGGTGACGCGCACGCCGCGGGCCATCATGCCATCGGTCGAGTCGATGACCAGCGCGGCGAGCAGGTACCAGAAGGCGACCTGGACGCGGCCCGAGACGCAGGCCTCGAGCGCCAGGAGGCCGGCTACGAGACCGAGGCTGGTGTAGAAGTGGACGAGCCAGGAGAGGAGAGTTCGGGTTCGAGGAGACACGGCCAAGAGCCTATCAAAGAACCCCGGCCGTGGCGAGGCCGAGTGAAGGGTCGGGTGCAGTCGCAGGTCATGGAGAAACCGGGAGAACGTCGATTTGTCTCTCGGGAGCGCTGCTCCCGAACCCTCGCAAGGGGCGAAGTTCGCCCCTTGCCCCCCCGATGACTGGAGAGAGTCTTGCCCGCGCTCGCAGCTCGGAGTCCTCGGGAGTGTCGAGCCGGCCTCGATTCCTCTTCTCATTGCCGGGTCCAGGGTGGGGCGCCCCGCCGGCAAGGCCCCGGGAAAGGCGCGCCCGGCTACCAGCGCGACGAGTGACGGCTCAGCGTGGAGCCATCGGGGCCGACCGGACCGCCCTGGTTGGTGGCGGCAGTGCCGGGAGTGCTCGCCACGCCGGTGCCCGTGCCAAACGTGCCGAAGCAGCCACAGATGAAGAGCCGGAACGGCGGCTGCGGGCATGGCGACGGCAGGGCGGACTCGGACGGCACTTCGGCGTTGGTGATCCAGCCCGCGGGGAACCCGCCGTTGGTGATTGGCGTGCTCAGGGTGCGATTGCCCAGGCTGGCGACGGCGCAGAGATAGCGGCCGCCGAGGCCGATGGGCGCTCCCCGGGGACGGCCGGGCAGGCCGCCTCCCAGCGTATCGAGGTAGTCGTCGGGGACGTTCTGGATCTCGCCGGCGTAGAACCGGGAGAGGGCCGAAGGACAGATCCAGATGCGGTCGTCGCGGATCACGGTGTTGAGGGGGCCGCTGACGAGGTCATTGACGAAGCTGGTCGGCCCCCCGACGACCGGCTGCGGATCGGACATCGCAGCCACGGCGCCGAGAGGGCCCACATCCAGGAGGGTCGGTAGCGCGGCGGTGTCGGTCAACCGGCCGGTGCGAGGAGTGAATCCGAAGGCGCACTTCGCGTTCTCGGCGAGGATCTCGTGGTTGGTCTCCCAGACGGCGAGACAGCTCTCGAGGTTCATCAGGTTGGCCAGGCAGATCTTGCGGCGCGAACTCTCGGCGAAGTCCTGATACTTGGAGACGCCGGTGGCCGCAAGGACCCCGATGACGATCATGACGATCACCAGTTCGATGATCGAGAAGCCTCGCCAAGCGCGGGACCGCGTCGAGCGCGGGCCGCGGCCGTGGGCCGGTTGCTGGCCGGGCGGCAACGCGATGGCCATCAGACTGCGTCTCTCCCGTGGGTCATGGGCATAGGCCTGTGCGGGGGGGAACGGCAAACGCTGAGGATCGAACCGGAGCTTCGATGGCGCGGTCCGCGGTCGGGGTACAAAACAACAGCCTCCCCGCGGGGCCGGTCTCAAAGGAGTATACCGCCACCCGCGAACGTCCGCCACAGTCAGAGGTCAATCGGCGCAAGTCGGATGGCAACCCGGGCCATGGGCCCTTTCAACTCCTGGAAATCGACGCATAGCCTCGATGGCCCATCGTCCGGAAGATCTGTTCGACGAGCTGTCCGGGATCGATCGGCTTCAGTAGATAGTTCGTGGCCCCAAGCTGGTGGCATCGCATCAGATCTCGCAAGCTCTGGCGAACGGTCAGCACCAGGATGACGGTGTGGGCCAGCCTGGGATCTCCCTTGATCTGGGCCAGCAGGTCGAACCCGCTCAACCCCGGCATGTTGAGATCGGTGAGGATGACGTCGGGCGGGTCGCGCCGGGCCATCTCGAGCGCCTCTACCCCCGAAGCGGCCTCCTGGGCCAGGAAGCGGCCGGACCTGGCCAGCACCGAGGTCGCGAGCAGACGCTGCCCGGCGTCGTCCTCCACCACGAGCACGCGGTAGCCGCCGCGTTCCCGCAAGCGCTTCACGTGCGGCGCCTCGGGGTCGAAGACGTCCAGCAGATCGGGATCGTTCAGCCTCGGGTCGGGCTTCAGCTCGGTGAGGAAGCTCAGACGGTCCACGAGCTGCCGGATGCGGCCCAGGTTGCCCGTCAGCGTGCCCAGCAGCTCGACCGCCTCTTCATCGGACTGGAGCTTGTCTCGCAGCATCTCGAGCCCGAATCCCATCACCTGCAGCGGGTTGTTGATTCCGTGGCGGATGGTGTGGGCAACCCGGAAGACCGCCGCTAGCTTCTCCTGCTCCGTGAGCTGTTCGCTTCGGCGGCGGCGATCCGACAGGCGCTCGACGCGCAGCACCAGCTCCTCGTCGGGGACGCTGCAGGCGATCACGTCGTCGGCGCCGGCCTCGTAGGCACTCGCGCGGCTGGCCGGATCGTCGGAGCCGGTGAGTACGATGATCGGCAGGGCCGCGCCATCGGGCTGGTGGCGCAGGGCGGTGCAGAGATCGACGCCTCCGAGCGGTTCGACGCTGTCAGACAGCAGGGCAAGGCCCGGACAGAGCTTCTGGAGCATCCGCAGTGCCGTGTCGGCCGTGGGGGCGGAGAACACGGTGAAGCGGGCCCGCTTGAGGAGGTCTGAGTTGTGATGACGCCGAGCTTCGAGGCCGTCGACGATCAGCACCGAGCGATCGCCCGGCGCCCCGAAAATCGTCAGTTCAGGCTGCTGTGCCACGTCCAACGATCTTAGCTCGTGACGCGGGCGGGCGCCAGTTCCTCGCCTGGCGCCAGGTAGCCGACCAGCAGGGTCCGAAGCTCAGCCAGATCTCGGCGCAGTCCGGCCGCCTCGCGTTCGGCCTCGTCGTACCTGCCCGACCGAGCCAGGTCTTCCAGGCCCAGGCACCTCCGGGAGGTGGCCTTCGCGCCCAGATTCGCGCAGGCCCCGGCGAGAGCATGGGCCCCTGAGGCCACGGCTGTCAGATCGCCCTCCTTCACCGCCGCCTCCAGTCGTGTCAGGCGCGGATCCAGATCCGCCAGGAATAGCTCCACGACCCGTCGCACCGTCGGCGCGTCCGTGGGCTTGATCAGTGCATCGAGCTGCGCCTCGACCTGCGGCAACAGGGAATCGTCGGACGGGTCGGGAGCCCCGGGAGGCGCCCCGGCAACTGGCGTCTCGGCCCCTGCCGAGGCGGGCTGCAGACAGACTCTCAACCGATCGAGCGTGACCGGTTTGGCGAGGTAGTCGTCCATCCCTGCAGCCAGGCACTTCTCGCGATCGCCGCGGAGCGCGTACGCGGTCACTCCGATGACCCTGACGTCCGGGGGGGTCGCTGGCCCGCCGGCCGGCTGCGCCCGGATCGCCCGGGTCGCCGCATAGCCGTCCATGGCGGGCATGTTGCAGTCCATGAGCACGACCTCGAAGAGGGCCAGCCGGAGGCTCTCCAGCGCCTCGCGGCCGTCGCTCGCGACCTCCACCCGGTGGCCCAGTCGCTCGAGCATCGACGCGAGCACGAACTGATTGGTCGGGTTGTCGTCGACCACCAGCACGCGCAGCGGTACCGCCGGACCGGTCGAGGCCAGCGGCGTCGAGCCCTCGCTCGAGGCTTCGGGCGGCTCGGGTCCCGGGGCCGGCGCCGGCGGCAGCGGCAGCTCGAAGAAGAAGGTAGAGCCGTGGCCGAGCCGGCTCGTCATCCCGATTGTGCCGCCCATCTGCTCGACGAGCTGCTTGCTGATGGCCAGCCCCAGGCCGGTGCCGGCGGACTTGCGGGCCGAGGGGACGCCGGCCTGGTAGAACTTCTCGAACAGTCTGGGCTGGTCGTCCTCGGCAATGCCGCAGCCCTGGTCGACGACCTCGAAGCGCAGGCGTCCCGGCGAGGCGGTCTCCTGACCCGGCCGGACCCGGACGAGAACCTGACCCTTGTCGGTGAACTTCACCGCGTTGCTCACCAGGTTGAGGAGCACCCGCCGGAACATTCCCTCGTCGCCCAGGACCGCCCCGGAGGGCAGTCGCTCGTCTTCGAGCCGCAGCTCGACCTGGCGCTCGGCGGCCCGCGGGGCCATGAGCGAGATGACGCTGCGGAGACAGCTCCGCGGCTCGAAAGGGGCCGGCAGCGGTTCGTGCTTGCCCGCCTCGAGCTTGGAGTAATCCAGCAGGTCATTGATGAGCTGGAGCAGATTGCCGCCGGCCGTGCGGATCAACCCGGCCAGCCGGGAGCTCTCGCCGTCGCCCGGCGTCTCGTGGAGGAGATCGGCCAGGCCGATGATGGCGTTGGCGGGAGTGCGGATCTCGTGGCTCATGTTCGCGAGGAAGTCGGACTTGCAGCGCGAGGCCTCCAGGGCGGCGTCGTGGGCCACCCGCAGCTCCGACTCGACCTGGTGACGCACCTCGACCTCCCGCTGCAGCTCGGCGTTGCTCGCGCGAAGCTCGTCGGTACGTTCCAGGACGAGCTGCTCGATCTTGCTCGTGCGCCCCGTGAGGATCAGGAGGAAGGTCGAGAGCAGGCCGCAGAAGGCGAGGCCGGCGGTGAGAACGCCGTAGGGTTGCCAGGAGTACTCGTCGCGGACGAACTCGCGAGTGGCCGTGAAGCGAAGCTGCCACCGGCGCCCTCCGATGGTCTGCAGCGTCACGTGGACCAGCCCCTCGGCCTCCGACGCCTCGGGGGTCAGCTGCTCCAGGTCGCGGGCGCTCCTGTAAACAACGAGGTTGTTAGCGTCGACATCGACAACCTCGAGCCGGAAGCCGTGCCAGCTCTCGACGGCCAGCGCCGCCCCCACCATCCGCGCCGGGCGGAAGAGCCCGAGCACGTACCCGCGCGGCGCGCCGGGGGCACCGGTGCCTCGGTCGAACACTGCCCTGACCAGGGCCAGCGTCTCCTGGCCTTCCGGTGAGCGCACCGGCCCGAGGGGTGGGGTCGCGACGACCTTGCCGGCGAGCTTGGCCCGATCGAGGGTCCGGCGCCGGAGGTCATCCGAGCCCACGTCGAACCCCGGCACGCGGGCGAACCCCGTGGAGGGCTCCAGAAAGAGGATGGGGTGGTACTCGGCCCGGGCGGCGGCGCGGACCAGGCGCCCGTCCGGGGTGAGTTCGCGGAACTCGAAGTCGGCCAGGCCCCCGCCGGGCAGGCCCCCGCCGGGCAGGCCCCCGCCGCGGGCCCCGGCCTCGACGGCGCTCCGGCGGGCCGCCTCGACCCGGGGGGCCCACTGCAGGGCGACGATGCCCAGGTTCTCGGCGAGCAGGCGGCTTGCGAAGAGCTTGAACTGGTGGCGATTCAGCTCGCCCGCCGCCTCGAAGAGAGAGGCGGTGGAGGCGACCAGGGTCTCGTAGCCGCGCCATACGCCCTCCAGCCGGTTTGCCAGCCCCGAGGCCTGGGAGCGGAACCTTGTCGCGACCGCCTGGCGTTCGGAGGTCCTGGCCAGCCCGAAGACCGCGAGCGATACCAGGAGGGTGGCGGCGAGCGGGCCGAAGACCGGGAGGGCGCGGCCCTTCCAGTCCGGAGCGGAGACCCGGCCCAGGCCGATGACCAGCGGGCCGACCAGGATCGCGCCGAGCGCCTCTCCGACCCACCAGGTCGTCCAGATCCTCGCCCCCTGGCCCGGCGGCAGGAGCCCTCCGAGATCGAGGGCGGCCGTGCCCAGGGCCGGGGCGATCAGGCCTCCCGCCAGGCATCCCAGCAGCACGAACAGGAACACGTCGTGGGCTTCGTCCAGACGCGTGGCCTTCACCGGCAGGCGCTGCAGCGCCCAGGCGGCGCCCAGCGCCTGCAGCGTGGAGCCGGCCGCGATGGCGGCCGCGACCGCGGCGACGCGCCAGCCGTCGCAGCCCGGCTGCATCATCTGCAGCACCGACAGTTGCGTTGCCAACGCGCCGAGGAAGATGCCCGGCCAGATGGCCGGTCCCCAGAGCAGGACAGCCGCGAGCGAGATGCCCGCGGGGGGCCAGACCGAGGAGACATATCCGGGCGGAGTCGCCAGGAGCAACGCGAGACGGCCGCTCGCATGGTTGGCCACCGCGATGGCGACCAGTCGCACCACCAAAGTTCCCCATCCCATCGAGCCGCCATTGTAGAGCAGAACGGGCAAGAAAGCCCGAACTCGAGGCGGCGCGGGTGCATGTCACGCGGGGGGCCTCGTTGAACTTCAATCCCTGTCGGGGACTTCGTCCCCGAACCCCT
>CAZSVK010000189.1:0-10879 GCA_964610245.1 uncultured bacterium
ACCCCCGCCCTGTCCCGTCTGGAAGGTTCAAAGACTGACGCCGACCTTTCAGAGAGCTGTTTCCGCAGGCGCCAGGAGCGAATTCGAAGAGATCGCCTCAAATCGAGTTCGAGCCTACAGAAAGCGGAATCATCGCCGTCAGCGGGTTGTTCGAGACGAAGGAGTAAAATCCCGAGTTTAGAACGACGTGGATGTGCCCAAGAGGGATAAGACCCCGCGCAAAATCGTCCACACCCAGTTCTCCCGGGCCTCAAGGTCTGGGAGTTCTGTCATTCCGGACGCTCGCCGGGAAGCAGCGCGAGTTCGTCACGCGGCCAGAGGCTCATCTCAAGACCTACCCCTCGGCCAGGGAGTACCCGGCCGGGCTCTTCGGACAGGGCGGCATCTCGATGGCTCCGCCGACAAGGAAGCCGTCGTCAGGTTCCTGAAGGCAACTCGTTGACGCGGCCGGGCCGCGGGCAGGACAATTGGAGCGTGCCCGGCGGCGCCGGGCCGGCCGAATGACCGACAGGACCGACAACGCGGAGCGTGACCTGGCCCAGTGGGCCCTGCGCGAGCGCGTCAAGGAATTGACGTGCCTCTACGGCATCGCCAGGGTCGCCGACAAGACCGGCATCCCGTTGGAAGAGGTGGTCCAGCACGTGGTGGAGCTGTTGCCGCCGGCGTGGCAGTATCCGGAGGTGGCCTGTGCGCGCATCACGTTCGAAGGGCGGGAGTGCTGCTCGGCGGGCTTCGTCGCAGGCGGTCAGAGCCTGGCCTCGGAGATCCTCATCGACGGCGCGAAGCGCGGCCAGGTCGAGCTCGTCTACGTCGAGGAAAGACCGCGTCACGACGAGGGGCCTTTCCTGAAGGAGGAACGCAGCCTCATCAACGAGGTGGCGCGCCAGATGTCCCTGATCCTCGCGAGACGTCAGGCCGAGGAGGACCGGGCGCGGCTTCAGGAGCAACTTCGCCGGGTCGACCGCCTGGCCACGATCGGCCAGCTCGCGGCCGGCGTGGCGCACGAACTCAACGAGCCGCTCGGCGCAATTCTCGGCTATGCCCAGCTCACGCTGAAGGGATTCGGAATCCCGGACCAGATGTCCCGGAACCTCGAGAAGATCGTCAAGGCGTCTCTCCACAGCCGGGAGATCATTCGCAAGCTGCTTCTCTTTGCGCGGCAGGTGCCCTCCGAGAAGCGGGCCGTCGACCTCAACCAGATGGTCAAGGAGAGCCTCTATCTGGTGGAGACGAGGTGTGCAAAGGCGAAGGTCCAGCTCGTGCTCAGGCTGGCCAAGGACCTGCCCGCGGTGCCGGCCGATCCCGGGCAGATGCAGCAGGTGATGCTGAATCTCGCCGTGAACGCAGTGCAGTCGATGCCCTCGGGAGGCACGCTACGGGTCATCACCGAGAGGGCGGAGGGCCACGTGCGGCTCGCCGTCGAAGACACCGGCGTCGGGATGGAGCCGGAGGTCGTGGCGAAGATCTTCAACCCGTTCTTCACCACCAAGGATGTCGGCCAGGGAACGGGCCTGGGGCTCTCGATGGTTCACGGTATCGTTACGGCCCACGGGGGGACGGTCGAGGTCCAGAGCCTGCCGGGGAAGGGGACTCGCTTCGACGTGCTCCTGCCGCTGGCCGCGGGAGGCGCGCCGCTCGCTTCTTCAGGTGATCGAGCATGACGGCAGGGCGAGTTCTCGTCGTGGACGACGCACCCGACACTCTCGACATCATCGAGCAGAATCTCACCTCGCGCGGCTACGACGTCGTGGCTGTCTCGAGCGCACGGGAGGCCCTGCGTCTGCTCGAAGCGCGGCCGTTCGAGCTTGTCGTGACGGACATGAAGATGCCGGGGATGAGTGGGCTCGAGTTGGTGAAGCACGTTCGCGAGCGCCACCCTGACACCGAAGTGATGATGATCACGGGCTACGCGACGATCGAGGGCGCGGTCGAGGCCGTCAAGACTGGCGCCGAGGAGTATCTCGCCAAGCCCTTCACCGACGACGAGCTGCTCTGCGCGGTCGATCGCGCTCTCGAGAAGCTGCGGTCCCGGGGCAAGGCTCGGGCCGGCGAATCCGGCCGCTTCGGACTGGTCGGCCGTTCGAGCGCCATTCGCGCGGCCTTCGCCGCGATGGACCGGGCGTCGCGCCATGGGAACCCCGTCCTCGTTCTCGGCGAGCCGGGCACAGGCCGGTGGGCTGCAGTTCGTGCGATCGCCGCCCGGAGCCGAGAGCCGGCGGCCGCCTTCATGCTCCTCGACGCGGCCTCGGATGACGCCGCGTGGCCGGACGATCCGGCCTCCGCGCTTGGCGGCGCGGCGGGACTCTTCGTCAGGGATGCGGACCAAGCCGGGCCGGCAGTGCAAGGCAAGCTGCGAAAGCTGGTGGCGTCCCACGCCTCCTTGCCCGCTCGCGTCTACGTCTCGGCCAGCGGCGACCTGCCGGTGCTCGCGAGCGCCGGACTGTTCGCCCAGGAACTTTGCGAGATGCTGTCAGGAGCGACCGTGGCCCTGCCTCCCTTGAGACAGCGCGGTGACGATGTGGCGCTGCTGGCCGAGCACTTCGCCAGGGTCTGGGCGGTGCGGCAAGGACAGGCGGCCCCCGCGTTCGCGGCGGCCGCAATGGGGGCCCTGGAGTCCTATGCGTGGCCGGGAAACGTGCGGGAGCTGCAGTCTGCCGTGCAGGGCGCGCTTCTTCGGTCGGCGGGCCGCGAAGTCGGGGTCGCCGACCTTCCGGAGGCCGTGCGGGCCGCGGCCGCCTCCGGCACCCTCGGCACTCTGGCCGAGGCCGAGGCCGCGCACATCCTGAGGGTCCTGGCGCACGCCGGAGGCAACCGCCGGCGCGCCTCCGAGATCCTGCACATCGATCGCAAGACGCTGCGTCTGAAGCTCAGGGAGCTGGGACATGACTCCGGCGAGGGCGACTGAAACCCAGGACGCCTCGCCGGCTTCGGCCCCTCGAGGCCTGGACCGGCGAGGCGTCCTCTCGCGTTCGGTCAGTAGACGAGCATCAGGTTGATCGAGGCCGTGAACTGGCTGTCGGCCGGCGTGACTCCGTCGAAGAAGCTGGCCGTCGATGACCAATCCTTGCGCAGATCGGCCCGGATGATCGTGTGCTCATCGATGCGGTACTCGGGCGTGAAGGTGACCTCGCGCAAGGTCTGGGCGACTCCCGTGCGCGCGCCGTCGGGATCGTCGAACACCTCACCCCGGAAGTTGAGCGCCCACTTCTTCGATACGGCCACGCGCGCATAGCCGGCCGTGCCTCTCCAGCTCGCATCCGCTCCGAGCCCGAGGGCGTTCTGCTCGCGACCGTGGTCGAAGTTGAGCCCGAGACTCAGGGTGTCGGAGGCCTTCCACTGGACGATGACGTCGAGCACCGACCGATCGTTGCCGTTGTTCCCCGTCTGCTCGGGGCCGGTCATCCCGTTGAGGGTGATCGTCCACGCGGGGTCGAGCGCGTAGAGGAGCTGATAGCCGACCGACTTGGCCGAGTTGTTGTCCTGGAAGTTGTCCCAGCCCTGGACGACGTGCAACTGCCCCGAGAGCTTGTCGGTCAGGGGATAGCTCAGTCGCAGACCCGTGTGGGTGAAGGGAATGGCGTAACCGAAGAGAAACGAACGGGTATGGTTCGTGTTCCAGCCATCGTAGCCTTCGATCAGCTCGTAGCCCATGTGCGTGACGAACTTGCCCAGGTCGACCCGCAGCCCTTTGCCCACGGGGGCGATCCAGCTTGCGTAGGCTTGCTTGAGGTCGACGTCGTCCGCCTCGCCGGTCTTCGCGTCGCGGAAGAGCCCGGATTGGGCCGTGACCCGTGGGATGGTGCTGCCCGCCTCGGCGTCGATGCGGAATCCGGTCTCGCCGGGCTTCGAGATAGCCTTCTGGACCGCGACCTCGGCCACGTCCAGCTCCAGCGTCCTATCTCGGAAGTCGAAGACGCGAAACCCGTTGCGTCGCACGGCCGGACGGTTTGAGTTCATCGTGCGGGAGGCCGAGACGAATCCGTTCCAGGTGAGCTCGGAGCCGGTCGCGGCCTCCGTCGCGGCCGGCGCCGCCGGCTGGCTCTGCTGGGCCGCCGCCGGAACGGAGGCCAGCAGCAGGAGGGTGAACGCAAGCCGGAAACCGGACCAGAGTGCGGTGGGCAATTTCATCACATACCCTCCTCGAGTTAGGCCCTCTAGCCGTGCAGTCCTTCGTCGAGACCGATCTCCTCGGTGGTCTCGTCGACACGGACGGTCGTGATCTTGTTGATAGCCCAGAGCATCCCCAGCGTGAAGACGAAAGCCCAGGCCGAGGACACCAGCACTGCGGCGCACTCGACCAGGAAGAAGTGCACGTTGCCCTGGAGCAGCCCGTCGACGCCGCCCATCGAGGCCGGATTGAAAGCCGTCGACGCGAAGATGCCGCAGAGAATGATGCCGAGAAAGCCGCCCACGCCGTGGACGCCCCACACGTCGAGCGCGTCGTCCCAGCCGAGCTTGTTCTTGAGCGCGACCGCGTAGAAGCAGACAATGCCGGCGATGAGGCCGATGATGCAGGCTGTCGTGGGGGAGACGTAACCCGCGGCCGGCGTGATCGTGGCGAGACCCGCGACAGCCCCGGTGAGTAGCCCCAGGAACTTGGGCTGCTTCGACGTTATCCAGTCCATCGCGAGCCAGGCCACGGCGGCGAAGGAAGCCGAGATGTCCGTGTTGAGAAAGGCCACGGCCGTCACGGAGTCGACCCGGAACTCGCTCCCGGCGTTGAACCCGTACCAGCCGAACCAGAGCAACCCGGTGCCAAGGGCCACGAGCGGGATGCTGTGAGGGCCTCGGTCGGCGATCTTGCGCTTGCCCACGTAGAGGATCGAAGCCAGGGCCGCGATGCCCGCGATGTTGTGGACGACGATGCCGCCGGCGAAGTCCTTGACGCCCCAGGCTGCCATGATGCCGCCGCCCCAGACCATGTGGACGAACGGGAAGTAGACGAACAGCAGCCAGCCCGTGAGGAACCACATGTACGCCTTGAAGGTGACCCGGTTCGTGAAGGCGCCCGTGATCAGCGCGGGCGTGATGATCGCGAACATCATCTGGTAGGCGCAGAAGACGATCATCGGGATCGTGTCGTTGGGCGAGGGCATATCGAGTGTGATCCCTCTCAGGCCGACCCAGTTGAAGTTCCCGACGATCCCGAAGAAGTCGGTGCCCGACTTGAGGTCACCCGAGAAACAGAGAGAGAATCCGACGGCCCACCACAGGACGGTGGTCCATCCCATCGAGACGAAGCTCTGGATCATGATCGCCAGAACGTTCTTCCGTCCTACGAGGCCTCCGTAGAAGAAGGCCAGGCCGGGTGTCATCAGCATCACCAGGCTGCTGCAGAGGAGCATGAACCCGGTGTTTCCGGTGTCCAGATGGAGCATGGAACCCTCTCTTCCCGCCTCCCTCGGAGCTTGCCCCGGTGGGAATCGAACTCGCGGCCGCACGTTCTGCCCTGTCAGGTGCCGGACCCGGCAGGATCGTCTGTTGACGAACGGGGCGATGCGCCCCGTTTGCGGGGCGAGATTACCCTACCTGGACGCGAGTTGCTGTGACCTCAAGCACATCTAAGTGCTCGGGATGGGTCCTGATCGTGGTCCAGCTGTTCAACGGCCCCCTGGCGCCGGTTCCCTCAACCGGGGCTCCCGTCACCTGCTTGCTCGGCGGCGCCGGAGCAGGACGAAGAGAAGCGGCGAGAAGGTGAGCAAGACGTTCAACCACCGGTTGACCGCGCTGGCGCTCCCTAGCCTGCACCCGCCTGAGTACCTGGCTGGGCTCCCGCCACTGGCGGCGTACAGCGGCCCCATCTGGCTCTCGAGCATCGCCCGCGACGGCTGATAGTGCGCCGTGAGAATGGCGCCCTTGACTGATGGACTCAGCAGAAGTTGGCCGTCCTGGGCGGACTGGATGGCTTCCGCGCCGTCCGGGGAGAAGGCCAGTACATTGCGCCGGATGACCAGGGGCGGCTGCAAGGGCCAACCTTCACTGTCGACAGCCTCCAACGTGAGGACCTGACCGGTCGTGACCTCCGCTGGGAGGACGGCGCACGGGATGGCCGTCGGTATCGTTCCGTTCGTGGTCTCGGAAACCGGAGTGGCCGAGTCGAGAAACATCCGCAGGCCACTGGCCTCCGGAGGAAGGATGGCGAGGTCGAGCCCGGGCTGCCCGACCGTCACGTACACGGGCTCGCTTCGATCGCCCGGCGGGAGTACATCGATGGTCAGGCAGAACCTGAAGGTGGCCTGGTTCGGAACTTTGCTGTCGCAGCTGTCCTGGTGGGCCCCCGAGTAGGTCACCCGCGTCTTCAGGGCATAGGGCTGTTCGATCTTCACGACGAAATGGGCGTCCTTCTCCACGGTCCACTGATACGCGAGCCGGGTGCTGGGCGGGTAGAGGCCGAAGACCGAGGCCGAACCGTCGAGTTCGAACGTGGAACTCGTGTTCTCACGGGTGACACCGTCGTCGTACGGGCTGACCTGATACGGCAAGGGCAGACTGCGTGGAGAGGCGACCGGTACGGGATCGGGAATCAGGATTCCGGGCTGGCTCACGACGACTCGTATTCGGCGGGTGACGGGCAAGTCAGCCTCTTCCAGGTTCCCGGCGTTCAGCCGGGTGGCGGCGACGGTGAACTCGTGGACCCGCGACGTCGTCGGGATGAACTGGGTCACCGAGGAGCCGGTGCGAACCGCCTCATCCGTCACTCGCGTCAGCAAGACCCGAGGCCCGGCGGCCTGCGTCCAGACGAACCGATGAGGCTGGTCGGCCACGGCCCCCTGGAGGCGAGCGGTCATGGTGACCGTGGTGGGCAAGGTCGCCTTCAGGGACCCGGTGGGGGCCTCGGGGGTCTCGCTCTGCAACTCTCTTCCCTTCTGCGAGCTTCCCGCCGCAGTGGTCTCGACGGTCAGTGAGGGCGGAGCCGCCTTTCGAACCATGACCGTCACTCTCGCGGTGTCGCTCAACCCCCGAGTCAGGGAGGAGGCTGTGAGCAGGAAACGGCGCAGACCCGGCGTCTTTGCCGTGAACGCGGCCACCGTCGCGTAATCAGTCTTCAGTTCTACCCGTTCGCCCTCGATCTGGGTCCACGCAAGGCTCCGTCCCCTCCGCACAAGTGTCGTGCCCGAATAGATGTCGTTGTCGCCCTCGGCAAACCGGGATCCCCTGGGATCCAGCATCACTTTCTGCCCGGTCAGCACCTCCAGGCTCGGGGTCGCCGCGCTCGTCCGCCGGCCCGAGCCGAGATCCTGGGCAACCGCCACGGCGATCGGGGCCGGATTGCCCGAGTCGTCCACAAGCACGCGAACCGTCCGCACGTCGCTCTCCTTGAAGAGGTTTCTCACCTTCAGCGAGAACCGATACTCGCCCCTCCTGTCGGGCACGAATCTGGGGTACGCGGTCTGGGCGTCCTGGAGGCTGGAAAGCGTCGACCCGGCCGGCTTGGCGGCCACTGTCCAGGTATATGACAACCGCCGCCCGAGCGAGTCGGCGCTGTTGGCGCCGTTGAGCCGGATGAAAGACCTCTGCTGAGTCGGCTCGAGAGGGTCGGGGTAGACGGAACTCGGGTCCGGCACCTCTCCGTTGACCTTGGTCGCGAACCTCAGGTCGAGGCCCGGATCGGCGCTGGGTGCGGGTTCTACGGGGTCAATCGCATCGACGGCAGCCGTGGCTGAAACCAGATGGCTCCCGTCGGAGACCCGAAGACGGAAGCCGTACTCGCCGGCAGCCACCAGCGGTCTGGGGCTCCGCGTGCCCATGACGAGGTCCGAGAATTCCGCTCGCGCAACGGCCTGGTTTCCGTTCCGGAGCTGGACCGCCGTGGTCGTCCCGGCATTCGCATCGCTACGATCCGGTGCCCGGACCACCTCCCAGAGGTACGAGAGCGACTGGCGATTCGCGTCCGAGGAGCGACTGCCATCCAGCAGGACCGTGAGCGTCGCCTCCGGGTGCGTGCCCAGCGAATCGGGGCGTCGCAGAATGACCGTGGCCGGTGCCGAGATGGAGGCCACGGGCGACACGTCCCCCACCGTGGCGACAACCCTGGTCGTGCCGACCATTCCTTCAGGCGACGTCACCTGGAGCAAGAACCGGTACTCGCCGGCTGCCAACGCCTCGAAGTAAGTCCTCGGGATCCACGAGGTGTAGGTTGCCGTCGCGACTGGACTCTCGGTCAGGCTCCATCGGTAACTCAATCTTGCCGACGAGTTCGGCAGGGTCGAACGGCTGCCGTCCAGAATTAGCTCTCGCGGTCCACCGGAGGCGATATCGACCTTGCCCTGGGCTGTCGGCAACACGGTGCCGGGCACCTCGACCTGGAGCCCGGGCTGGGCCGGGCGACCCGGATTCTTCGGGTCGAAGAGACGCAAGGTGCTCCGGGTCCCGAGGGGCAGGGTCACGACATGTCGGGCTTGCCACCACGAGTCCGTCAGGGTGGGCCTCGACGAGCCCCCTCCGTTGACCTGGACCATCTCGGTCGGGCTGTCGGTGAAGAACCGCACCAGGACCTGCAGACCGGGGGCAACGAGGTCGGCGTCGCAAGTGATGACCTGGCCCGCCACCGGCTCGGAGATGCGCTGGCCGAGAGGGATCTCGCCAGGACGAAGGACCCTGATCGCCGCAACCGCCGGCGCCGAGCGAGCGAGACCGTCATCGACGATCAACTGCGCCTCGTAGTCGCCACTGACATCGGGAGTGAACACCGTCCGGCTCGCAGAGACCCCTTCATTCGGTTGCAGCGAGAGGTCGGTGACCGCCGAGCCCACCGGCCTCCTCGTGAACGTCCAGTGGTAGAGCAACGACGTCTCGTAGGGGTCGTACGATGAGCTGCCGTCCAGCACGCACACTGCTCCCTCGACGCCGATGACCGTTGGCCGAGTGACCGCGACGGGAGGTTGATTCGGGACCAGGACCATGAAGTCCGCGGGTGCCGACCAGACCTTGCCGTCGAAGACGGACAGCCTGCCATTGAAGCTCCCGTAGGCATCCGGCATGAACGAGGGTCTGGCCGCGGCGGAGGTGTCGTTGGGGACCACGCCGGCCTCGGTGAGACGGCTTCCGGCCGGAACGGAGACGAACGTCCAGCGGTACGCCAGCACGTCCCCGTCCGGGTCGGTCGAGCCCGAGCCGTCGAGCGGGACCTGGACGCCCCGGGCGGTGGTGATGCTGGCCCGGGCAACCGCTGCAACGGGACTCGTGTTCGCAACCGTCACGGTCACCGTGGCCTGGGCCGACAGATCGTTGAAGTCGTTGACGGTCAGCCCGAATCTGTAGGTGCCGTTCACTGGCGGTGTGATGTCGACCACGGCCCGTCCTGCCGTAGCGCTCGGGCGGAACGACCCGCTGTTCAGCGCACTTCCCGCCGGCTGCGACAGGACAGTCCAGATGAAGTCCAAGGCGTCGCCCTCCGAACGGAGGGCCGTGGGCCCGTCGAAAGAAGCCCGGCCATCCAGGGTGACGGGGACCAGGCGAGTGCCCACCGGGGCCGGTGCGATGAGCGCCGTCGGCGGGCAGTTCGCCAGTTGAAGCTGGGTGGTCGCACTGGTCTGGACGGCCTTGCCGCCCGACTGGCCCCCGACCACCATGCGGACGCTGCGGGCCGTGCCGAGCGACGATGCAGTCAACGCCGCGGTTACGTCGAACGTCAGCGTGATCGGCTGGCCCGCCACCAGCGTGGTCGCATTCGCCGGAGCTTCGGAATAGAACAGACCGGGTGCTGGACCTCCGGCAGAGAAGACGAGCTGGCGCTGCGTCAGGGATACCGGTTCCGTCTCGCCGGCTGTGACGGTCGCGGAGAGCTGGGCCGTGTCCCCGCGCCGGAGTGTTCCCCCGGCCGCCGCCGGTCCCCACCGGAACGCCGACAGAGTGAGCGGAATCGGAACCGCCACGGTCCACGTGGCAGCGCCCGTGGGCGGGTCGGTTACGACGTCCCAGCCCGTGTTGATATCCTTGCCCGTGGCAGTCACCGAGAGCTGCATCGACCCGAACCTGGCCGAGCCGAGCACTTCGACGGTGAAGGTCAGCCTGGCGCTGGCGCCCGCCGCCACCGTGGTCGGGTTCCCCGCCAACGGGATCGCCAGAAGGCCGTACGACTGCAGGGAGGCCGAGATTGCGGTCAGGTCGGCCCCGGTATCGGTTGAGGCTGTGTTGGCTATGGTCACGACGACAGGGAGGCCCCTTTGTCCCCGGTTCACCACGGCCTCCGAGGGCGAGATCGCGGTGACCTGAAGTCTGGGCACGGTCTGCACGAGGACTTGAGAGGACAGCGTCTGAGCGAGCAGACTCACGTCATTCTGCGTGGCCAGATCCGTTGCCAGGACCGTCAGGCTGGCGGTAGACGCACCCGTCGCCGCCCCGGACCCGACCGTGACCGTGTAGGTGAGTGTCGCGCTGCCACCTCCGGCCAGCGTCTGCGGATTCGACTCGCGCGGGGTGGCGCTCAGGCCGGCGCTGCTGAAGGTGAGCGACGTGGAGGTGAGAGCGATCTGCTGGTCGCTCGTGTTCGTCACGACCACGCTGACGACCAAGGTCTGGCCCTGCGACACCTTCGCCGGCGCCGTGAAGGTCCCGGCGGCCGGAGCCGGCCGCTGGGCCAACGAAATCTGCGGCGTGAGAGCCAGGTCGAGGAGACTCACGTCCAGGTTGCTGTTCTGGTCTTTCGCCAGCACGGTCAGGCGCGCCGTGCGCGCACCGGCCGCGGCCGCGAGTCCGGCGGTGACCGAGTAGACGAAGGTCGAGCTGACGTTCCCGGCCAGCGTCAGCGGGTTGGTGCCGCTGGGCAGGGCCGTCACTCCGCTGCCACTGAACGTGAGCGAGGTCGACGTGAGGTCGGCCGTCGCCTGTCCGGTGTTGGTCACGACCACCGAGGCGCTGAAAGCCTGGCCCTGGACCA
>CAZSVK010000190.1:0-5663 GCA_964610245.1 uncultured bacterium
CGTGAGGGGTGGCCGGGTTTTTCGCGGAACATGGCCTTGACGGGAGCGCTGCTCCCGAACCCTAGCCAGGGGAGAAGTTCTCCCCTGGCCCCCCCGATGTCCGGAGTGAGTCTTGTTCCCGCCATCGAGCAAGAGTCCCAAAGAGTGCCGCTGAGGCCATGGCCCGCAATTCGGAGCCTCGAGCCTCCGGCCCCAAGCCTCTGTCACAGCCGGCCGCTGCGCAGGATACCGATGGCCAGCCAGAAGCCGAGGAAGCCGGCAGCCAGATAGCCCACGACGCCCAGGCCTGGATAGCCGAACAGCATGGGCTGGATGTTGGTGGTCATGATCGTCGACGAGCCGATGATGAGCGCGGCCATGACCAGCGCGAACGACAGCCGGTTCGAGAGCTTGTCCAGCGTGCTGGAGAGCGGATCCAGGCCACGGTGGACGAACTCGATGCTGAAGTTGCCGTGCTGCATCTTGTTCAACACGCGCGCCAGCTGCTGGGGCGTGCGCTTCATGAAGAACGTGAAGTCGAGCAGCCCCAGGTGGGCGTCCTTCATCAGGCGCTGCGGCTTCCAGCGGTCGATGACCAGCTCCTCGACGAAGGGCCGGGCCTCCTTCATCAGGTCGAAGTCAGGGTCCATCGACTTGGCCATGCTCTCGATGCTGATGAGCGCCTTGAGCATCATGGCGTAGTTGGCCGGCAGCTTGAGCTGGTGCCGCATCAGCAGGCTCGTGATGCTCCGGATCATCAGGCCCAGATCGATCTGCCTGAGCGCCACGCCGTAGTACGGATCCAGCGTGTCCATCAGCGACATGCTGAAGCGGTCCAGGTCGATCTCCTGTGCCGGCTCGCCGATGTAGACCAGCTCGCGCGCGAGCGCGTCGTAGTCGCGATTGATGAGCGAGATCAGCAGCCGCGAGATGTTGTCCTTCATCTTCAGCGACAGCCGTCCCACCATCCCGAAGTCGAGGAAGCAGATGGTGCCGCCATCCTGGACCAGGATGTTGCCCGGGTGCGGATCGGCGTGGAAGCAGCCGTCCTTGAACACCTGCTGGAGCACCGCCCGCGCGCCGATCTCGGCGAGCGCACGACCGTTGACCGTGCTACGGTCGATGCGATTGCCGCGCACACCCCGCACGAATTCCATGCAGAGCACGCGGTGCGTGCAGTAGTCGAGATAGACCGCCGGGATCTTCACGTTCGGCACCGTCGCGAAGTTCCGCCCGAAGGTCAGGATGTTCTGGGCCTCCCGGACGTAGTCGAGTTCCTGGACGATCGAGCGCGCGAACTCCTCGCAGATGCCGACCGGGTCGAACGTCGAGACATCCACCAGCTCCGACTGCTCCAGGCGGTGAGCCAGATAGAACAGGATGTCGAGGTCCGAACGGATGATCTCGTCGATGCCTTCTCGCTGCACCTTCACCACGACGTCGGTGCCGTCGTGCAAGCGCGCCCGGTGCACCTGCCCGATCGAAGCGGCGGCGAAGGCCTGCTGCTCGAAAGACTCGAAGAGCTTCTCGGGCGGCTGGTGCAGCTCGGCTTCGACGACCGTCCGGACCCGCTCGTAGGGCATGGCCGGCACGCAGTCCTGCAGTTGCGAGAACTCGAGGATGAACTCCTCGGGGATGAGGTCGTGGCGCGTCGAGAGGATCTGCCCGAACTTGATGAAGGTGGGGCCGAGATCCTGGAACACGCTCCGCAGCCGCACCGGAAGCGACAGTTGTAGCTCCGGCGAAGCGGGGCCCGCGATGAGCGTACGAAGCTTCTGGTAGATCGGCAGCCCCAGGTGTTCGGCGAAGTGCTCGAGACCGTGGCGCACCAGCACGCCGGTGATGTCCCCGATTCGAGGGATGTTACGAATCGATTTGAGCGTGATCATCGGGGCACGACCACGGGGGCGTCGAGCGTCCCGGAAACGGCGGCGCGCACAGGCGGGAGCGGCATGCCGGGCGCGGCGAACGCCTGGCCCGTGAGTTCGCCCGAGAGAGTCCGGGCGGAGCCGATGTCGAGCCGTCCCGAGAGGACGATCTTCGGGCTCACGAGGCGCAGGTTCCACAGGTGCAGGCCTTGCAGATCGCTGGTGAGCAGCGCCTCGCCGGAAGCCATCGGAACGGGCCCCTCCAGAGGGATACCCATCCCCTTGAGCAACTGCGGCCAGAAAAGGGTGAACTCGCCGGCCCTCAGATTGGCCGACCAGGGCGTCACCGGCGCTGGCCCGTTCCGGAGCATCAACCCGCGGACGGCGGCGGCCAGGGCCCGGAAACGCAGTTCCGGAATCCCCGCCAGCACCAGATCCTGGGTCCGGATCTCGGCTGTGAACCCGGTCGTCTCGGCGGTGAATCGGACCGACATCTTGCCACCAAGCGAGGCCGGGTTGGCCACTCCGGTCACCTGGGCGAAGATGGGAGCCAGCACCTCGGCGTTGCCGGAGACTCCAGCGGGCTCGTAGCCGTCGCGGCCCGGTCGCATGGCGCCATTGAGCGTCAGCACCGAATCCCGGGCGATCCGGAAGACGCCGGGAGCGCAGCGGAATTCCTCGAACGCGAAGTTGCCGTTGAAGGACTCGACGGTGAGCTGTCCCAGCCAGGGACGGGCTCCGGCCAGGCCCGCCTGGCCCAGCAACGGCCCGAGGTTCAGGTTACTCGCCTGCACCTCGAGATGGGGCATCAGGCCTTCGAGGGAGCCCTTCACGTCGAACACGCCTCCGCCCAGGCGGCCGCGCACCGAGCGAACCTTGATCCGGGGCCACGCCAGGTCGAGCCCGACCACGACACCCGAGACAACCGCCAGAGGCGCCTCCGACACCGACTTCACGGTGAGGCTGTCCGAGGCCAGGTCCAGTTCCGCGCTCAAGCCCTGGCCCGGCTGATTGCGCAGACCCAGCTTGCCCGTCACCGCCGGCAGCCACAGGTGGCTGCGCGTGAACATCGGATCCTGGATGGCCAGTTTGGTGGCGGTGAGGCGGCTCGACGAGTCGACCTGCCGGAGATCGCCCTTGAGCTGCGTCTGGGTCTCGAGCCCTCCCTCGAACTTGATGCCGAGCGCGCGGATGCCGTTGAGGCGGGGTACCCGCTCCTGGAGCATTGCCAGATCGACGCCGGAAACCTCGACGAGCAGGTCGCCGGCGTGCGGCGCCGCCACGGCGGCCTGACCCGAGACCTTGAACGGGATGCTGCCCAGGGCGACGCCGGTGAGCGCGCCGACGCGGACCTGACGGCCGTCGAAGGAGAGTTGCCCCTCGAGCTTGTCGGCCCGACCCGACTGCCCCGAGAGCATGTCGTCGAAGGTCGCCTGGCCCTGGTGCAGCTCGATGTTCTCGATCGAGAAGGGGCCGCGCGCTTCGACGGCCACCGTGACCAGCAGGGCTCGCGGCAGTTCGGGAGGCAGAGCGGCGCGCAGCACCACGCCAGGGACGTTGGTCGTGCCGTCAGGCGCCCGGTGCAAGTGCGTCTTGAATTCGTGGACCTTCAGCGCCCGCAGCGCGTACCGCCCCTCGAGCAGGGCGCTCACGTTCACCTGGACGGTGACGGTCACCGCCTGGAACAGCGGCTTGTCGAGCACCGGCGGCATCGTGAGGAGCACGCCTTCCAGACGCAGGGCGTCGGGGAATTCGAAAGCCACCTTCTGGAGCTGCAGCTTCCCGGGGAAGCCCGGCCCCGCCAGCTGCTGCGCCTGGGCCAGCAGAAACTCTGGCGATAGATACTTGTCGAGCAGGAACCGGCAGCCGCCGGCCGCCATCGCCGCCAGGAGCGCGAGGATCGCTAGCCGCCGCAACCATCGACGAAGCCATTGCGCCATATCGAGGCGAGTTTACCTGCCAGGCATGGCCCGTGGCTAGAGGGATTCTCCTGCTTGACGTTTCTCGCGCGAGTTGGAATAATTCATGCACCTCGCAGCGACGCCAAATCCCCCATGATCCGAACGCTCCTGCTCCTGACAATCCTCCCGGCCGTGCTGCTCGCCAGCTCGGCCACGGCGCAGGAGCCCGAGATGACTCGCCGGCAGAAGGTGACGCCGGCCCTGCAGCAGATGCTGCAGAGCGCCGAAGGGCCGCTCAAGGTCATCGTTCGGATGCGAGGCCGTCGCGACGTGGCGGTGGCCAGCCAGTTCACCGATTCGAGCTGGGCCTCACGGCTGGCGGTGCGGCGCGAGGAAGCCCGCCGATCCGCGAGCGAGTTCCTGCAATTCCTGGCCGGCCATTCGACGGCCGCCGAGCCGAAGGGGCCCGCGGCTCCGCGAGCCTCCGTCCTCGGCGGCAGCGCGGTCCCTCCCCGGCCGACCGAACTCTGGATCGCGAACTCCGTCTGCGTCGAGGCCACGCCCGAGCTGGTGCGCGAGATGGCGAGCCGCTCGGATGTCGAGGCGGTCTACCGCGACGTTCGCATCCAGGTGGTCCCTGTTCACGAACTGAGCGCCGCCGGCCAGCCCGGCGAGGCGAGCGCGTGGGGCATTTCGAAGCTGGGCGCGGATCGCGTGTGGGACGTCCACGGCTTCCGCGGCAATGGCGTCGTCGTCGGACATATCGACACCGGCGTGGATGCGCTGCACCCCTCGCTCGCGGGCCGCGTGCTCCGGTTCCGCGATTTCGTCAACGGCCGCGCCGAGGCCTATGACGACGAGGGCCACGGCACCCACACGGCCGGCATCCTCTGCGGTTCCGGCGGGCTCGGCGTCGCCCCCGGCGCACGGCTGGTCGTCGCCAAGGCGCTCGACGCGCGCGGCGCTGGCCAGCTCAGCACGCTCCTGGCCGCGATGCAGTGGATGCTCGACCCCGACGGCAACCCCGCCACCGACGATCGCCCCGTCTGCGTCAGCAACTCCTGGGGCGTCGAGCGCAAGGTGCTCAAGTCGCTCGGCGCCGAGGAGACCTTCTTCTGGGACGCCGTGCAGGCCTGGCGCGACGGCAACATCCTGCCGGTCTTCGCCTCGGGCAACGGCGGGGCCAACAGCGAGAGCGTCCCCGCGGGGTATCCCACCGCGCTGGCCGTCGGCGCGACCGACGCGAATGGCGGCGCCTCCCAGTTCTCGACCGGCGGCAACACGACCTGGAACGGAGTGACCTACCAGAAGCCCGACCTGTGCGCTCCCGGGGGCAGCATCCTGAGCGCGATGCCGGGCGGCAAGTTCCAGGGGCTGAGCGGTTCGTCGATGGCGTGCCCCCACGTGGCCGGCCTGGTGGCGCTGCTCAAGCAGGCCCGGCCCTCCGCGACCGCCCAGGAGCTGGAAAACCTGTTGCGCACGACCACCAACGACCTGGGGCCGGCCGGGTTCGACACGCGATTCGGCATCGGCCAGGTCGACGCGATGGCCGCGGTCAACGCCGCGCTGAGCCTGCCGGTGGCCGCCCGCCCCTCGGTGCAGCCGTCACCCGCGACTCAGGCCGCGCCGCAGCTCGAGAGCGCGAAGAAGCGCCTGCGCCAGGGCTTGCTGGGCCTGATGATCGGCCTGGCGGCGATCTTCGGCCTTTCGATGCTGGGATAGAAGACAGGGGTTAGGGGTTAGGGGTTGGGGGTTAGGCACCGGGGCCGCGACCGCACGGAAGGCTGCCGTCCCGCAACGCAGCGTCTCCGAAGCGGCGTGACCCAGCCGCGCACACGCCGGCAACCACCCGGTTCCTGGGCTTCGGGGGGGGCAGCGTGGCTGTACGGAGCCTAACCCCCAGCCCCCAACCCCT
>CAZSVK010000190.1:5673-10877 GCA_964610245.1 uncultured bacterium
CCTGATGATCGGCCTGGCGGCGATCTTCGGCCTTTCGATGCTGGGATAGAAGACGGGGGTTGGGGGTTAGGGGTTAGGGGTTGGGGGTTAGGCACCGTACAGCCACGCTGCCCCCCTGAAGCCCAGGAACCAGACGGTTGCCGGCGTATGCACGGCTGGGTCACGCCGCTTCGGAGACGCTGCTCTGAGGGACGGCAGCCTGCCGTGCGGTCGCGTGCCTGGTGCCTAACCCCTAACCCCCAACCCCCAACCCCTAGCCCCTGCCTACTGGCTATTCCGCTTGCCCTTGAGCAGGTGGAACTTCTTGATGACCTTCTTCAGGTCGGCCACCTTGAACGGCTTGTCGATGATGTCGAAGGCATCGAGGCCAAAGACCTCTTTCGCCATCGAATCTTCCAGGCTGCCGGTGACGATGACGACCGGGAGGCCCGGAACGATCGTCTTCATCCGCTTGAAGGTCTCGATGCCGGAGATCTTGGGCATCTTGAGGTCGAGGAAGACGATGTCGACCTTGTCGGTCTTGACGGCGTCGATGGCATCGAAGCCGGAGGCGAACTCGGTGACAATGTGGTTGTCGTTGAGGAAGATCTCCTTGCAGAGCGACCGGATGTCGTCTTCGTCGTCAACCAGCATCACGCGCAACCGTTCCTGATCTTCCGCGACGAGCTGGGCCTCTTCCGAGCGGGGTTTGACCGAGCCCTGCTCGTTCTTGGGCAGCGTGATGTGGAAGGCCGTCCCCTCCCCGACTCGCGAGTCGAGAGTGATGGTGCCCCGGTACTTTTCGATGATGTTCTGGACGATCGACAACCCCAGACCGGTTCCCTTTCCGGGCCCCTTGGTCGTGAAGAACGGGTTGAAGATGCGCTTCTGGACGTCGGGCGGAATCCCCGGCCCGGTGTCCTGGATGACGATCCGGAGGTAGGTGTCGGCGTTGACCGTCTTGACGGTCAGGGCCCCGCCGGTCTTCTCCATCGCGTCCTTGGCGTTGACGATCAGGTTGAAGAAGATCTGCTGCAACTCGCTCTCGTTGCCCCAGTAGGGCGGGAGCAGCGAGGAGAACTCGGTCAGCACGCGGATGTTCTGAACCAGCAACTGCTTGCCCAGCAGCTCGAGCGTCTCGGTGAGCGTCTGGTTGACGTTGATCGGGACGATGTCGACGTCGGACTTGCGGGAGAACTTGAGAAGGTTGCCGACAATCGAGCGGCACCGCTCGGCCTGCTTCTGGATCTTCTGAAGACTGTCGGAGAGCATCTTCTCGTCGGGTTTGGTGTCCAGCAGGAGTTCGGTGTAGCCGAGGATGACCGAGAGCGGGTTCTTGATCTCGTGGGCCACACCACCGGCCAGCAGACCGATGGCGGCGAGCTTTTCGGAGTGGATGAGCTGCTCCTCGAGCCGCTTCTTCTCGGTGATGTCGCGACAGAGGACGATCACGCCCTGGACGCTTTCGTCGTCGCCGAGCAGCGGGTGGGTGCCAAACCCGACCAGCGTCGTCCCGAATCCGATCATCCGGGTCTCGCCGTCCGCCTGCATCTCGATCTCCTGGTAGTCGAGGTTGCGGGCCGAACTCAGCGTCTCTCTGATGATGGGCAGCAACGGCGCCAGCTGCGGGAAGTCAGTCACCTGGCAGCGCCGGACCTGCGCCGCCTCGAGCCCGAAGAGCTTCGCGCCCGCCGGGTTGATCAGGTAGATCTTCATCTCGGTGTCGACGACCATCAGGCCCGACACCAGGCTCTGGATGATGTTGTGGAGTGAGAAGTTGTCCTTGCGCAGCTCCCGGGTGAGGTTCCGGTTCTCTTCCATCACCAGATAGCGGTCGTAAGCCTGCTTCACGAAGATGCGAAGCTCGCCGACTTCCCAGGGCTTCCGGATGTAGCCGTAGATCTGGCCCCGGTTGATGGCGTCCGCGAGAGCGTCGATGTCCGGATAGCCCGTGATCAGCAACCGAACGATCTCCGGATACTGCTCGCGCACCTTGACCAGCAGCTCGCTGCCGGTCATCCCCTCCATGTGATAGTCGGCCAGGATGACATGAACGAGCTGCTTCGACAGCACCTCCAGCGCCTCCGGCCCCGAGCCGGCGGTGAGCACCTCGTACTGGGGCACAAAGATGTTGCGGATCAGCTCGAGTATTCGCTCTTCGTCATCGACTACGAGAATGATTCCCTTCTGCATCGGTCCTCCGCTGGCTTCGAATTCAGTTTACACCATTCCGAGCCGCACATCCGGCGTCGTGGATTTCCCGAGGGGGGCCCAGGTGGTATAGAGTGGAGAGTATGAGAATCCACGCGCACCTCCCCATCCGGCTGCTGCTGGTTTCTGCCACCGGCCTGCTCCTCGCGGGTATCCTCCAGGCCGCCCCTCCCGCCGGGCCCTCTGCGGCCCAGACCGGAGTGGTCGAGAAGGGGGTCATGGCCGGCCTGCCCTCCGTCTATCGCATGTCGCCGGCGAACCTGCTCACCGAGCGACGTCTCCGGGAACACGAACTCGCCGACGTGGTGGGCGACCTCACGGAGTTCGCGGCCACTCTCCCGCTCGAGGCGCTCGCCGACACCGCCCACGCGCCGCAATGCCCCGTGAAGTCGAGGCTCGTGGGCCTGCGAAACCGCAAGGCGACCCTCGAGGTCCGGCTCGACGCCGTTCGGAAGGAACTGGTCCGCCGGGGTCTCCCGTGATAGCGCGCCGCGCCTGGCGGCTCCCCGCCCTGGCCGCCCTGGCGCTCCTGGCCACGGCGCTCTGCCTGCCACATGCCGGCCGGGCAGACGACGTCGGCGACTTCCAGAACGTCCAGAAGCTCAAGTCGCTCTCGAAGGAAGAGTTCTACCGCCGGATGAAGCAGTTCTGCGCCGCCTTGGGCGTCAACTGCGACAAGTGCCACCTGCGTGACGACTACGCATCCGACGAGAAGCCCGAGAAGCGCAAGGCCCGCCAGATGCTCGATGTGGTCGACGCCCTGAACGCCCAGTTCTTCAACCAGCCGAACGGTGCCCGCGCCACCTGCTATCTCTGCCACCGAGGCGTCGAGAAGCCGCCGACCGAGCCGTGAGGCACGAGGCCCGCGAGGGTCACCGCGTCGCGTGCGCCGACTTCTGCAGGTTCCCTCGCACGGCGGCGCCGATGGCCACCGCCGTCCCCAGAATGATGCAGGCCATCAGCGACAGGATCAGCACGTACTCGACGATGCTCTGTCCTCTTCGCACGCTCTTTCTCATGCCGCAAGCATCATACTCCTCGGCCCGGGGCGACGTCAGCCGGTGTGAGCCGGTGTCAGGCCGAGGCAGCGGGCAAGGGGACTAGCCTGGCCGCGGGCGCCGGAGAAACGACCCGGCCCCGGAGGACGAAGATGGACCCTGTGCAGGAGACCGGGCTGCTGCTACGGCTCGGCGACTGGCACGCCTTCAGCGTGCAACTGGCCG
The DNA here is from genome assembly GCA_964610245.1 of uncultured bacterium. Taxonomy (GTDB): domain Bacteria; phylum Muiribacteriota; class UBA6191; order JACPRK01; family JACPRK01; genus CAZSVK01. The sequence goes on from CAZSVK010000190.1 coordinate 9,087, forward strand.
AGGAACTCGCAGCCGCCGGCCACGCAGAGCTGGCACGGCGGCTGGAGTGCGACGCCGACGAGGCCTTGCTGGAGCTGGCCGAGCAGCTCGGAAGACGGCCTCGCGGCGACGCGCGGTTGACCCGGCGACCTACTTCTCGAGCACCTTCTTGAACTCGGCCGTCATCGCGGGCACGACCTGGAAGAGGTCGCCCACGACCCCGTAGTCGGCCACCTTGAAGATGGGCGCGTCGGGGTCCTTGTTGATGGCCACGATGACCTTCGAGTTGTTCATGCCCACCAGATGCTGGATCGCGCCGGAGATGCCGGCGGCAATGTACAGCTTGGGCGTGACCACCTTTCCGGTCTGCCCGATCTGGGTCGAGTGGTCGCGCCAGCCTGCGTCCACCGCGGCTCGCGAGGCGCCCACGGCCGCACCTAGCACCGCCGCCAGTTCCTCCAGGATCGCGAACTCGGCGGCGCCCTTCATCCCGCGGCCGCCGCTGACGATGATGTCGGCCTCGGTCACGTCGAGCTTGGCCGCCGCCGGCTGCTGGTACTCCTTGACCTTGCCGAAGCACTGCGCGGCGTCGAGGGCGACCGTCGCCTTGTCGACCTGGGCGATGGCAACCCGCTCGGCCGGCAGATCGAACACCTTGGGGCGCGTGGTCAGGATTGCCGGCGCGCTCTTCACCTTGGCCGTGACAAGCGCCTTGCCCGAGTTGACGTACCGCTTGGCGATGACGGCGCCACCCTCCCACTTCAGGTCGACGCAGTCGGGCAGGAGCCCGGTGTCGAGCCTGGCTGCGAGCCGCGGCGCCAGGTCGTGCGTCTGCCCGGACGACGCGAGCAGGATCGCTACCGGCACATCCTTGCGGGCCAGCTCAGCGATGGCGCTCGCGTAGCCGCCGGTCGAGTAGACCGACAGCGCGGCATCGTCGACCCAGCAGATCTTGGCTGCGCCGAAACGGCCGAGATCCTCGACCGCCTTGCCGACGTCGTGACCCAGCAGTATCGCGACAGCCTTGCCGCCGGCATCCGCGGCCAGCCTGGCCGCCACGCCCAGAGCCTCGAAGGTCGAGCGCCGAACTTGCCCGGCGCGATGCTCCACGACTACCCAGATATCGGAACTCATGATTGATCCTCCCGGAGGGCGCCAGGGCCGCGAGGGCGCCAGCGCTGAAACGGCTGAAGCAGATGGTCAGATGGAACGGATCCGAAGCGGGCGCGTCGTCAGACCGCCTTGGCTTCCTCACGCAGCAGCCGCACCAGTTCCTGGGCGGCAGGCACGGCCTCCAGATCCTTGAGGATCTTGCCGGCGGTCTGCTTCTGCGGCGGAGGCTCGAGCTTGAGGATCTCGATCTTCGAGCCGGCCTTCCCGACGCTGTCGGCGCCCAGCCCCAGGTCGGCGGCGGTGAGCGTCGAGAGTTCCTTCTTCTTGGCCGCCATGATGCCCTTGAGAGAGGCGTAGCGAGGCTCGTTCAGGCCCTTCTGCGCCGTCACGACCGCGGGCAGCGCGATCTCGACGACCGCGGTGCCGCCCTCGACTTCCGAGTAGCACACGGCCGTCTTGCCGTCAGCCGCCAGCTCCAGTTTCTTGACCTCGGAGGCCTGGGGCACGCCGAGGAACTCGGCGATTGCGGCCCCCACGGCGCTCATGCCGTCGTCGGAGGCCTCGCGGCCCGCGAGGATCAGGTCGAACGGACCGGCCTTCTTCAGCGCCGCGGCGAGCGCGCGGGCGTTGGTGAGGGAGTCTCCGCCCTCGAAGGCCGCGTCGCACAGATGACCCGCCTTGTCGGCGCCCAGGGCGAGC
>CAZSVK010000191.1:0-10803 GCA_964610245.1 uncultured bacterium
CGCCCGGACGGCGGTTGCCGCGAACGCCAGGAACATCGCGGCGAGGAGGACCTTCACGCAGCACCTGTTCATCGCAAGTCACCTCGGTCGCCCCGCCGCCGGTGCGGCCAGGCGAGCCACCCAAGGGCCATCATCATCACGAGCATGTCGGCCGCCGTCGCGGCGCCGCCCGTCGTGCCCAGGCTGCAGCCGCCGAAGCTGCCCCCCTCCCCTGCTCCGGTCCCCAGGTCGGCCGTGGAAGCAGCCGAGGTCGACGACGCGGGGCGGGCCTCGAAGGCGATCCCCTGGACCAGCACCGCGTCCTGGAGATCGTCGACCGTCAGTTCGAAGGTGAACGTCCCATGGGCGCCCGCTGGCAGGCCCAGTTCGGGCCGCGCCGCGCTCCGATCGAAGTCGAGCAGGGCCGGGCCTCCCACCTGGCGCCAGGAATAGGACACCGGATAGCCCGAGCGGCCCGGAACGTCGCGGTCCCTGTCGAAGGAGCCCGAGGCGTCCAGGGTCACCGCCGTCAATCGGTCGGAGGCGGTCGACACCACCGCCGGGTACGAAACCTGCGGAGTCACGCCGGCGTTGCGGCCGGCGCGCCAGTCGTCGACCGGGACGACCAGCCCGGCCTCCGCCGAAATGGTGCCGTCGGTGACGGTGACGCCAAATCGGGAGTTGCCGCTGACGACCGGCCGGCACGTGACCCGTGACGGGGCGCCGGCGACCGGCGAGAGCGCGACCGGCGCGGCCGTCGAGTGCTCGAACAGCTGTCGCCAGCGATAGGTCAGCGCGCCAGCTCCGTAGGCACCGCTGGCATCTAGCGTCACGAGCGGACCCGCGGCCGATTCAATCCTCGCGGGGCGACTGTAGGAGAGCGTGCGCGAGGCTGGGTCGTAGGCACGGGCCGAGACGACGATGCCTTCGCGTGACAGGGGAGAACGCACCTGGACGAGCACGCTGTCGGGCAGGCTCTCGATCCCATTGAGGTCGCTCACGCTCAGCTCGAAGCGGTAGTCGCCCGGGGCGGGCGGAACGAGCACCGGTCGGGGCGAGGACGCATCGTCGAGCGCCGCCTGCGGGGTCAGGTCGAACGGGCCCCGGCGGACCTGCGTCCAGCGGTAGACGAGCCTTCCCCCGGTCTGCGGCGACGGTCGGCTTGCCGTACCGTTGAGTTCGACGACGGGCGGCGCGGCCGCGTCAAACCCGCTCACGGTGCGGTCGAGACCGGCATCGGCCGCGGGGCCATAGCCTGTCGCCGCGTCGAGCCGGCTCCACTCCGCGGTCACCGAGTCGATGGCGCTCGTCTGGTCGGGATACCCGGCCCGGCGCACCGACAGGCCGAAGACGTAACGCCCGGGCGCCGTCAGCCGCACTCGTGGGTCGACGCTGGAGGCGGCGGAGCCGGCCGCGATGCCGCGAGCATCGGGCTGGAACACGGCCGCGGCGGGGCCCGAGAGCTGCGTCCAGAAGAAGTCGAGCGTCGGCCTGAGCGGATCGACCGTCGGGTTCTGCGGGTCCACGCTGTCGTGGCCGACGAGCGTCAGGTCGACGGAGGATACCGGGGCTGTCGTGACGCGCCGCTGGTCGGCGCCGGCGCGGGCGACGGGAGCGTAGGAGCCGGTCCCGGCCGGGATGGTTCCCGTGGCCGGATCGACCGGTCCGTGCACGACGACCCAGGCGGTGGCCACGGACGAACGGGCGGCCGAGGTCGCCTCCCCTCCGCTGGTGACGGTCAGCTCCGCGGCATACGAGCCGGGTGCCGTGACGCGCAGCAATGGGGTCGCGCCGGTGACGTCGGCCGACAGGCTGGCTCCGCCGCCCGGATTCGCGGCTAGCCGCCAGGCGAAGGTCAGCGCCTGCCCGTTGTCGTCGATCGAGGCAGCGCCGTCGAGGCGCGTCAAGAGCGGCAACGACGTGGCCTCGAAGACGAGCGGAGCACCGGCGCTGGCCCGGGGGGCGACATCCTCGATCGCCACGTTGACCACGGTCGAGGGCGGCGAGCGGAAGGTGCTGCCGTTGCCGACCGTCAGGGCCAAGGCGTAGGCACCCGGAGTCGTGAGCCTCGCGTAGCCCACGGGGGAGCGCTCGGACGTGCCGAGGAACGGATCGGCGGCTGCGCCCGCGGGAGCGGCGAGAACGGTCCAGAGATAGCCGAGCGTCCGCGAGCGGGGGTCGCGGCTGGCCCGGCCGTCGAGAGCGACGATCTGCGGGGCCATCGGCACGGAGGGCGGCAGCCGAACCAGGCGAGCCGAGGGGCGAGCATCGCCCGGATCGAGCGGATTCGACGCGGCGCCGGCCTGACCCGACGCGGCGAGTTCGAGCGCATCGTCGACCCCGTCATCGTCCGTGTCGGCCCGCTCCGGGTCCGTGCCGGCCCGGTACTCCTGGAGGTTCGACAGGCCGTCGGCGTCGTCGTCGCCGCCCGGACTGAGGCCGGTGATGGTGGGCGCGCCGTCGCGCAGTTGCGTGGCGCGGGCCTCGAAGTCGTCGGGCAGACCGTCGCCGTCGGTGTCGAGGGCCTGGGCGCCGACCCGCAGAGTGGCCACGTTGCCGGCCGGGTCGACGGCCCGCAGCAACAGCTGCAGACCCGAGAGATCGGAGGGCGGAACGAAGGGCAACGGACCGAGAGTGAGGTCGAAGCCCGGCAGGAGCGCCGTGACGGTCGTGGCGGCGGTGAGGGCCGAGCCCAGGAGCGAGAGCTGGACCGCCGCGCCGGTCAGATCCGAGGCCGAGCCCACGACGCGAACGCTGTTGCCCGCGGTGAGAGAGCCGGCCGGCTCGGGCAGGCGCAGGACCGGGGGCAGCGTGTCGATGACCGCCTCGTGGATACGGGGAGTGAAGCTGTTGCCGGCCCGATCGACGCAGGTCGTCAGAGTCCAGGTCGAGTAGCCGTCTTCGTAGTCGGGGAGGCCGCGGCCAGGCACGGCGATCACCGTCGTCCAGACCGTGGCGGCGAGCGAACCGGCGGGGACAGTGGGGCTCAGCGGCCAGCGCGTGGTCGACGTGGCGGTGGAGCCCGGGCCGTCGCGGGGACGCACCAGCTCGACGGTCGGCGTCAGCGGCGCCGGGACCAGGCCCGCGACCGAGGCGGTGACCGCGATCGGCTCGTTGAAGGTGACGACGACCGTCACCGGGCCGCTCGAGAGCGCGACCGGCGGAGTCGAGGGATTGCGCTGTCCCACCACCGTGGGCGTGAGCGTGGCCCCGACCGGGCGAGACGGCAGCAGGTTGAAGGAGGCTTCCCGGGGCGCGACGGCGTCGACGCTGTAGGCCGAGCGTCCGCTGACGGTCGCACGATTGCCCGCCAGGTCGGCCGCGGCGATCGCGAGCTGGTAGGTCCCCGCCTCGAGGCCCGTCACGAGCCGCGAGTGGAGGTAGGCGCCCGCGCTTCCGCCCGCGCCCATCGCCGTGGTCCAGGCGACGGTGCCGAGCGCGACGGAGGTTGCGGTCAGCCGCACCGGCAGCAACCCCGAGGAGGTGGCGACGGCGTCGGTGAACGTTGCCGTGATGTCGAGGAAGCCGGCGCGAACGAAATCCGGGTCGACCGGCCGAGTGACGCCGGTTCGGCTTGTGCCGGTCGCATCGGCCCGGCTGAAGCTGAAGGCGATGGAGGGCGCGGTCGTGTCCACCTGAAAGCCGGCGTTCACGGCAGATCCGGCGGTGGTGGCCGGCAACTGCGCGCCGCGGGCGGCCGCGGGCAAGGCTGGATCCTGGAAGTTGGGACGAAGCGACGAGGAGTTGCCGGCGGGGTCGGTCGCAACGACCAGGAGGGTCGTGAGCGGGGCGCCCGGCTCGCTGTCGAGGATGCCCGGGGCGAGCGCCGGCAGGACTGGGTAAGCCACGGTCCAGGTCAGGGCGGTCGCCGGGTTGGTGGAAGCGGGGGTCATCGCGACGGCCGAGAGGTCGCCGGTCGAGGTCGCGGCCGGCGGACGATTGACGGTGAGGGCGGGCGGCGAGGAGAGCGGCTCGACAAACGTGGCCGTGAGGACCAGAGTGCCGGCGGGCACGTGGGTCGTGAGCGAACTGGAGGTGAAGCTAGCGAGAGCGGGCCGGGTGCCGTCCACCAGGAACCGGACCGGCAAAGCGGCGATCCTGTTGCCGGCCGAGTCGGCGGCGCCGCTGAGCGTCATCGTGACCGGGTCGCCGCCGGGAAGCGAGTTGCAGCCGGCGGCGATGGTGAAGCTGGCGACCCAGACCGTCGAGGTGGAGACTCGGGTCATCGGGACGGCGTGCTGGCCGGCCAGGCAAGGGCCGGCGGAAGCGAAGTCGAGGAGCGGCGCAGCCGTGGCCGGGAGCGGCTCGCTGAAGGTGGCGGTCACGGCGAGCACACCGGGCGTGACCGCCACGGTGGCCGGCGACGAGGCGCAGGAGAAGCTGCGGCCGCGCGCCCAGCTCAGGCATACGCCCGGGGCGGCGGTGTCGACCTGGAAGCGCGTCGCGACCGGCGCGGCCACGGCGTTCCCCGCGGCGTCGGAGGCACTGGTGACGGTGACGTCGACCGGCCCGTCGAAGACCGTCGCGCCATCGGCCGGCAGAACGGTGTAGGTCGCGGTGACGACGGTGCGGGTGACGTCCAGCGCCACCGGCACGAGCGTCAGGGCCGCGGCGGCCGAGCGGACGACCGTCAGCCTGGGCGCCGAGGCGATCGCCTCGGTAAACGTCAGAGTGATGGTCGCCGGGCCCGTGGTCAGGGCCGGCCCTGAAGCCGACCAGGTGCGGCCCGCCTGCCCCACGGCGAAACTCGCGGTGGGGGCCGAGGTGTCGACGGAAAACGTGGTCGTCGCCGCGGTCGAACCATTGCCGGCCGCGTCCGCGCCGCCCGAGAGCGTCACCATGGCGAGGGTGGCCGGGGGGCCGCCCGCGGCGGGGAGGGGGGTCGGGCAGGGGGAGCGCCAGGCCGGGGCCGTGACGGTCGGCGACATCGGCGTCGCGGCGGCGTCCGACGGGTCGAAGCCCGCCGGCAGCCGGTCGATCGCGATCGAAGGCGCAACAGCCAGCGGCTCGCTGAAGGTCGCGGTGATGGCGAGCGGCCCCGCCGGGGCCGGGTTGCGCGAGTAGGCCATCGACCTCAGCACGGGTGCCATTGTGTCGATCGCGAAGGCCCGCGGCTGCGTGTACGGAGTGACCGGGTTGCCGGCGGCGTCGGCGCCGCCCGTCACGGTGACATCGGCGAAGGTCGCCGTGAGCCCCGAGGAGACGGTGAAGACCGACTGCCACTGCGTTCCGCCCGAGAGCGCCGTCATCGTGGCGGTGGTCGGAACAATGCCTCCCGAACCGGTGGAGGGCCGGACCGTGAGCACCGGAGCCGTCGAGAGAGGCTCGCTGAAGGTCACGCGCAGCACGCTCTGGCCGGCCGGAACGACCGAAGCCGGACGGCCCGGTAGATCCACCGCCGTCACGACCGGAGGAACGGTATCGACGAGCACGGTGTCCGCGCCCGAGGGAACCGGCAGGTTTGCGTTGCCGGCCTGGTCGAGCGCGCCGGTGACCGCGAACCGGCCGACGCCCTGCCGGCCGGACGCCAGGCCCAGCCGCGCGCTGAAGCGCAGGTTGTCGACCCGGATCATCGTGACGGCCGGCGGCAAGCTCAGAGTGGTTACCGGGCCGGCCCCGGCGCTGACGAGAGTGACTGTCGGAGCCACTTCGATGCGGGTGGAGGTCGGATCGGCGAAGGTGGCGGTCACATCGACCGCGCTCCCTCCGACAACCCCCGTGGGGCTGACCTCCAGGGTCACGTCCGGCCCCAGGGTGTCCACCACGAAGTCCGCCCCGGTGGTGACCGCCTCGTTGGGACGGCCCGCCAGATCCTCGGCTCCCCAGACCATCACCGTCGAGTCGCCGTCGCGGATGTCGGCGCCGTTGTCGGTCAGGATGCTCCAGGTTGCGGTGTAGCGGGTGGTCGGCGTGGGGCCGCCCACCGCATCCATCAGCGTCGGCGCCAGCGAGTTGCCGTTCGCGGCCGAGTCGCGCACGATGGCCAGCACCGGCGTGGTCAACGGATTGACCGCCTCGGAGAAGGTGGCCGTGATCACCTTGGTGCCGGCTGCAAGGTAGCCGCCGGGCCCCAGGGGACTCATGGTCACCGCGACCGTGAAGGGCGCCGCCTGGGCCATGCCGGAGAGAATCCCGGCGGCGGCAAGAACCAGGAACAGGGCCCGCGGGGCGCATCGGAACAGCCTGTTTGGCAGCGTCATGATTGGAAAGCGACAGCAAGAGCGGGACTCGCGGACAGAGTCCCGCTTCTAGAATCGGCAGGAGGAGGGGTTGGGGGTAAGGGGTTGGGGGTTGGGAAGGCCGAAAGTCGCTTCCGATGCTGACGCAGGCAACGACACAGGCCGAACCCGACGCAGCCTGCGACGCTGCGAATTCGAGGCCACACTGGCGGCGCGCCGCGTGCCCGCCCCCTAACCCCTAACCCCTGACCCCTCTACTCGCTATACCTGTCGTTGAACCACGGCTCGGCCGTGTTCGAGTAGCCGCGGACCTCCCAGAAGCCCTTCACCTCGCGCGCGAGGAACTCAATCTTGCGAATCCACTTGGCCCCCTTCCAGGCCCAGAGCTTCGGGGTGATCATCCGCACCGGTCCGCCGTGCTCGGGCGGCAGGGGCTGGCCTTCCCACGAGTGGACGAGCAGGACGTCCTCCTCGACGGCCCGCTCGAGAGCCAGGTTCGTGGTGTACGGCGTGGTCGTGCCGGGCGCCCGATCGTAACCGGTGCAGAGAACGAACCGGGCCTCCTCTCGGGGCACCGCCAGCTCGGCGAGCGTCCGGAAACGCACACCTTTCCACCGGTTGCCCAGCCGGCTCCAGCTCGTCACGCAGTGGAAGTCGCTCACCTCCTCGACCTGAGGCAACGCCAGGAAGTCCCGCCAGGAGAGCTTGACCGGGTTCTCGACCAGACCGCCCAGCTCCAACTCCCAGGCGTCCAGCGGAATCTCCGGCAACTCGCCGAGGTCGAGCACCGGCCACTGCTTCACCCCATGCTGACCGGCGGGCAACTCGGGCATCCCGTGCCGGTTGACCGGCCCGGAACCGACTGGGGCGGCGCCCTGGAAGCGCACGTTCACGGTCTCGGGCTTCATCGCCTTCTGGCGCTCCAGGTAGCGCAGGCGGCGGGCGAGCAGGCTGTCGGGATCGGTGGCCATGGGCAGGTTTCAGGTGTCAGGATTCGGGTGTCAGGGACGGCGCTTGGTGACGACAGGGCGCCTTTCAGAATAAGTAACCGCATGAGCACGACTTGGGGACACTGTCCTGACCCCGCTGATCACAGAGCTCGGATGGATGCAGACCCAGACTTGCGTTTCACCTAGTCGAGGTCAGGTGAGTGTCCCCGAACTAGCGCCCGAACCAGAGGCACGGCGGACGGATCGAGGGATAGGCGAGCCAGAGCGCGTGCCCTCTCGATCAGTTCCCGGGCGCGGCCGGGCTGACCGATGGCGCGGTCGAGGCGCGCCTGCGAGAGCAGCGTTTCCCAATCGAGCGGATCGAGCATCGCGGCCCGGCGCAAGTGACGGGCAGCCTCCTCGAAGCGGCCGGCGGCTTGCTCCTCTCCGGCCAGCAGCCGCAATCGGGCAGTGGGCGGACAGTCGGGGGCGGCGGCGGCAAGCCTGCGCAGGGCGCGGGCCTGGTCCTGGTGTCCTTCGTCGTCCTCGAGCGACGCCTCCAGAAGCAGGAACTCGCAGGGTTCGAAGTAGATCTGACTCGCGGCCGCCCGCACCGCCTCGGCCAGCCGGGCGCGGGCCCTCGGCCTGTCGCCTGCCGCGCGATGAAAGCCGGCAAGGCAGGCGTTCTCCCAGGCGCGCAGCGTCGCGGCGGGCGCTCGAGTCGTCTTTGCAGCGGCGGCCTCACCAGCGAAGGCGGTTTCGAGGCTAGCGGCCACCCGCGCGGCCGCCTCGGGCGAGGCGCCCCGGGAGAGCCGCCAGAGCGGCTGGTAGCGCTCGCGCTCGGCGATAGGCATGGCCGCATACCGCCGTGCCGCGACGGCGGCCTCGTCCAGCTTCCCTACCTGGTTGTGAATCGTCACGCGGAACCGGCACAAGGTCTCGTTCGACTGCTCCTGGACTCGCAGTTTCGGCAGGACCTGGGTCGGGAGCACGAGCAGGTCGGGGTGCAGCGCCTCGACCTTGTCGATCGCCGTCAGCGCCTCCTCGGGATATCCGAGCGTCCGGAGGAAGGCGGCGGACCAGAGCAGGGAGTCCCGCACGTCGTCCCCCTCCACGGCTGCCTTCAACCAGGCCTCGCGGGCCTCGCGGAGAGGCAGGGCCCCGGCCATGGCTACCGCCACGGCGGCCCACGCGGGCTCGGAGACTCGCGCCCGGCGACAACGGTCCAGCACCTGGCCGGCCAGGGCCGCGGCGCCCGAGAAGTCCCCCCGGCTCGCGGCGGCCGCGATGCGGGCAGCGTCCGACCAATCCCAGGCGGGTGACGGCCGGGAAAGCTTGGAGGCCAAGGTACGGACCGCCGGCGAGTCGCCTTGCATCACCGCCAGGCCGACGAACGCGGCGAACAGGCCCTCCATCCCACGGTAGGGCACGTACTGCTGGCTTGCCGCCGCCAGCAGCAGGTCGTCGGCGCTTCCGTCCCAGCCCAGCTCCACGAGCCGCACCAGCGAACTCCTGGCAGAGTCGCTGTTCGATCCACCGATGGGCAGAGTGACCCGGAGCGACCAGGTCGCCATCGACCGCAGGCCCGAGAAGTGCGCGGCCGCGGCCATCTCCGGGCCGTACCACTCCCACGGCGAATGGCTCGCCTGGCGCGCCGTCCAGAGCACCCGGGCGCAGTCCAGCGTGCGGCCCTGCCGGAAGAGCAGCTGATAGGCGTAGTCCCGCCACACCCAGGTCAACCCGGAGCGATACCAGATCGCGCGGCAGAGCAAGGCCAGGGCCTCCGGAAGATGGTTTGCGTTCAGCAAGTCGTTGGCCTGGGACTGGCAAATTCCAGCCTGGCCCGCTCTGACGTCCAGCTCGTCCGGCGGGTTCTGCCCCTGCGCCATCGTCCCGCGAGGTCCCGAATAGGGATGCTCGAAGGCGGTCCGCTGCCAGCGTTCCATCGACGCCCAGATCGGCACGAGCTCGGGGGCCATCAGCTTCGGGACCCCCGAGAGCCCGCGCACCGCGGCGATCGCGGCTTCGGCGACTCGTCCGGGCCTGTCCGCGTCGCACAGCGTGAGCAGCGGGAGCACCGCCCGAGGATCGCCAGTGATCCGCAGGCTTGCCACCAGCGCGTCCAGGACCGCGGCCTCCCGCTCGGGCTCGAACCGCTCTCCGCTGTACGGGTCCTCCCCGCCCGTCAGGGCCAGGCAGCGCACCACGAGCGAACGCCGACCGGGCACCCGTGCCAGCGCCGCGGCCGCCTGGCTGCGCTCCACCGGCCGCGGCGACCTCAGCGACCGAGCCAGTTCCGCGACAGGGTCGGTTTCCGGCTTCGTGCCGGACGCGCGGCCCGGCCCGGAAGGCGGCTGACCGCCGGTTGCAGACGAGGCTCCCTGAGGCCGGCCGGCCAGTCCGGCGGCGCCGGGACGGCCCAGGAACCAGACCAGCAGAGCGATTGCCGCAAGACTCGCCGTCAGCGCGAGGGTCCGCCACCTGAGCGTCCGCAACGGCGAAGCCCTCGACACGAGGGTGTCGGCCTGCGCCGAAGCCGGTCGCGCCTGAGAGGCCAGGGTCGCCCTGGACCCGGATCGCGAGACAGGTGTTCTCGCACCGGCGGAACTCGACGAGAGAGCCACCGTCGCCCGTGCCCCCGGAGCGGCGCTCGCCCCGGCCCGGCAGGCCGCGAGACGGCTCCGGAAGGCCTTCATCCCGTCGGGTCGATCGGCCGGATCCTTGGACAGCGCCTCGACCACGAGCCGGTCGAGCGAGGCCGGGACGTCCGGCCGGAACTGGATCGGGGCCGGCGGCGCCTTCGTGAGCACCTGCGTGAGGATCTCGGTGGGCTCCCGTCCTGCAAAGGGCGGACGACCCGTCAGCAGGTGGAAGATCGTCGCGCCCAGGCCGTAGACGTCGGCCTGAGGGCCGGCCTCCTCGCCCCTGACCTGTTCGGGGCTCATGTAGGCCGGCGTTCCGAGCACCACGCCCTCCTGGGTGACCTTGCCAAGCCAGGCGCGGGCGGTGGCGCACCCGAAGTCGAGCACCCGGACCACGTCGTCGGCGCCCACCAGCAGGTTTTGCGGCTTGAGGTCGCGGTGCACGACCCCGCGAGCGTGCGCGAACTCGAGGCAGTCGGCAATCGCCTCGGCCAGATCCAGGACACGCCCCACCGGCATCTGCCCGCGACTCTCGAGAAGATCCTCGGCCGACTTCCCCTGAACGAAGCCGAAGACGATCCACCGGGCCTGGGCGTCCACGTCCAGCACCGGCACGATGTTCGGGTGGCGCAAGCCGGCGCAGATGCGGGCCTCGTTGACGAACCGCGTCCGCATCGACGGGTCGCGGGCCACCTCCTCGTGCAGGAACTTCACGACGACGTCGCGGCCCAGTCCGAGCTGCCGGGCCCGGATGACCACGCCCATCCCGCCACTGCCCAGCGACAGGATGGGCTGATAGGCCTTCAGAAAGTCGTCAGGGTAGTTCATGCGTGGGAAGAGGCACTCCGAGGAACGGGAACGGCGCCGGTTACACCGACATTGTAGCCGGGGCGGGGAAGTGAGGGCCCTGTCAGGGGCTTTGCCCCCGAACCCCCCGATGACTGGAGTGAGTTCTGCTCGCGCTCGTAGCACGGAGTCCTCGATAGTGCCCCACCGGCTTCGCTTCCTCTTCTCATGGCAGGGTCCAGGGCCAGGCTCTGCCCGGGGTCTGACCGCGGCAATGCTCGCCCTCGC
>CAZSVK010000192.1:0-10778 GCA_964610245.1 uncultured bacterium
TGCGCGACAGCCGCAACGCGTCACTCAGCGCGGCGAGCCGCTTCGTCCTCCCCTATGGCGCGGCACACGCGCTGGCGCTCGCGGCGCTGCGGGCGGAGGGCTACCGCCCCGCGGCGTCGAGGGGGCACCGCAAGCTCATCTTCCAGCTCCTGGAGAGCGCCGCGGGCGCGCAGCGCGAGCTGTGGCTCGCGCTCGACCGCTACCATGACCGGCTCAACGCCGCCGAATACGAGGCGGCTCCGCCCGCGAGCGAGGCCGAGCTGCGCACGAGCGTCGAGCGACCCGTGAAGGCCGGAGCCCGCACCGGCACCGGCACCACCTGGCGCCTCCGCCCTTCGCCCCGGCAGTCCCAGCACCGCCGGCCCGCCACGCCGCCGGCTCCCCGGCACGTGACACAGGAGGTCACGGCCGGCACCTGCACGGTCAGCACGGCGCCCGCGCGCGCCTGCTCCGGGGCGATGCGCACCTCCACCTCCAGCTGCCCGGGCCCGGCCTGCACCCGCCTTGCAAGCCGCTCGAAGCCCACGCCGGGGAAGATGTCCGCCAGCACGGCCCAGGGCGACTCGTCGAACAGCTCCTCCATCACGGAGCGGGGCCGGGCCCAGGCCGGCCGTCGACTCACCGGCACCCGGGACTGCGGGCGCCGCACCGCGTCATAGTCGCGCCGGCGCACCTCGTCGCCCAGGCACTCGTAGGCCGACTGCAGTTCCACGAAGCGCTCGTGCGTAGCGCCCGGATTCCCCGTGTCGGGGTGCAGCTCTCGCGCGCGCTCGAGATAGGCGCGCCGGATCTCCTCGGCGCTGGCCGTCTCCGGCACCCCCAGAACGAGGTAGTGGCTCTTCGAGGGCATGAAGCAGGGGTTAGGGGTTAGGGGTTAGGGGTTAGGCGCCGGAGCCCGGCCCCCGCAGATCGCATGTCTGCAGCCTCCAGTCTCCAGTTTCCAGTCTCCGGCCACATGGTCCGCCGCCGACCTCATGGTGGATCACGGTCGTCGCCGGCGCCGACATGCTCGCGGATCGTACGCTCGAAGCGGCCGAGGTAGAGCAGGTCGAAGGTCGGCCCGCCGTCCGGGAAAAGCTCCAGCACGCGCCGGCGCACCGTGGCGACCAGCTCGAGCGCCTCCTCGCGGGTCATCCGGCAATTCATGATCCGCAGGATCGCCGAATCGACGATACCGGCGACCTCTCTGGAGCGGGCCTCCTCGAGGCGGCGGAGTTCTTCCAGATCCATCAGGCAGCCGGTCCAACCGGCCCGCCATCGGACCCCTCGGGCGGCTCGGGAAGCGGCTCTTCGAGCCCAGAGGCGGAGGGGCGCCAGTCGCCGCTAGCTCCGACCGCGCCAGGCCCCTTCTTGGGACGCACGACCTTGTAGACGACGATCGCCTCGTTCTTGCCCTTCACCTTCATCTGGCGCGGATCGCGCACCTCGATGCGGTCCTTGACCGCTTCGTAGGTCGACTCGGTGATGAGGATCTCGCGGCCCTGCGCGACGGAGCAGATACGACTCGCGGTGTTCACGCAGTCCCCGATGACGGTGTAGTCCATGCGCTTGGGGGAGCCGATACTGCCGGCCACCACCTCGCCTGTGTTGATGCCGACGCCCATCAGGAGCCAGAAGCCTTCCTTTTCCATCCAATCGCGGCAGAGGCGATCCATCTGGACCTGCATCGCCATCGCCGCCGAGACGGCGCGGAAGGGAGCGTCCTCGGCCCGGAACGGCGCGCCGAAGATGGCCAGGATGCCGTCGCCCAGGTACTTGTCCAGCGTGCCCCCGTGCTCGAAGATGCAGGCGGTCATCGTCTCGAGGTACTGGTTCAGGATGCCCACCACGAGCTGCGGTTGGGCCCGACGCGCCTCGGAGAACGAGGTGAACCCGCGGATGTCGCAGAAGAGCACGGTGGCGCTCACGAGCTGGCCGCTGCGTCCGATGTCGCCCTTCTCGGCGAGGATCTTCTCGACGATGTCGGGGGAGAGATAGCGCGAGAGATTTTCTCGCTGCTTCGTCTCGGCCTCGATCTCCTGGTAGAGCCGCGCGTTGTCGATGGCGATGGCAGCCTGGTCGGCGAAGGCGCTGAGCAGCTTGAGGTCGTCTTCCTCGAAGCAGTCGCTCTGGATGCGGTTGTCGACGTAGATGACGCCGCTGACCTTGTCCTTGGTCGCGAGCGGCACGCACATCGCCGAGCGGATGTTGTACATCTGGATCGACCCGCTGGTCACGAACCTCGGGTCGACCAGGGCGTCCTTGGTCAGCACCGGCTGACCGTTGGTGAAGGCCTCGTCCACGATGCTCTTCGAGACCGTGATGGGGCCGTCCTTGCCCATCATGCCCTCCATCTGGCGCGACACGGTGGGAACCAGCTTCCCCGTGCCCTCCTCGACGAGCATGATGAAACCCCGGTCGGCCTTCATGACTTCCAGCGCCAGGTCGATGACCTTGTTCAGCAGCGGCGTCTGCTCCAGCTCCGAGTTGATGATCTTCGACACCTGGTACAGGATCAGGAGCTTCCGGACCGCCTCGTCCGCGTCTTCGGCCTGCTGGGCGTCGGAAGGCAGCGGCTCGGCCAGGGTGTGGAGGTTCTTGGCGCCGGCCAGATCGAGCATCGTGAACAGGCGCGACTTGTCTGCGCCGCCCCGATCGCCCATCGTGGTAGAGCGGGCGGGCCCCCGTACCGTGTCCGACCCGTCCTGCTCCTTGCGAAACTCGAACATCTGGCCGCCCATCTTCACGATGTCGCCATGGTGCAGGCGGCACTGCTCCACCGGCCGGTTGTTCACCTCGACGCCGTTGGACGACTTGAAGTCCATCAGCGTGTACTCGCCGTTGTACCCGATGATCAGGGCGTGCTTGCGCGACAACTCCTGATCGTCGAAGAAGATGGTGCAACTCGGTTCGCGCCCGATCGTGCAGACGCCGCCCGAGAGCGTGTATTCGCCCGCTTTGTGCTTGAGATAGGCCCTGGCCAAGGTCAGCCCCTCCTGGAGCTACCAATCCGTTCCATTCCAGTATAGCGCCCGGACGGCACCGTCCAACAGCTTCAAACCGGACGCGAGAGCAGACGAGACCCGCGGGCCCTTCCGGGCCTCGGGACGGCGAACCTCGGCCTCAGTCTCGCCGGGAGCGTTCGCGCAGGCGCAGATCGAGCTCCGACTCCAGCTCGTCCAGTTCGCCCGGCTGCGCCGGCACGGCGACAACCGATCCGCTCTTCAACCGCAGGGCATAGCCGCACAGCGGGTCGACGCCGAAACTCGAGATCTCCTCCCAGCGCACGCATCTCGACCAGAAGAGATAGCCCAGCCGCAGGCCGGCGCCCTCGAGCGTGACACAGCGCACCTGGAACGCGAACATCAGCAGCGGAAAGGCGATGAAGAGCAGGTTGAGCGCCAATAGCCAGCCGCCTTCCACCGCCACGGGAAGCCAGAACAGCGGTAGCGCGATGATGCTCAGGTGGGCCACGTCGGTGCCGCTCAGGCCACCGCTGACCCGAAAGCTCTTCCTAGGCTGCTCGCTGTCGGCGTCGATGACGAGCGTCTCGCTCAGGATGTGCGCGTCGCCCACCGGCAGACACCGGCAAGACTCGCATCCGTAGAGCGAACAGGCGCCATTGAACGCCCAGCAGTCGTCGTGATACGGCGTCTCGCAGGCGGCACACCTCACGAACCGCTCGACGCCCTCCAGCGGCTCCCCGCAGACCATGCAGACGGGGGCGTCCTCGCTGTGCTCGGGCGAGGTCATGCTTCCTCCCCGATGTAGAAGACCTCCGCGGAAACCCTCAACGTGGCCAGCGCGACCGCGGTCCGCCGGAGCACCTCGTCGAATCCCGGCGCCCCCCGCGGCAGGACGAGGACGGTGCCATCGGCCAGTTCGAGCGCGCCGGTCCAGTCTCCGGCGCCGGGCCCGCGGACCACCTCGCCCCAGCTCACCCGCTTCGGAGGATGCAGCCAGTAGCGAAAACACAGGCCAGCGGAGTCGACCTCGACGGCCGACAACCACAGGAACCGATCCGTGGCCCACCAGAGCAGGCAAGCCGCCGCGAGCGGCATCAGGAACAGGCCGTGCCCGAGTGCCGCCACGCACGTCGCCGCCGGCATCGCCAGCATCCAGAAGGCGGCGTGCTCCAGCTCGACCGAAGGCCTGCGCCAGACGAAACGTGGCGGCAGCGGAGCAGGCGCAGAGCTGCCGACGCCCGGCCCCAGCCCGGCCACCGCACGTTGTCCGCTGCATCCGTAGACCCCGCACCGGCTGCCGTTGTAGGACCAGCAATCGATGTGGTAGGGCGTGTCACAGGAGAGGCAGCTGACCGGAGGCGTCCCGACGCCGGTCAGCTCCTCACCGCAAACGCGACACGTGATGTGGGCCACGCCAGCACCTCTACTGCTATATATAGGCCCTTGTGGCGATTGCGGCAAGGGACGGGGGTTAGGGGTTGGGGGTTGGGGGTTGGGGGTTAGGGGCCGGGTCGCGGCGCGCTCGACATGAACGGCTCCAGTCCGGGCCGGGAGCCGCCAGCCCCCAGCCTCGAGCCCCGAGCCTCCAGCCTCGAGCACCGAGCCTCCGCATCGGCCCCTGCGTGCCGGCTGCTCGGTGTGGCGAATTGGCCCGTTCTGCGGTAGATCCCATTGATACCAGGCTGCAGATGGCCCACCCGGGGGGCGAAGGCCAGGACCGGCTCGAAGAAGGCCGGCAGGTTTTTCGCCCTGAAAACGTGCCTTTTCCGTCCCGGGAGCGTCCAAGGAGGACGGCAGGCCGTCTTGCGCGGCCTGTCCCTTATCCCAGGAGGTGTCCATAGATGATGGAGCAGATTAGTTGTAGTAGTGCCAGGCCGCCCAATCCCCCGTCGGCGATCGTGCTGCGCCGGGCCAAGGCCAGCAAGCGCCAGATGGTGCCCAGGCTGCGCACCGCCGGCCGCATCGCCAATCCAGGCGCCAGTCCGCTGGTCGCGGCCCCCAACCAGGTGGGCCTGCGGCCGCTGCTTTGAGGCTCCGCCAACCGGCCACCCACCCGGGCCAGGCCGGTCGACGGGGTCTCCCGGGGGGAAACTGCCAGCTTCCGCGCGGGGCGGCGCGTTAGCGGCCCGGCACATCTCTTCACACCGGCGGAGGAACACCGATCCGAGAGATCGATCCTCCGCCGGGTCTGGCGTCGCCCCGGGCCCGCGCTCAGCTCGCCTTCGAGGCCGCCTCGGCGCCCTTGCGCTGCGGCTCCACGCGGTAGACCTGCATCACCTCGGGGAGCTGGCTGATGTTGTGCAACAGGTGGTCGAGCTGCCCCTTGTTCTGGATCTCGACGGTGTAGTTGAGCAGCCCCTGCTCCTGGCGCGTCACGCGCGCCGCCGCCGAGTGGATGTTCAGCTTCAGCAGCGAGATGGCGTTCGTGACCTTCAGCAGCACGTTCGGGCGGTCGTAGACCCGCACCTCGATCTCCACCAGAAAGGTCGTGTCGCGGCGCTGGCCCTGCTCGATGTCCCAGGCCACATCCACCTGGCGCCCGGCCTGTTCTCCTTCACCGAGCGAGCCGAGATTGGGGCAGTCCTGGCGGTGGACGCTCACTCCCCTGCCCCGGGTGATGTAGCCGACGATCGGGTCGCCGATCACCGGATTGCAGCACTTGGAAAGCCGGATCAGCATGTCGCCCATCCCGCTCACCAGCACGCCCTTGGAGCCAGGACGGGTGCTCGGGCGCGCTACCGGCTGGACCGCGACCTCTTCCTGCGCCTTGACGAACCACGGCAGACCCGCGACGAAGCTCTGCGGCGAGACCTCCCCGTGGCCCAGTGCGATGAACAGGCCGGTCTGCTCCTTGAACCCGGCCTTCTTCATCGCCTCGTCGAACTCCCCGCTCTTCACGAAGCTCGCCGGCCCCGGCACCCGATCCTCGATGCCACGGCTGCGCTTCTTGTACTCGTCGATCAGCGCGTCGCGCCCGCGCTGGATGAACTCCTCGCGCCCCTCCTGCTTGAGCCACGCCTTGATCTTCGACTTGGCCCGGCTCGACCGCACCACGTCGAGCCAGTCGCGCGACGGTCCCTTGCTCTGCTTGCTCGTCAGGACGTGCACGATCTGGCCGTTGCGGAGCTGGTAGGTCAGCGGGACCATCTTCCCATTGACCTGCGCCCCGACGCACTGGTGGCCGATCTCGGTGTGAATCGAATAGGCGAAGTCCAGCGGGGTCGCCCCGGCAGGCAGCTCCATGACCCGTCCCTGCGGCGTGAAGACGTAGACCTGGCTCTGGAACAGGTTGAGCTTCACGTTCTCGACGAACTCGCCGGTGCTGGCCACCTCCTGGTGCCACTCCAGGATCTGCCTGAGCCACGCCAGCTTGTCGTGCAGGTAGTGCGGATCCTTGATCTGCTCGTCAGCCTTGTAGCTCCAGTGCGCCGCGATCCCCTCCTCGGCGATGACGTCCATCTCCTCGGTGCGGATCTGGACCTCGAACACCTGTCCGTCCGGGTGGATGACCGTCGTGTGCAAGGACTGGTACATGTTCGTCTTGGGGACGGCGATGTAGTCCTTGAACCGGTTGGGGATGGGCTTGAAGGTCTCGTGGATGACCCCGAGGGCCGCGTAGCAGTCCTTGAGCGACTGCGTGACGATGCGGATCCCCAGCAGGTCGTAGACCTCGGTCAGGTCCTTCGAGCGCTTGATGGTCTTCTTGTAGATGGAGTAGAAGGACTTGGGCCGCCCCATCACGTGGGCCTCGATACCGGCGTCCTTCAGCAGCTTCTCGACCCCCGACATCAACTGCGTGACGAAAGCATCCCGCTCGCCTCGCTTCTGCGCCACCTTGCGCACCAGGTCGAAATAGATCTTCGGCTCGGTATAGCGAAGGCAGAGATCCTCCATCTCCCACTTGATCTTGTAGATGCCGAGGCGATGGGCCAAAGGAGTGAAAATCTCCATCGTCTCCTGTGCGACCCGCTTCTGTTTCTCCGGCGGCGTGTACTTCAGCGTCGACAGGTTGTGGAGCCGGTCGGCCAGCTTCACCAGGATGACCCGCACGTCGTTGGTCATCGCCAGGAGCATCTTCCGCAGGTTCTCGGCCTGGAACTCTTCCCGCGTGCCGAAGTTGATCTTCGAGATCTTGGTCACGCCCTCGACCAGGCTCGCCACCGTCTCGCCGAATCGTTTGGTCAGCTCTTCCTGGGTGATGCCGCAATCTTCCAGCACATCGTGCAGCAACCCCGCACAGATGGTGGCCGTGTCCATCTTCAGGTCGGTGAGGATCGAGGCGACCGCGACGGGGTGGTTGATGTACGGCTCGCCCGACTCCCGCTTCTGCCCGCTGTGCGCCGTCGTCGCGAAGTCCAGCGCATCCAGGATGAGCTTGCTGTCGAGGCGAGGCTCCGGCGTGTCGAAGCGGTGGCGGAACTTCTCCGGCGTTATGGCGTAGAGCCGGACCGGTTGGTCGTGGACCGGGCCGTGCTTGTGATCGCCCTCCGCTGCGGGGTGCCCGCCACCGCTGGCCTGCTTCCGCACCGGTTGGCTCCCGCCCTGCTCGAGGTCCGACATACGCACCACAGAGTATACAGCCACTCCTGGCGCCATTTCACGTCAGGACTGGCGGAAGCGGCCTCTCGGCCTTGCCCGTCGACCCGGCTCAGCCCTTGACCAGCTTGAAGAAGACCGCGCCCAGGAAGACCAGCGCCAGCACGATGCCGAGCGCGACCGTCGGGTAGTAGACGTCCGACCGATTCTCGGTCCAGACCAGCCCGCGCAGTTTGCGGCGAGCATCCGCGTTGCCGGGCTTGAGCTTGAGGATCCCCGCCAGGTACCTCTTCGCCCCCTCCGTGTCCTTGAGCGCGATCGCCCGGTCGCTCAGCGTCTGATAGCTGACGATGAGGCTGTCGATCGCCTCTTTCTGCGCCGGATCGGCCCGCAGCACCTCCTCGTAGTGCACCGCCGACCGCGCGTAGTCGCGCAGCCGGAAGAAGTGCAGCCCGAGGTTGAGGTTTCGCCGGAAATCGTTGAGCGAGAGGATCTGCACGCGGCAGTTGTCGCCGTCGACGACATACAGGTTCCCCTCCGCATCCAGCGCAACGCCCTGCGGGCTCAGGAACTGCCCGGGCGAACTCCCGCGGCCACCGAAGGTCGCCACGTACTCCCCGCTCGCGTTGAACTTCTGGATGCGATGGTTCTTGGCCTCCGACACGTAGATGAAATCGCGGCTGTCGAAGGCGATGTAGCGCGGATCGCTGAGCTGGCCCGGCTGCCGGCCGGTGCCGCCGAAGGACTGCTCGGGCTTGCCGCCGGAGCCGAAGCGACAGACGGTGTTGGTCGCGGGATACAGGCCGTAGACACGGTCCTGGAGGTCGACGCCGACGCCGCGCGGCTGCACCGGCACGCCCGTCTCCGGATGCGGGTAGACGTAGGAGCGCACGAACCGGCCGTCGTTATCGAGCTGCTGGATGCGACTGTTGTAGTAGTCGGCCACCAGGATGTGGCCCCGAGAGTTGCACGCGAGCCCACGCGGGCCGCCGAAGAGCCCGTTCGCCGAGCCGGTGCGGCCGATGACCGCCACCTCCGCCCCGCTCGCGTCGAACTTGCGCACCTGGTTTCGCCGCGACTCCGTAACGAAGACGTTGCCTTGCGGATCGACCGCCACGCCCAGCGGGCCCTCCAGCACGCCCGTCCTGGGCTTGAGGGCACCCAGACACTTCCCGGTCACGCTGAAGCGGCTCACCAGATCGCGCTTCACGTCGGCGACGTACAGTCCACGATCGCCCGCCAACGCCATCCCCGTCGGGGCCCGAAACTCGCCGTCCGCCGTGCCCTGCTGGCCGAAGGCGGTCTCCCGCGCGATGTCGCGCGAGGTGGCGGCCGGCAGAATCGAGGGAAGCAACAGACCGAGCAGCAACAGCCACCAGCCCATGGCGCGGGCCTTCTCGACGAGCCAACCCCAGGGGCTGTCGCACACCCTGTACGCCCCGGGGGCGCCCCCCTGGACGAAAGCGGGTGCCCCTTCCAGGACAGGTATCACAGAGACACGGAGGCGCAGAGACACAGAGAACCGGGTAGGCAGATTGGACTTCACTCTCCCTCTGTGTCTCGGTGTCTCTGTGCTCTCTGTGATTGGCCAGCCTCGTTCCACCGTCGAATCCTGTGTCGGCTTCAGCCGAACTCCTCCTCGCTGCGCAGATCCCGGGACATCAGCTCGATGACGGCCGAGCGGGCGTCCTTGCCCTCGAAGAGGACAGAGTGGATCGCCTCTGCTATCGGCATCTCGACGCGCTGGGCCAACGCCAGCGCCCTCGCCGCCGCGGTCGTCGGCACGCCCTCGGCCACCATCCCGAGGCCGCGCAGGATGTCGTCCAGCCGCTCGCCACGGGCGATTCCCTCGCCCACGCTGCGATTGCGCGACAGCGGGCTGGCGCAGGTCGTCACCAGATCACCCACGCCCGAGAGGCCGTTGAACGTCAGCGGCCGGGCGCCCTGCCGCACTCCCAGTCGGGCCATCTCCGCCAGGCCCCGCGTGAGCAGCGCCCCCAGCGCGTTGTCGCCCAGTCCCAGGCCGTGGACGATGCCCGCGCCGATGGCGATAACGTTCTTCAGCGCCCCGCCGAACTCCACGCCGGCCACGTCCGAACTCGAGTAGAGCCGAAAGACGGGCGTCGAGAGCCGCTGCTGGACCGCCCGGGCCACCGCCTCGGAGGCGGAAGCGACGACGGCGCCCGTGGGTTTGCCGGCGGCCATCTCGCGCGCCAGGTTGGGCCCGCTGATGACCGCGATGCGCTCGCGCGCAGGGCCCGCCAGCTCCTGCGCGAGGATCTGCGAGCCGCGGCAGAAGGTGCCGCGCTCCAGCCCCTTGCTGGCGCTGGCGACGATCGCACCGGGCCGCATCAGCTCGCGAACCGACCGGGCCACCTCGCGCAGCACCTGGGTCGGCAGGGCCAGTACCACCAGGCCGGCCTCGTGAAGCGCCGCCCGCGCGTCGCAGGTGAAGCGCACCTGCGGCGGCAGCACGACACCCGGAAGATAGCGCGCGTTGACCCGGCTCTGCTCGGTGCCGGCAGCCAGCTCCGGATCCCGGCACCAGACGCGCACTTCGTCGCACCGGGCCGCCGCGAGCATTCCCAGCACCGTGCCCCAGCTCCCGCCGCCGAGCACAGCCACCGGGTCGAGGGCGCGGGCTTCACCCTCGCCTGGGCTCGACGCCCGAGGCTCCAGGTTCGAGACACGCCCCACGGGGCCCTCCTGGCCGCAGGTCCCCTTCACGCCGGGCCTTCCCCTGACGCCGCGGGCTGCTTGGCCAGGCGGGACTCCGTTCCCGCGCGGATCCGCGCGAGGTTCGTCCGGTGCTTCCAGATCACGCCGAGGGCGATGGGGATCGAGAGAAGAAAGACCGGGTCGCCGGCGCCGGAGGCCCGCGCGAAGAGCGCCAGGGGCAGGGCGGCGGAGGCGAGCACGCTGCCGAGCGAGACGAACCGCGACCAGGCCACCGTCAGGACGAACAGGGCCGCGCAGACGGCCACGGCGACCGGGTCGAGCGCCAGGAAGACGCCGGCGCTGGTGGCCACGCCCTTGCCTCCGCCGTGCCCCAGCAGAAAGACGGGCCACATGTGCCCGGCCACCGCCGCGGCCCCGCACAGGAGCAGCAGGACGCGTCCCAGCTCTCCCTGCATCCCTGCGAGGGCCCCACCAGCCACGACCGCGGCCCACCCCTTCGCCGCGTCGAGCGCCAGGCCGGCGGCACCCGACTTCCACCCGCAGCTCCTGCCGAGGTTAGTAGCTCCGACGTTACCGGAACCGCGCTGGCGGATGTCGACGCCGTTGACAAAGACGTTG
>CAZSVK010000193.1:0-6764 GCA_964610245.1 uncultured bacterium
AAGTACGGACTGGTGAGGTAGACGCGCTCCTGGGCGGAGGAAATGCCGGTGAACGTGACCAGCGTGTGGGCGTTGTGCTGCTGATCGGGGCCGCTCGGGATGATCGCCACGGTGTAGTCGGAGCCGGGCTCCGGCTCGGGATCGGGGGTGCAGTCGAGCGCCTGGCCCGAGGCGAAGGTCCAGTCCTCGCAGAACGTCTGGGCCAGGTCGCCCACGGCGGGGCCGGTGATCGCCAGGTGCGAATCCCGGTAGTGGCGCAAACCCCTGCGGCGGGCCCGGCCCGAGTACTCATCGCCAACATTCATCCCGCCGGTGAAACCTAGCTTGCCGTCGATGACGATCATCTTGCGGTGGTTGCGCAGGTGCACTGCCCAGCGGCGCCGCAGCGGGTTGAATGGGAGGAAGGCCTCGACCCGCCCGCCGGCCGCGACGATGGCGGCCAGACGGGTCGTGTCGATGCGCCACGAGCCGACCGCGTCGAAGAGCAGACGAACCTGGACGCCGGCACGGGCCCTGGCCGCCAGGAGGTCCAGGAAGCGATGGCCCGTCTCGTCGCTCTGGATGATGAAGTACTCGGCCCAGATGTGGCTCTGCGCGGCGGCCAGCGCCTCCTCGATGTGCCGGAAGGCCTGGTCGTTCTCGCTCAGGAGTTCCACACGGTTGCCATGGGTCGGCGGCAATCCGGTGAGAGCCCGGGCCATCCGGAGAATGGAGCCTGGAGGCGGCCGCACGTCGTGCTCTCCGCCCGGGGCCTCCGGGACGACGCTGTCGCTGACGATGCCGGTGCGGGCGATCGCCTTGGTGAACCGCTTGCGCCTCGTGGTCCGCTTGATGCTGGGGCTGGCGAGCATCAGGTAGGCGGCCGCGCCGGCGCCCGGGAAGGCCAGGATGGCGAAGAGCCAGGCCAGGGTGCCCTCGACGCCGTGGCCGCGTGAGACGGCCCGTCCGATGGTGTAGACGTCGGCCGCCGAGACGGCCAGCCACCACATCAACGACAGAGTCGAGAGCGACACGTCACAGTGTGGCACGAGTCGGGCGCGCGCGGGGAGGGGGGAAGAGCGGGGGGGGCGCGGCTCGACGGCCGATTTCGCGCCGGTTCGTCGCTCGCCTCAGCGCGTGGGCGGTCGCCCGGCTCGCTCCCTCACTCCGACTTGGCTGGCCGCCTCCGGATCACGATCATCCCCGGGATCACCCGGTGGAGCGCGTCTCCCCACAACTGGCAGAACAGCCCGCCAGTTGCGGCCATGTAGTCGATCTGCGTGTAGGCGCCGGGGCCGCCGGAGCCGCCGGGGCCGTTCGGATCGCCGGAGTCGCCCGGGCTGCCCGGGTCTGCGTCCGGAGGCAAGAGCAGCGCTGCCGGATCGATGTTCTCCGTGCGCGCGACCCGGGCCGCGAAGTCGTTGTACAGCACCCGCCAGTCGGAATTCACGAGCAGTTGGGTCGGATGGTGCTCGACCAGATACCCCAGGTGCGTGGCGTAGCTCACCAGCAGATCGTGAAGGACCGTCGAGCGGTAGATGAGGATGGCGGCGCCGTTCCGGCTCAGGTGTTTCCCCAGCCCGTCGATGATGGAGAGTCCCAGCCGGATGTGGTCGTTCGGCTTGATGCCGTCGTCGACCGCTCCGGCGGCGAGGGAGGGTTCCCGGTTCACCTCGTGCGGCGGCGCCGAGACGATGACATCGAAGACCTCCTCGGGCTTGATGACGGAGAAGGCCGAGGGATCCTTCAGACTGACCAGGCGCGTCTCGACGATCGACTGCAGCCCTAGTCTGCGGGCGTTTTCCTGGGCGCAAGCGATCGCCTTCGGCTCGATGTCGGTCGCGATGACCTTCGCCGCGCCGAGCCGGGCGGCGTGGAGCGCAATGATCCCCGAGCCGGTGCCGAGGTCGAGGACGGTCTTGCCCATGACCCTCGCCCGGCTCGCCTCCAGGAGCGGCATCACGTCTTGCTCGGTCGGCGCCGGCCAGGGTATGCCGTCACAGATGCGGAGGGTCGCCCCGAGGATTCGCGAGGGGTAGTCGTGGCGGTCGCCAGGCGGGCCAAAGGCCGGTGCCGATTGTCCGGCAGTGGGCGCCGCCAACGTCAATCCCAGGAGAGCAGCGAGGCCTGGGCTGAGGAGTCTCGCAAGCTTGGCCGCCCTCATCGCGTGGTCGTCCCGCCGCTGGGCGCCGAAGTCCCCGGCTGGCCTGGACGCGCGGGGGCCTTCCGGATCACGATCAGGCCCGGCAGCACCCGGTCGAGTTCGCTGTCCCACAGCCTGGAGAAGGTCATGCCCTTGTCCGACGACCAGTCGACCTTGACGTAATCCTGGCTGGAAGGGTCGCCGGCGCCACGGCCGTGGGGGGAGCCGGGATCGTGGGGCCCGACCGGCTGGGGCAGCAACAGCGCTTCGGGAGCGATGTGCTCCGTGCGCGCGACCTGGGCGACGAAGGAGTTGTAGAGCGCATGCCAGTCGGGAGCCGGGATCTGCAAGGCCGGATGGTGCTGGACCCCGAATCCCAGATGGCGGGCATAACCCACCAGTAGGGTGTGCGCGACCGCGAACTTGTAGCAGAGAATGGCCACTCCGCCCGGGTTCAGATGGCTCTCGAGCCCTTTGACGATGGAGAGCCCGAGCCTGATGTTGTCGACCGGGGTGATCCCCTCGTCGAACACGCCGGAGACGACGGAGGGCTCACGGTTGATCACGCCGGGCGGGAAAGAGACGATGACGTCGAAGGTCTCGCCGGGGCGGATGACGGCATAGGCCGACAGATCCGCCGGCCCGACGAGTCGCCCCTCGATGAGCGGAGCCACGCCCATCCTCGCGGCGTTTTCCCGGGTGCAGGCGATCGCCCGCGGATCGATGTCGGTGGCCACGACCTTGGCTGCTCCCGACTGGGCGGCGAAGAGGCTCAGGATTCCCGACCCACAGCCGATGTCCAGGACGCTCTTGCCCTTGAACTTCGCCCGGTTCGCAGCCAGCAGCGGCATCACGAACCGCTCGGTCGCCTCCGGCCACGAGGTTCCATCGCAGATGCGGAGGTGAGTCTCGAGCGAAGGAGATAGGTAGTCCTGACAGTCGGGAATGGGCTCGCCGCCGGGGCTCGCGGCCGGCCGCTCCGGAGAGGCCGCCAGCAGACCCGGCCAGAGAGCGAACGCCATGACGAAAGCGAGCCCTCGCCATCCCCTTGCATGGTAAGACGACGTCACGAAACCAGAGCTTCGACCTGTTTGCATGTTCCCTCCCCGTACCACCCAGTCTGAGACTCGCACAGTTTGCCTCCCATCGGTTTGGTTGTCAATAGGCCACCTTCCGGTTGCTGCGGCTGGCGATCCATGGCAATTGGACGTCCCGGAGTGACGGGGAAGCCGCTCCGGGAGCGTCCCCGCGCCCGGAGCTCGAGCCCTCCGGCCGTCGAGGGCCGCGCCGGCGTGCCATTTCGCATTCCGCTTTCCAGATGCCCCCCGCTGCTGCATATTCAGGTCAGCGCTCTCGTGGATGGTCGCCGCAGCCGTATCTCGTCCATCCTCCGAGTTCCGCCCGCACTCATGCCCTCGGTCCTCGTCATCGACAACTACGACTCGTTCACCTACAACCTGGTCCAGTACCTGGGCGAGCTTGACGTGGCGCTGGAGGTCGTGCGGAACGACCGCCTGAGCTGGCGGGAGATCGAAGCGAGGCGGCCCGACGCGATCGTGATCAGCCCGGGGCCGGGCAATCCCGACGAGGCCGGCGTGAGCCTCGACGTGATCCGCCACCTGGGCGAGACGCTCCCGATCCTGGGAGTGTGCCTGGGCCACCAGGCGATCGGGCAGGCCTACGGGGCCCGGGTGGTGAGGGGACGTGAGCCGGTTCACGGCAAGACGTCGCCGGTCCACCACCGCGGCGAGGGGCTCTTCGCCGGGGTCGAGAACCCCTTCGTGGCCACGCGCTATCACTCGCTCGTGGTCGAGCGCGAGAGCCTTCCACCCGAACTCGAGGTCACCGCCTGGACCGAGGACGGCGTGGTGATGGGACTCAGACACTGCTCGAGGCCGACGGTGGGCGTCCAGTTCCACCCGGAATCGATCCTGACCGCGGAGGGCAAGAAGATGCTGGTCAATTTCCTGAGGGTCGTCGCCGGGCTGGGAGACGGCAAATGACGCCGGTCACTCGCAAGGACGGCTCCGAACGCCGGCCCCCCCGGCGGCCCGCCAGGGATGGCTCGGGCAAACCAGCGGCTCGACCCGGCCGCGCCCCCGCACGGTCCACGCGTCCGGCGGCCAAGCCGGCTCCGAGGCCGGCGCGCAAGACCCCTCGCCGCCCGACCCGGCCCGCCTGCCCGGCCTCCGGATGCCCGCGGCCGTCCCCGGCGGTGAAGGCCCGGCCCGCTCCGGAGCCCACGACCGGCAGAATGCGGTTGCAGCGTTTCCTGTCGCTGGCGGGGCTGGCGTCTCGCCGCGAGGCTGAGAAGCTGATCGAGGATGGGCACGTCGAGGTCAACGGCTCCATCGCCGAGCTGGGGGCCACCGTGGATCCGGCCGTGGACCGCGTCAGTCTCGACGGTCGCAAGGTGGCCGGCATGGCGGGGCTGCTCTACCTCGTGCTGAACAAGCCGCGCGAGGTGCTCTCGACCCGTAGCGATCCGGAGGGCCGCCGCACCGTGATGGAGCTGTTGCCCTCGGACTCGGGAATGGTGATGCCGGTCGGGCGGCTCGACTACCACAGCACGGGGCTCCTGCTCCTGACCAATGACGGCGAGCTGGCCCAGCGGCTGACGCAACCCGACTCCCACGTCGCGAAGGTCTATCGCGTCAAGGCCACGCGACCGCTCTCGCCCGAGGATGCCGAGCGCTTCCGGCACGGCGTGCCGCTGAACGGGCGGCGCACCCGGCCGGCCGAGCTGAAGCTGCTGCAGGAGAGCCCCGGTGTCTGGTACCACGTGGTGCTGACCGAGGGGCGCAACCGCCAGATCCGTCGTATGTTCCAGGCCCTCGGCAACGGCGTGCAGAAGCTCTGCCGCACGGCCATCGGGCCGATCTCGCTGGGGAAGCTGCCGCCGGGCGAGGTTCGCCCGCTGACCGAGCGCGAGGTGCTGGCGCTGAAGCGCGCGGCCGGGATGGCCGTGGAACAGACCCGCCAGGAGCGCAAGCCGGGCTGGGCGGTGGCCAAGCCGCGCCGGGAGATGCCCGGCCGCAAGTGGAAGAGACCGGAGCCGGCCGAAGGCACCAAGAGGCCGGCCCGTATACCAAGAGGAAAGGGCCGATGATGGCAAAGACGGTGACGAAGAAGGCCGGGACGCCGGTGGGCGATCCGGGAGTGCGGACGCTGGTTCTCGACAACGGGATCCCCGTTCTGTTCGAACGGATGGAGAACCTGCGTTCGGTGACCGTGGCGATCTGGGCCCTGATCGGCTCGCGTCACGAGACGCCCGACCGCTACGGCATCGCCCACGTCGTGGAACATATGATCTTCAAGGGCACCAAGCGGCGCTCGTCACGGCAGATCGCCGAGTCGCTCGAGCTGATCGGCGGCGAGAGCAACGCCTTCACGTCGCGCGAGTACTCGTGCTACTACGCGAAGGTGGCGAACACCGACTGGAACCTGGCGGTCGACGTGCTCGCCGACATCGTCAGCGGCTCGGTCTTCGACGCCGGCGAACTGGAGAAAGAGCGAAAGGTCATCCTCGAGGAGATCTCGATGTACGAGGACAACCCCGAGGAGCTGTCGCACGAGCACCTGGTGGGCCAGATCTTCGACCAGCGGCTGGGCCACCCGATCATCGGCACCCGCAAGATCGTCGGCGGGATGTCTCGCGACACGGTGCTCGACTTCTACCGCGACTATTACCATCCGCGGAACATGTTCGTGACGGTCGTGGGCAACCTGACCGACGAGCAGCTCGAGAAGGGCGTGCGCAAGCTGTGGCCCCAGGGGGCCGCGCACAAGGGAAAGACGCCGCTGGCCGGGAACACGAAGTTCCGCAAGGGCAAGGTCGAGATCCGCAAGGACATCGAGCAGTTGCACCTTTGCCTGGGCCTGCCCGGGCTGCCGGTCGTGCACGAGGACCGCTTCGTGTTACACCTGATGAACAACCACCTGGGCGGCGGGATGAGTTCCCGGCTGTTCCAGGAGGTGCGCGAGAAGCGCGGCCTGGCCTACAGCATCTACACGTTCGTGCAGGCCTACAAAGACATCGGCTTCTTCGGCGTCTACTGCGGCACGAGCGGCAACCGCGTGGACAAGGTGAAGCAACTGGTCAAGTCCGAGCTGGACCGGCTGGCCGAGAAGGGCCTCTCTCCGCGGCGGCTCGGGCAGCTCAAGCGGCAGATCCGCGGCAACTTCCTGCTGGGTCTCGAGAAGACGGGGTTCCGGATGAACCGGCTGGGCGTCTCGCACCTCTACTTCGGGCGGACGTTCTCCGTGGACGAGGTGCTGGCCAGGATCGACGCGATCACCAACGAGGACATCACGCGCGTGTCGCGCAAGCTGTTCACGGGCGAGTTCTGGTCGGAGTCGATCGTGGGGCCGTCGAAGAAGGGCTGAGAGTCGCGAGGGGCTCTCGGCAGGGTGCGCGGTCTGATGGGAAGACGAGGCCCCTCTCTCACAGAGGCACAGAGGCACAGAGGCATAGAGGGGAGGCCGGGAGCCGGAGAGCCGGGGACGCTGTCCCTGGGCCCCTGCCAGGGGGAGAGCCTCCCCCTGGACCCGGCAATGAGAAGAGGAATCGAGACTCGAGCGGCACTCCCGAGGACTCCGAGCTGCGAGCGCGGGCGGGACTCCCTCCAGCCATCGGGGGGTC
>CAZSVK010000193.1:6774-10677 GCA_964610245.1 uncultured bacterium
ACAGGGGCGAACTTCGCCCCTGGCGGGGGTTCGGGGGCAGCGCCCCCGACAGGTGATTTGAGTACAAACACCGGCGCCGATCGCGCCTCGGCGAACCCTCGTGGGCTCTCCGACTGCCTGCTGCCGCTGTTGCTGGCGGCGGCGTTGCTGGTGGTCTTCTGGCCGTTCGTGACCGGCGAGTCGGCCTTCACGTTCCGCGACGCGTCGACCCTGGTCTGGCCGCAGAGGCAGTTCGTCGCGAGGGCGATGGAGGAGGGCCGGCTGCCTCTGTGGAACGAGCGATTCGCCTTCGGGTATCCCGCCTATGCGGAGCCCACGGCGGGGGTCTGGTATCCGCTCAACCTGCTGCTGTTGTGGCTGCCGCTGCCGTACGGGTTCTGCGCTCGCGTGTGGCTCCACTTTCCCCTGGCGATGCTCTCGATGTGGGTGCTGGCCCGGCGGCTGGGAATGGGGTGGCCGGGCGCGGCCGCGGCCGCCGGGTCGCTCTCGCTGGGCGGATTCCTGGTGTCGTGCACGAGCCTGCCGGCGCATCTGAGCGCCCTGACCTGGCTGCCGCTAGCGCTGGCATCATTCCTGAAGGGTCTTCCGGGCGGGGCCGGGCGCCGGGGCCGGCCGGTGTGGATTTCAGTCTCGGCGGGTCTGGTGGCTCTTCTGAGTCTTGAAGCCGATCCGATCTGGCTGGGGCTCTCCTGGGGACTGGCAGCCGCGCTCGCGTGCGCCGCGCCGGAGCGGCCCTCGGGTCGAGCGCTGGCGCGGGCCCTGGCGCAGCTCGCGGTGGTGTCGGCGTTGCTGGCGTCGGTGCAACTCCTGCCCTTCGCGCGATTCGTGCTGGAGAACCCGCGCGACGCGCAGATGGTCTCGAAGCTCGATTACCGTCTGGACCCCTCGCGGCTGAATTCGCTCCTGCTGCCGATGGCGAGGACCTCGCCCGCCGACCCGCTGTACCTGGAGAACTTCTCGGGCGGCGAGCGCGGGTTCATTCCGTACATCCTGTCGTTCTACCTGGGATTGCCGGTGTTGCTGCTGGCGTTAGCAGGACTGGCCTCGATGCCCCGGCGCGAGGCGGCCTGGATAGGTGGCCTGGCCGTGGCCGGGGTCCTGGCGGCGCTCGGGGACCGGCTGCCGGTGCTCGGTCTGCTGGCCCGGGTGCCGCCCTTCTCCTGGAGCCGGTATGCCGAGAAGATGATGGGGCTCACCTGCCTGCTGTTGCCTCTGCTGGCCGGCCGAGGACTCGATGCCTGGTCCAGGGGCGAGATCGTGGCGACGCGGCTGCTGGAGCGCATCTCGAGGCTCGCCCTGGCGATCGCGGCCTGCTGGTGCGCGGGCAAGGCGCTGGTGGCGCTGCTCGGCTCGGAGCCCGGTCCGGTGCTGGAGCTGCCGATCGAGCTGCGGCCCGCGCTGTGGGTCGCGCTGATGCTCACCGGCGTGCGGCTCGCCGTGCACCTGCGGGCCGCCGGCGCGCGCGGCGCGGTGCCGGTGATGGCGGCCGTGATGCTCCTCGACCTGGCCGGCACGAACCGCCACCTCACGTTCCCCGGTTCGCCCGGGCTCTACACCGAATGCCTGCCGGCTCGGGGCCTGTCGCAGGGGATGACGCCGCCCCGCGTCGCGACCTGGGTGCCGCCGGGCGTGACGCTCGGTCCCGTACACGGCGTCATCTCGCTCGAGCGGGCGACGCAGAGCCGCTGGCGATGCGGCTTCAACCTCTCCACGGCCGCCTGCGGGCTGGACCCGATCTATCCCGAGTCCTCCATCCCCCGGACGGCGACGCTCGCGATCTACCGCGCGATCCAGGCCGACCCGCAATCGATGCTCTCGCTGCTGCGCGCCGTGGGCTGCGAGCTCCTGCTGGCGCCGGTGAAGCTGGGGACCGACAGCGGGCTGGAGCCCCTGCCGGACGCCGGCTCCGCCCCCTACGCCTACCGGGTGCGCAACACGGCTGGCCGGGCCTTCCTCGCGACCGAGGCCTATCGGTCCGAGCTGCCGCTGGAGGATTGGCTGGAGGCCAACCGCCGTCCGATGGCCGACTGGCGGGCGGTGACGGTGGAGCGGACCGCCCGGGCCCTGCCGCCGGGCGGCGGAGAGCCCGGCGAGGCCCGGCTGACGTCGTATCGAGGGGGGGCGATCGCGGTCGAGGTCGGGGCAAACCGACCGGCCCTGCTGGTCGTGCTGGAGGCGGCCGAGCCTGGCTGGCGGGCGACGGTCGACGGCCGACCGCGGGCGATCGAGCGAGTGTCCGGCACCTTCCTGGGCGTGCGGGTGGCCCCGGGCGAGCGCCGGGTCGAACTGTGGTTCGAGCCTCGAGACCTGACGTGGGGTGCGGGTCTGAGCCTGGCGGGCGCGGCGGCGGCGGTGCTCCTGGCGCTGCTGTAGCGGGCCCGAGCTGCTTGCCTACAGTTTCAGGAACAGCAGCTGGTACATCCCCAGCGGGAAGCGGCCGTCGAAGGGCCGCAGGAAGGGCACCATGAACGCCGGCGTGAGGTTCTGCGTGATCATGCCGGTGCAGAAGTGCTCGAACGGTTCGAGGCCGGCGGCGCGCGCGAGGCCCGCGACGTGCGCGGGAGTGAAGCGCAGGCCGGCCCGTTCCGCGGGAACCAGTGCCGAGAAGGCCGCCATCAGCGGGTTGCGGGCGCTGGGCTCCACCAGCACGGCATAGCGGCGGCCGACCCGGCCCAGCTCGCGGAGCGCGGCCACCGGATCGGTGGCGTGGTGGAGCAGGTTCGCCTCGAATACGAGGTCGAAACAGCGATCTCGAAAGGGCAGGTGCAGCGCGTCGCCCAGGCAGCGCGTGCCCCAGCGGTTGGCGCGCAGCATCGCCGGCGAGAAGTCGAGGCAGGTGAGCTGGTCGAACTCCCTGGCGAGGGGGGCGCTGAAGACACCGCTTCCGCAGGCCAGATCGAGCACCCGGCTGTCGCGCGGCAGCTTCAAGACCTGGCGGACGAACTCGAGCTTGGGCGTGGTGTAGGCGAGCACTGCCGGCGACTCGGGCGAGCGGTAGCTGGCCTGCTCGAAGTACTCGATCTGATCCTGGCGTTCAGGCAACGGGCGTCGGCGCTCCTTGGTTGCCGGCGGCGGCCCTCTCGAGCCCGGCGCTGCGCTCGGTCAGCAGCAGCACGGCGCGGTGGAGAGTGTCGAAGACCAGGAAGAGGATGCCGGCGGTGACGAAGATCCCGCCCGCGACGACCTTCCAGCCGCTGACGTAGATCTTCAGCGTGGTGACGTACTGGCGGATGGTCTCGTGATTGATGGCGACGCCCAGGAGGATGAGCGCGACGCCCAGATGGAGCAGGTAGCGGAAGAGCCAATGGTCGATGAACTGCTGCAGCCAGGCGGGGGCCTGGGGCCGCGAACCGTTGGCCAGGTCCATCAGCTTCTGGGCGAGGTGGCCGACGCAGATCATGTCGAGGCCGCAGACGCTCAGCACGAAGACGGTGACGAGCCGGTACTGCATCCACTCGGGCAGGTCTCCGGCCCGGATCAGGAGAGCCACCGGATAGATCGAGTAGGCTGCGGCGACCGCCAGGAAGAGCGAACCGAGCGCGGCGTAGAAGCGCAGCGGTTGGTAGGTGAGCGCCGTGAGCGCGATGATGCCGAGGAAGCGGAAGCCGTCGCCGACGACGCTCAGCTTGGAGGCTCCCTGCCGCTCGCGGTAGGGCATCGTCACCTCTTCGATCTTCAGCCCGCGGTCGAAGATCGCCCGGCAGGACATCGCCGGCGTGAAGTTGAGCCCGTCCGGCAACGGCAGCAGGCGCGGCCAGGCCGAGGCCCGGATGACGCGCATCCCGCTCGCCGAGTCCTGCACTTTCCGGCCGCTCCAGAGGGTGAGCAACCGGGCGAAGAGCCAGTTGCCGAGGCGGCGCGCCCAGGGCATCTGGCTGCCGGCGTGCATCCGGGAGCCGAGCA
>CAZSVK010000194.1:0-10656 GCA_964610245.1 uncultured bacterium
TGGTTGGTTGTCGTCGGCCCCTCGCCTCTGTCGGACTTTGTCCGTCGCCCTGCCCCCCCCCGTCACATGCCTTGCCATTCACCCCGGCATGGTGTACAATCCATGTGACGGTGGTTTTGTTGAAAATGACTATCAATATCCACTTTCCGGGAAGGAGCTTCAGAGTTGAGCGAATCGCGCAGGCGTGAGGACAGCCGTTCTCTTGCCGATGTGACGGAAGGCTTCCAGGGCCACATCAGGGAAGTCCAGGGCGATAGCTCCCTGTGTTCGCGCCTCCTGGAGATGGGCTTCACCCCCGGTCAGGCCGTGGCGCTCGTCGCCTCCTCCCCCTTCCGCGACCCCATCGCCTTCTCCTTGCGAGGGACCGTGATCGCCCTCAGGAGGCAAGAGGCACGTTGCATCCTGGTCTGAAGCTCCCTGGCAGGCCTCTCGTCGCCCTCCTCGGCCAGCCCAACTGCGGGAAGACCACTCTCTTCAACGCCCTCACCGGAAGCCACTCGACCACGGCAAACTACCCCGGGGCCACCGTCGAGTACTCCACCGGCCCCCTGCTCGAATGCTACGGCTGGGACGCCGAGGTGATCGACTTGCCCGGCATCGGCAGCCTGGTGCCCCGCTCGCCCGACGAGCAGGTCACCGTGCAGGCGCTGTACGGACAGGGCGACCTCCGCCGGCCTTCGGTGGTGATCGCGGTGGCCGATTGCGCTCAGCTCTCGCGTCACCTGTATCTGGTGCACCAGATGCGGACGGCGGGCCTGCCCCTCGTCGTCGCCATCACCATGTCGGATCTGCTCGAGCGCCGGGGCTCGAGTCTCGATCCTCTCAAGCTCGAGAAGTTGCTCGACCGGCCGGTCGTGGTGGTGGACGGGCGGGTCGGAACGGGCGTGCCCGAGCTGGCGGCTCGTGTCCGGCTCCTGGCCGAGTCGGCTGTCCTCGCAGAGCTTCACCCTGTCGAAGAGGCCTCGCCCGAGCAGGTGAAGGCCGCCTACCGGCAGATCGAGGCGGTCGAGCAGGCCTGCGTCTCGTCTCTCGAAACGGCCGGAGCGGGACAGCCCCTCGCGGCGGCCCCTCGCTCCGATCCCCTCTCCAGGCGGATCGACGAGGTGATGCTGCATCCGACGATGGGGCTCATGGCCTTCGTCCTGATCATGGGGCTCCTCTTCACCGGCATCTTCTGGGCGGCTCGGCCTCTGATGGACGCCGTGGCGTTCCTGTGCGACGGGCTGGCCAACCGCCTCCTCGCGCTGGCCCCGGCCTCCTTCGGGATGCAGCTCCTGGCCGACGGAGTGATCCGGGGCGCGGGCGCGGTGCTGGCCTTCATCCCCCAGATCGTCATCCTGTTCCTCGGACTCGGCCTGATGGAGGACTCGGGCTACCTGGCCAGGGCGGCCGTGCTGGTGGACCGTCCACTGGCCCTGATCGGGCTGAACGGCCGGGCCTTCGTCCCCCTGCTCTCGGGCTTCGCCTGCGCGATCCCCGGGATGCTTGCCGCGCGGACCATTCCGAGTCGCCGGGAGCGCCTGCTGACCATCTTCGTGATGCCGCTGATGAGCTGCAGCGCTCGCTTGCCGGTCTATGCCCTGCTGCTCGCCTTCCTGACCCCGGCCGACAAGCCCTGGATCGGCGGGCTCGGGATGACCGCCATATACCTGGCCTCGGTGGCCTCGGGGACGGCAGTGGCGGCGATCGTCTCGAGGTTCCTGCCCCGCTCGGGCCGGTCGGCCTTCATGCTGGAGTTGCCTGCGTACAGGCTGCCTCAGCTGCAAGTCATCGTCCGGTCGACCTATCAGCGATCGAGGATGTACCTGGTGAAGGCAGGCGTGCCCATCCTGGTCATCTCCATGGCGCTGTGGCTGCTGTGCCACCTGCCGCTGATCCCGGTCGAGGGGCTGCCGCCCGTGGAGGCGCAGGCGAGACAGCTCGAGGGTTCGCTGGCCGCGACGGCGGGCCGCTTGCTCGAGCCCGTGATGGCGCCGCTGGGCCTGGACTGGCGCGTCGGGGTCGCCCTGATCGCCTCCTTCGCGGCGCGTGAGGTGTTCGTCGGCTCGCTGGCCGTCATCTTCCACGTGGCCGAGGAACCGCCCGAGCAGCCAGAGAGCGGGGAGCTTCCCCTCGTGTCGATGATGCAGAGCGTCAGGAAGCCGGATGGCTCGAGGCTGTTCACGACCGCCTCCGGAACGGGGCTGGTGGTCTTCTTCATCCTGGCCATGCAGTGCATGGCGACAGCGGCCGTCGCCCGGAAGGAAGCGGGCGGCTGGTGGATGCCCGCCGCCCAGACCCTCGTCTTCACCGGATTGGCCTACGTGGCCACCTGGGGCACCGTCACGGGACTGCGGGCCCTGGGGGTGTCCTAGGCCTTCAAAGGGCCTTCGACGGAAGCAGCCTGGTCTCAGCCAGCGCCGCTCGATCGACGGCCGTCGAGCACTTCCCGCACCGTCGCGAGCAATCCTGGAGTTTCGAACGGTTTCTGAATCAGCGTGATGCTTGGTCCGGATAGTCCGTGGTGTTCGAGCGCGTCGTTCGTGTAGCCGGACGTGTACACCACCTTGAGGCCGGTCAGTACCTGGACGAGTCTCCGGGCGAGCACCGGACCGCTCATGCCCGGCATGATGACGTCGGTGAGCAGCAGGTCGATGCGGTCGACGGATTGCTCGGCCAGAAGCAAGGCCTCGCCTCCGTTGCTGGCTTCCAGCACCCGGTAGCCGTCTCGCTCGAGCACCCGGCGCAGCAGGCGACGAACCGTGTCTTCGTCCTCGACCAGCAGGATGGTCTCTCCCCGGCCGCAAGTCGAGATGCCGACGCCGGGCGCCTGCTCGGCCACCAGCGGCCGCGCGGACGCCGGCAACCAGACGTGGAAGGTTGTCCCTTGGCCCACCTCGCTCTCGATCGTGAGGTGGCCTCGGCTCTGGGCGACGATGCCGTAGACAGTCGCCAGCCCCAGACCGGTGCCCTTGCCGGGCGGCTTCGTGGTGAAGAACGGCTCGAAGACGTGCGACTTCACGTCGTCGTTCATTCCCACGCCGGTGTCGGTTACCGACAAGCGCAGGTGCGGCCCCGGCGTCGTGCCCTCCGGGCAGGGTTCAGGTCCGCAAACAGCTTCGTACCTGCCGGTCTCGATGAGCAGGTTGCCTCCGTCCGGCATGGCGTCGCGCGCGTTCACGACGAGGTTGAGCAGTACCTGTTCCATGCGCGAGGGATCGGCCTCGACGAGACCCGGTTTGTCGGCCAACCGCGTCATCAACTCGATGTCCTCGCCGATCAGGCGGCGCACCATCGACTCCATCGAACGGACGCTCTCGTTGAGATCCATCACCCGCGGACACAGAGTCTGCTTCCGGCTGAAGGCGAGCAACTGTTGCGTGAGAGCGGCGGCTCGCTGGCCGGCGTCGGAGATCTGTCTGGCATCCTCTCGCAGCGGCGCGCCCTCCGGCAGATCGTCCTGCAGGAAGCCCGCGTGAGTCAGGATGACGGTCAGCATGTTGTTGAAGTCATGCGCGACTCCGCTTGCCAGCCTGCCGATCGACTCCATCCGCTGGGCCGCGGCCAGTTGCGCCTCGAGGTGACGCCGCTGCTCGTCCGCTCGGCGCGTCTCGGTCACATCCATCCAGGCGCCAATCACCTCCGCGGGGACGCCGTCCGCGCCACGCAGCAGGACCATCTCGTCGCGCATGACGCGGTACTCGCCGTTGCTCAGACGGAACCGGTATTCGTACGTCATGCGCCCTGTCGAGAGAAGCTCCATGGTGTTGGCGACAGCCCTCTCCCTGTCCTCGGGATGGACGCGTTCCTCCCACCATCCGGCCCGGAGGCAGTCCCGGGGCCGGTAGCCGGTCAAGCGCTCCAGGTTATCGCTGACCCAGATCGGAACAGCCTGACCGTCCCGCAGCTCCAGATTGTAGAGCACCGTCGGGCTGAAGGTGAGAAGTCGCGCCAGCCTGGACTCCGCCGC
This sequence comes from uncultured bacterium, assembly GCA_964610245.1. GTDB lineage: Bacteria > Muiribacteriota > UBA6191 > JACPRK01 > JACPRK01 > CAZSVK01. Next base: position 3,950 of record CAZSVK010000194.1, read on the forward strand.
CTCCAGCCTCAGTCCGAGTTCCCCGCGAGATGAGAGGTCGGTGATGACCTCGACCCATCCCAGTTCCGGGCCCAGATCCGCCAGGGCTATGTCCACCTCGACCACGCGTCCGTCGCGCGTGAGACGTTGGGTCCTGCAACGAATCGGTTCCACCGACCGACAAGCCTCGTCTCGGTGAAGAGCCGCCTCCTCGCGCAGGTGCGCGGGAACAAGGCGATCGGGGCTTTGACCGAGGACCTCCAGTTCCGGATAACCGAACAAGCTCTCCGCAGCCTGGTTCCATCTCGAGATCCGCAGTCCCCGGTCGACGCCGACGATCGCGCTGGGAGCCAGATCCAGAATCGCTGCCGAACATCGCAGATACTCGTCCAGGCGCCGGTCGTTCATCTCGAGCTGGCGAAGCTTGCGATCGAGCTTCTCTCTCAGCCACTGGAGGTGCTGACAGTGGAACTCGAGCAGGTTGTCCGGTCGCGGCGGGGGCAACGGCGAGGCCAGCACTCTCTCGAGTTCCGCCAGCAGGAGTTCCGGAGCGGCCGGCCTCTCGAGAAAGGCGGCGGCCCCCAGCGCAAACGCGAATTGTCGGTCCGACGGCGACGTGTAGGTCGCCGAGTAGACGACGATGGGCACGTGCCGCAGACGCTCGTCGCGCCGCAATTCCCGGCACAACGTGAAACCGTCCATTCCCGGCATCAGGAGATCGGTGATGACGGCATCCGGCGGCTCGGCCCTCGACAGGTCGAGCGCTTCGTCGCCGCCGCTCGACTCCAAGACTCGATATCCGTGGGCTTCGAGCTGACAGCGCAGCAGGTAGCGGTTTCTATCGTGGTCGTCGACGATCAGGACGGTCTTCATGCGAAGCGGCACCTTGGAGCGCGCTCGGCCTGGTTCGACGGCGGTCTTTCCGTAGCCCGCCCTCCCTCGTATGCTAGCTCACACCCTCGGCGATTGCACCCTCCGGGGCCCGTTCGCCAAGGTCTCGGGCAGTCCCGCGGACACCGGCGGTTGTGGCGTCAGGCGACCAGTGTGGTATTGTCGGTCACAGTAGAGGGGCGGCCGAGGAGGGTTGCCGGCCTGCTCCGCTTTCAAATGGTAGGGGATGTTCACCATGACTGCGTCCGACGTGCTTCCGCTGGTATGGGTCGTTGACGACGAGCCGCTGGTGCTGGGCGCGCTGACGAGGACGTTGAGCAAGGAGTTCTGCGTTGTGGGGTTCTCGAGCGGCCAGGCGGTCCTGGAGCGTCCGGGGCTCGAGCAAGTCGACCTGATGCTCTCGGACATTCGCATGCCCGGGGTGGGAGGCGCCGATCTGCTCTCGATTCTCGGCCAGCGAGAACCGGACCTGGCCATCGTTCTCATCACGGGCCATGGCTCGGTACCCGACGCGGTCGAGGCTATCCGGCGAGGGGCCTACGATTACTTGCTCAAGCCGGTGCAGCCCGAGACGTTGCTCGCCGTCACCAGGCGGGCGGTCGAGAGAACCCGGCTGGCCCGGCGCACTCGCAAGCTCGAGAGCAAGCTACTCGAGTTTCGGTCGCACGACGAGCTGACCGGTTGTTCCGGTGCGCTGAAGGCGGTGCTCGAGCTGGTGGCTCGGGTGCAGGGAAGCGATGTCACCGTGTTGATCGAGGGCGAGAGCGGGACCGGCAAGGAGCGTCTGGCCCGTTTGCTCCATCGCTCCAGCCGGCGCTCGTCCAGACCGTTCGTGGCCGTGAACTGTGGCGCCATCCCGCGCGAACTGATGGAGAGCGAGCTGTTCGGGTACGCTCGCGGCTCCTTCACCGGGGCCCGGGACGATCACGCGGGGCTCGTGGCTTCCGCCGGCGGTGGCACGCTCTTCCTGGACGAGATCGCCGAGGTGCCCGCCGAGCTGCAGGTGAAACTCAATCGCTTCTTGCAGGAGCGTGAGATCCGGCCGGTCGGGTCGGTGAAGACCACCATCGCCGACGTGCGGGTCATTGCCGCGACTCATCGCGATCTCGGCGGCATGGTCGCCGACGGGCTCTTCCGCGAGGATCTCTTCTATCGCCTGCATGTCTATCCGATCCGGATGCCGCCGCTGAGGGAACGGATGGAAGACATCTCCTCGCTGGCGCACGAACTGCTGGCGCGCAGTGCCGCGTCCGAGGGCCGGCAGTTCGACGGCTTCAGCGCCGCGGCTCTGGACTTGCTGTGCCGCCACGACTGGCCTGGCAACGTGAGGGAGCTGGAAAGCGTGGTGACGCGAGCGGTGCTGCTCGCGCCGGGACCTCGCATCGAACCCGCCCATCTTCCGACGAAGCTGGCAAAGCTCGGGTCGGCGCTACGCACGGCGACCGGCCAGGCGGGCCAGACCTACGCCGAGGCGCTCGGCGAGGTACAGAATCAGGCATCCGTCGAGTATCTGACCGGGCTGCTGCGCCGGCACGGCGGCAACGTCAGCCGCGCCTGCGAGGAGGCAGGTCTGAGCCGCGAGGCCCTGCACCGGCTGCTGCGCCGGTACAACGTGCAGGCCAGAGACTTTCGCCGTCGCGACGGGGGCGGTTTCAGGAGTCCAGCACTTCGCGCACCTTGCGAGTCAAGGCGGCGGCGCTGAAGGGCTTGCCGAGGAAGTTGGTCCCGGGCTCGAGCACTCCGTGGTGGGCGATGGAGTCGCCGACATAGCCGGAGATATAGAGCAGCTTGAAACCTGGGCGAAGGACGGCCAGGCGCTCCGCCAACTCGGGCCCGCTCATCAGCGGCATCACGACGTCGGAGACGACCAGCTCCAGAGGCCCGACGTGGGCCTCGGCGAGCCGTAGCGCCGAGGGGCCGCTGTTTGCGACCAGGACGGTGTATCCGGCGGCGCTGAGGCCTCGGGCGACGACGGCGCGCAAAGCGTCTTCATCCTCGACGAGCAGGATGGTCTCGCTGCCCCGCGAAGGAGGCGCGGTGGGCGCGGACTTCGGTACGACACCTGGCTTGGCCGACTCGAGCGGGAGATAGACCACGAAGGTGCTTCCGCGACCGGGTTCGCTCTGGACCCGGATGCTTCCGCCGCTCTGCTTGACGATGCCGTAGACGGTGGCCAGACCGAGGCCTGTTCCCTTCCCCTGTTCCTTGGTCGTGAAGAACGGCTCGAAGATCCGGTCCTGGGTTTGCCGATCCATCCCGCAGCCGGTGTCGGTGACCGAGACGAGAACGTGCGGGCCGGGCTTGCCGCCGTCTCGCTCGGGGTCCTCTTCCAGGGACACTTCGGCCGTCCTGATGGTGAGCGTGCCGCCCACGGGCATCGCGTCGCGGGCGTTCACCACGAGGTTCATCAACACCTGCTCGAGTTGCCCGGGATCGGCTTTCGTCATGCCGAGTCCGGACGCCAGCTCCAACTTCAGTTCGAGGTCTTCGCCGACGATTCGACGAAGCATCTTCTCGAGTTCCCGGATCACCTGATTGAGGTCGAGCGACCTGGCCTGGAGCATCTGCCTGCGGCCGAAGGCGAGCAACTGACGCGTGAGTGCCGCCGCGCGTTCGCCGGCTTTGCGGATCTCCAGGAGATCGTCTCTCAGGGCCTCGCGCGCGCCGACCGCCTCCAGCGCGAAGTCGGTCCAGCCCAGGATTGCCGTGAGCAGGTTGTTGAAGTCGTGGGCCACGCCGCCGGCGAGATTGCCGATGGCCTCCATCTTCTGCGCGTCGCGAAGATGGGCCTCGAGCCGCGCCCTTTCATCCCCGGCTCGCTTGCGCTCGATCGCATACCGGATCGACCGGTGCAGCACTCCGGCGTCGACCTGGCCCTTGACCAGATAGTCCTGCGCCCCGATCCGCAGGGCCTCGAGACCGACCTGCTCGTCTCCTATCCCGGTGAGCACCACGACCGGCACTGTCGGGGCTGCCGCCGAGAGCTTCTTGAAGGTCTCGAGGCCGATGCTGTCGGGAAGCCCCAGGTCCAGCAGGACCACCAGGAAGGTCTCCCGGGAAAGCGCGTCGAGCGCCTCGGCCAGGCTTGCGACCGGCACCAGACGCAGAGGGTGCTCGAGATCCTCCAGGTAGGCGGAGACCAGATCCCGGTCGCCCGGGTTGTCCTCGACCAGGAGCGCGCCGCCATCGGCGGTCTGCGTGGGCATGGCCATGCTAACTCGCCGGTGGGAAGCAGACGACGGAGAACCAGAAATTCTCGATGCCGCGGACGATCTTGGCGAAGCCTGCGAGATCCACCGGCTTGGCCACGTAGGCGCTGGCCTGCAGCTCGTAGGCGCGGAGCACATCCTCCTCCGCCTGGGACGAGGTCAGAACCACGACCGGAATTCGCCTCAGGGATTCGTCGGCCTTCAGCTCGGCCAGGAACTCCCGTCCATCCTTGCGGGGCAGATTCAGGTCGAGCAGGATCAGGTCCGGCCGCGGGGCCTCCCGGTGCTTTCCCTGTTTGAGCATGAACTCCATCGCGTCGACGCCGTCGACGGTCACGTGCAGTTCGTGCAAGATCTTCGAGGTCTCCAGGTTCTCCCGGGTCAACTCCGCGTCCGCTGGGTTGTCTTCGACCAGCAAGAGCTGGAGCTTCTTGAGCATCTCGCTACCTCCCGTCGTCATCCGCCGCCGGTACGGTGAAGCTGAAGCGCGCGCCCTCGCCGGCCGCCGACTCGACCTGGATGCGTCCGCCGTGGCGCTCGACGATCTTCTTGACGATGGCCAGGCCGATGCCGCTGCCGGGGTATTTGCCCCACTCGCAGAGGCGCTGGAAGATGATGAAGATCCGCTCGTGGTACTGGGAGGCAATTCCGATGCCGTTGTCCGCCACGCTGATTCGCCACTGCGCGCCCTCTCTCTGCGCCGAGAGTTCGATTCGCGGCGGCGCCTCGCCATGGAACTTCAGCGCGTTGGCGAGCAGATTGTGAAAGACCTGGCCGAGTTGCGTGCGATCGGCCAGGACCGTGGGCAACGGGCCGAGCGAGAGCTGGGCGCCGCAGTCCTCGATTGCCTTGCCGAGATCGTGGAGCACCTCGGCCACGACCTCGTCGCAACGGGTGGGCGCGAAGGGGAGCGTTCTGGTCCCCACCCTCGATAGGGTCAACAGATCGTTGATCAGCCCTTGCATCCGCCTCGCGCCGTCGACCGCATAGCCGATGTATCTGTCCGCCCTCTCGTCGAGCTGACCCTGATAGCGCTCGGCCAGGAGTTGCGCGTAGCTGGCGACCATCCGCAGCGGCTCTTGCAGGTCGTGTGAGGCGACGTAGGCGAATTGTTCCAGCTCCTCGTTGGAACGGGCGAGGCTGGCATTCAGCTCCTTGAGCGATTCCTGGTAGCGGTTCGCCTCGGTGACGTCCTGGCAGGTGCCCTCCATCCGCTCGGGCCGGCCGGCTTCATCGGTGAAGACCTGCCCGCGGGAGTGGAGGTGACGCCAGCCTCCGTGCCGGAGCCGGGTCCGATAGACGGTGTCGTAGAGCCGGTCGCCTCGCAACGCTTCCTCGATCGCCTGGGTGACGGCATCTCGATCGTCCGGATGCAGTCGTTCGACGAAGCGCTCGAAGCGGGCAAGCTCCGCGGGCGCGGCATCGAAGAGTCGAAAGAACTCCGTCGAACCGGTGACGATATCTCGCTGGATGTCCCATTCCCAGTTTCCCAGGCCTGCTGTCTTCTGGGCCTCGACCAGGCGGGCCTCGCTGGCGGCCAGCTCGGCGGTTCGCGCCTGCACCAGCTCCTGGAGATGGTCGCGGTGCGCGCATATCTCTTCCTGGGCCTGCCGGCGCTCCGTCACGTCCATCACGAGAGACGCAACCCCCAGCACCGTGCCGTCGGCGGCGATGAGGGGGGTGTTGAACCACTCGCAGCTCAGCAGCCGGCCGCTCCGATGCCGATTGAGGTTCGTGGAACGGGCGCCGCCTCGCAGCGAGATCAGAGATTTCCATACCTCCTCGAGCTGGCCGAGCACGCTCTCGGGGGCGATGCGGGTCCAGTGGCGGCCGATCGCCTCCTCGGCGGTGTGGCCGAAGATCTCGACGGCCGCGGGGTTCCAGCCGGAGATGCGTCCGTCGACCGTGAACTCGATCACCGCCAGCGGAGTGCGCTGGACGTGCAGCTCGAGCCGCTGGCGCGCGAGCAGGTCCTCTTCGATCGAGTTTCGCGGCGCGAGCTGTTGCAGATGCAGGAAGAGGGCGGCAGGGCACCTGCTTCCGTCGCTCTGTTGCCGGAGGATGGCGTGCACCCACAGTGGAGGCCCGTCCTCGACAGGAAGGCGCAAGTCTGCCTTCCAGGAGTCCGATGGCCTGGCCTGGAGAAAGCGAAGCCCCTCGGAGACTCTCGCGAGTTCGTCCGGGTGGACGAGCGTCGAGAGCGGCTTGCCGGTGAGTTCCTGGGCCGAGTGACCGAGCAGCGCAACAAAGGTCGGGTTGACTCGCATCAGGATGCCGTCGGGCGAAGCGATAGCACCGGCGAAGGGCGAGCTGTCGAAGAAGGCCCTGAGATACTCCGTCTCGCTCCGTTCGCCGTCTCCAGGGTCCAGGTTCATTGCCGGCAACTCTCCGATTGTGTAGGGATGTGCGTGGAATGCCTCCGCGCATCTAGCAACATTCGAGCCGTCTTTGGCGGGCCCGGGCTCGCGCACTGACCGATCGCCACGATCCGAAGAGCCTCCTCCCCTCGAGGGTGCATGTCACGCGGGGGGCCCCTCGTCGAATCCAGTTGCCATCTGGGGACGCTGTCCCCTGGCCATCTTGCACGTGCACGCTGGCGCGTGCGCAAGATGGCGTTCGCCCTCGGCA
>CAZSVK010000195.1:0-10645 GCA_964610245.1 uncultured bacterium
CGGCGCGGACGGCGGACTTTCCGGCCTGGCCGGTCGCCTCCTCGACGCGCTCTTCATGCGTCATATCTTCCCGAACCCCGCCGCGTTGACCGCCGTCGCACTCGCCATGAAGGCCTATCAGGTGAGCGGCCTGCAGTGGCTGATACGAAACACGCCCGCCGGCCGGCTGTTGCCCGCCCGCCTCGCGGAGCTGGAGGCGATGATGCCCTCGACCTCCACGCTCGCCGAGATGCGGGGCCTGGCCGAGGAGTACGCGCCGATCGGCGCCGAGCGAGGACGCGTCGGGTTCCTGTCCGGGTGCGTCATGCAGCTGTGCCTGGGGGCGACCAACGCGGCCTCGGTGGAGGTCCTGAGGCGGAATGGCTTCCGGGTGCTGGTGCCGCGAGGGCAGTGCTGCTGCGGCGCCCTGCACCTGCACCGGGGATGGCTCGAGGGCGCTCGCCAGATGGCCCGGCGCAACCTCGAGGCGTTCGAGACGGCGCGGGTCGACGCCGTGGTCACCAATGCCGCCGGTTGCGGCAGCGCCTTCAAGGACTACGCGAAGCTGCTGGAGGACGACCCCGCCTGGCGCGAGAGGGCGGCGCGGTTCTCGGCCTCCGCCCGCGATCTGCAGGAGTTCCTCGTGGAGCGCGGGCCGATCGCGCCGACGGTTCCGCTGAACGCCCGCGTCATCTACTCCGACCCGTGTCACCTGCTGCACGCCCAGCGCGTCAAATCGCAACCCCGCCAGCTCTTGCGCTCGATTCCCGGTCTCGAGCTGCTCGAACCGCGCGAGGCCGAGTGGTGCTGCGGCAGCGCCGGCATCTACAATCTGACGCACACCCGGATGTCGATGGCGATCCTGCGCCGCAAGATGGACGACCTGCTCGAGCAGCGGCCCGACGCGATCGCCACCGCGAACCCCGGCTGCCTCTTCCAGTTACGCTACGGCGCGCAGCTGGCCGGGAGCGACGTCCCGATCGTGCACGTGATGGACCTGCTGGCCCGGGCCTACCGCGCGGAGGCCGTGACGGTGGGCCGCGACACCGGTCTCGAAGCCGGCAAGTAGTCGCAGATGCCGCGGTAGAGCGCCTCGGAGATGGTCTCGCGCCGCCGGTTGCCCTGCAACTTCAGTAGCTCCGCGCGGTCCCCGATGAAGCAGGTCTCGACCAGCACCGCCGGCTTGTTGTCGACCTCGCGCAGCACCACGAAGTCCGACCGGCGCACCCCCTTCGGCAGCGCCTTCTCGGGCTGCCCCGCGAAGAACTCGTCATACAGCTTGACCGTGGCGGCCGGGGCCGAGTCGCCCCGACTGGACGGCGCCGCGGGGGTGCTCTTCCACTTCACGAGGCTCTGGCGAGAGCGCGAGAGGCGTGCCCGCCGGCCCTCCTCGGCCCGCATCAGCCGGCGGACCCGGCCGGTCGGGTTCTCGCCCAGCTCGAGGGCCCCGGACAGCCGCTTGAAGAGCAACCCCGCGAGCCGGGCCGAGGCGGCCGGCGTGCCGGCATCCAGGCGATCGGCGAGAAGCTCGGCGTAGCCCGGCATCGGCAGGTTCTTGCGGGAGGGAGAGTAGATGTAGACCGTGGTGTAATCGACGCCGTCGATAGCCCGATCGCCCTTCTTCTGGGGCTCGCACAGCAGCGAGTAGTTGAAGTGGATCGACATGAAGAGATCGGCGTCGAGCATCCTGCCCACGGCACCGCGGCCGAACAGATCGAGAGTCTCGTCGCTGTTGCGCGTCAGGAGGACTTCGGCGCCCGCCTCGCGCAGCCGGTCGGCGAGCCGGCGGCTCACGTCGAGCGTCAGGTCCTTCTCGGCCAGCTTGAAACGGACGGCGTTGCCCTCGCGATAGGTTCCGGTGGCGCCAGGGTCGTCGCCGCCGTGGCCGGGGTCCAGGACGATGCGGCGGCCGGCGAGGCGGGCCGATCGTTGCCGGGCGGGCGCCCCCGACTCGTGTTCCGAGAGCGCCGTTACCAGGATCATCTGCCTGAGCATGTCGTGCGCGGCGGCCATCCCGGACGTGAGCTTTCCGAGGTACCAGGCTGCCCGACTGCTCGCGCTGGCTCTGCGGCTGCGGCCCAGTCCCTCCAGGTTCTGTCGCTCCGCGCGATAGTGCTGCATTGCGCGAGAGATGGCGCCCGAGGCGCCGTCGACCGCTCCCTCGACGACCGAGAACGCGAGTGCTGCCGTGATGGCGATTCCGACGACCTTCAGACTCTTCATCATGGGAAAAACTCCGCTCACGTGACAGGCACGGCGGCCTCTCTCCATTCCCATCGGACTGAGTGCTCCGGCTCCTGACTTCTTGCGTGCCGGCTCCAGCCTCACGCGGCTGGGCCCTCAGCCGCGAACGGTCTTCAGTCCTGGCTCGTCACTCCGGCCGCCTGCTCGTAGAGCGTCAGCAGCAGGTCCCGCATGTTGCCACCGTGCCGGGCGAGCAGCCGGGCGATCTCGGCCTCTGACGGAGGCGCCTGCCGGTCCTGGAGCAGGGCATGCAAGACGCGCAGCGCCAGCGCTGGATCCATCCGGGTCTCGTGAAGCAGGGGCAACCCCAGGTCGTGGTGCGAGGTCACCAGCAGGCCGCAGCCCGCCAGCCGTGTTCGCACTCTCACCCACCGCCAGGCCAGCGGTCCGAGTTGCTCGGCCCCGTCCAGCGCCAGGAGCCTGGCTGGCGGGCGTGGCATCCAGTCGGCGGGCAGCCACGGCCGTTGCCTCGTGAGTCGTACGACGTGCGGCTCCTCAGGGCCGGTCTTGCGCAGGAGTTCCAGCAGGTGGGCCAGCAACGTCGACTTGCCCGTGCCGTGCGGGCCGACGAGCTGCGCGCGCAGGCCGAGGGCCCGAGCACGAGCCGCCACCGATTCGAGGTTGTCTCGAGGCTCGGGAAACAGGTAGTCGAGCTGGCCCGGCCTGACGGCGTGGCTGGCGAAGGGGTTTGCTTCCGCGGGGACGCACCCGGACGGTCGCGGGAGAGTTGGTCCGCGCGGCCGGGGCCCTTCAACCCTGGCCCCTCCGCCCCCCGGGCTCACTCCTTGCCCAGGATGATGGCCCTGCCGACGAGCGTCTCCTCGATCGCCTGACGGAGGTATCGCGGGTCGCCCGGATCGACGTGGTAGCCGAGCTGATGCCGAAGCAGCATCCTCATGTGGGCGCACTGGAGGATGACCGACCTCTCGATGGTTTCCGCGAGATACGCGATGGACGGATCGATGGCGGGAGGGGTCTGGTTCATCTGGGGATCTCCTTGCGCGCTGGCTCAGCGCGGTCCAGTCTACACACTTCCCGCGGCGCCCGGCAAGCGCATGCCGTATACTGCCCGCCTTCGCCCGGCCAGGGCGAATTCCACCCCGAAGATGACCAGCGGACGAATGTGGGCCGCGGCCCCTAAAATAAGTCGAGACCAGGCCGATAGATCGAGGGAACGCCTATGAACAGCCACTCCCTCTGTCTGCTGTCAATCGTCCTCGGAGTCCTTGCCGTTGGAATCGTGACCGCCGCCGCGCCGGCCTCGATCGAGCCGGATCCTCTCTATGCGGCCGTCGTTCCGGCCAGCGCGAGTCCCATCGCGCCTGCCCTGCCGCCGCTCGCGGCAGCGTCCGCGCAGGCCCCCGCGCCCGCGCGGGTCGCTTCGGCCGCGCAGGCCGCTTCGGCCGACGCCGACACCCCGCTCAAGCTCGCGATGGATCGCATCCTTCGAGGGCACAAGGGCGAGGCTGTCCTCACCGACATGCGGACCGGCGAACGCTGGATCTCCGGCGGCGTCCGGGCCCGCATGGCCTATAACCCCGCCAGCACGTTCAAGCTGCTGACGGCCTACTACGGTCTCAATCGCGGCCTCATCGATCCCGACGGCACCCTGATGTGCCGGCCGTTCAACTACGGCGGCAAGTACATCCGCTGCTGGCGGGCCCGCGGCCACGGTCCCATCGACATCCGCCACGCGCTCGCCGTCTCCTGCAACGGGCTCTTCTACACCGTCGGCCTCCTGTGTGACGCCGAGGCTACGCAGCTCGAGCGGCTGGCTCAGGCTGTCGGCTACGTCCCCGCCGACACCGCCACCACGAAGCCCGAGCTGTTCGGCCACGGCGACGGCTGGTACATAAGCCCTCTCGCCCAGGCCAAGATGCTCGGCGCCATCGCGACTGCCGGCACGGGCCTCCCCGGCGGCTCCGAGGTCCCGCCCGTCTTCACCGACCTCGCCGCCCTCAAGGTCATGCGCGAGGGGATGCGCCGCTGCTTGATCGACGGCTCGGCCAAGCACGCCGACATCCCCGAGCTTCCGATGGCCGGCAAGACCGGCACCCTTGGCAAGCAGGGCTGGTTCCTGACCTTCGCTCCCTACGACAAGCCTCAGGTCAGCTGCGTGGTGCACCTCGACCACGAGTGGGGCCACCAGGCCGCCAGCATCGCCAAGCGCGTTCTCCAGGCCTATCTGCAGTTCCGCGCGCTCGGCCCGGAGCGCTTCGCCGAGAGCCTGCAGTCCATCAAGGCCGCTCCCGCCAAGCGGATGTACGCCCGGTCCGCGAGCAAGAGCAAGCAAGCCAAGATCCGCAAGGCCTCCGGCCGGCGGTCGCCCAGTCGCGCGCGGCGGGTTACCGGGCAGAAGCTGGCCAGCGCCAAGTAACTCCGAACCACGGCAGCGGGCCGTCCGGGCTCCTCCAGGCTCGGGCGGCCTTCTCCTTTTCCCGGAGACGACCCTCCCGCCACGTCGGTGCCGCGCGCTCCCCTCGGGGCGAATGGGCTTCTGGCTGGAGCCTCAGGCCCCCAGTTCCTGCAGCGTGCGCACCCAGTCCATCGACTTCGGGATCAGCATCCCGCCGAACTTCCCCGGTCTGCCGGACAGCCCCTTCGGAAAGTCGATGATGCAGAGCGCCCCCTTCTTGAACTCTCCGAAGTCGGTGCGCCCGAGGAAGTGGCGAGCCAGCTCGCCCATTCCGGGCTCGTGGCCCACCAGCAACATGCCCTTGAAGGGGGCCGACCGCGCCACGAACTGCTCCAGTTCCTCCGGCAGCGCACCCGGGGCCAGCAGGCGCGTCACTTCGACCTCGCCGTTGAACGCCAGTCCGGCGGCGAGGACCTCCGCGGTCTGCACGGAGCGCACCAGCGGGCTGGTGACGATGCGGTCGAGCGGTTCTCCGCTCTCCTTGAAGACCCGCGCGACCTCTTTCATCCGGTCTCGGCCCTTCTGGATGAGTGGGCGATCCTCGTCGATCATCCCCGGGGTCCCCTTCTCGGCCGCGGTGGCGTGGCGCACCAGATAGAGCTTCACGATCCTGCCTCCTGCTTTTCCTCGCCGCGGGCGGCTGTCCCGCCTCGCGCCCCCTGCCGGCCTCGCCGGCATCCGAACGATAGCCGTTGGGCGCGGCCTCGCGCAAGCGATCCACGATCGGCCGTCCCCCGATTCCCCGGTCCCGCCGGTTTGCGCGGAGAATCCGCAGCGTGCTAGACTTCGCGCTTCGACCGCCCCGTTCTTGGCGGCCGGATGTGCGAGAATTCATGTTCGAGATCGAGATCGAGGAGACTTTTGCGGCGGCCCATACGTTGCCGGGTACCGGCACGAAGTGCGAGCGGCTGCACGGCCACAACTGGAAGGTCCAGGTCGGGCTCGAAGGCGAGCAGGTCGACCGCAACGGCCTTCTCATGGACTTTCACGAGCTGCGCGAACTCACCCGTTCCGTGACCCAGCAGCTCGACCACATCTACCTCAACGAGCACCCTCTCTTCGCCGGGCTGAACCCGACCGCCGAGAACCTTGCCCGCATCGTCTACGAACAGGTCGCCTCACGCCTGGCCCGGACGGATGTCCGGCTCACGTATGTTCGCATCCACGAGACCGACAAGGCCCGAGCGACCTATCGCAAGTAGTCCACGACAGATACGGACCGCCGCGGCGGAGGGGCCGGGCGGCCGGGAGGCGAAGTGACCGACTCATGGACCGGTTCGGCTGCGAGGGGGCGGGTTCTGCTGGTCGACGACGACCCCGACTGTATCCTGGTCTGCGAGACGTTCCTCGGGGGGGCTGACCTGGAGCTTCGTTCGGCCATGTCCGGTCGGGAAGGGCTGGCGCTGGCCGAGGAGTTCCGGCCGAATGTGGTGGTTCTCGACGCGATGATGCCGGACATCGACGGCTTCGAACTCACGCGGAGCCTGCGTGAGCGCCCCGAATTCAACTCGACCGCGATCATCATGCTCACGGCGCTGACGGCGCTGAACGACAAGATCACCGGATATCGCGCGGGCGTCAACGACTACCTGGTCAAGCCGTTCGCGCCGGAAGAGCTGGTGCTGCGTGTCCAGAGCTTCCTCGCCAGCACCGAGCGCCAGCAGCTGCAGCTCGAGCGAGAGAAGCTCGAAATTCTCCAGCAGACGGCCACCGCCGTGGCCCACAACGTGAACAATCCGCTGCAGACGATCCTCACTGCCGTCGACATGTTGCTCGAGGACGCCTCCGTCGAGGAGACGTGCCAGAGGTTGCGGATGATCCACGACAAGGCGATCCGCATCAGCGAGCTGATCGGCAAGCTGGTCCGGACGAACCGGATCGTGAGCAAGACCTACGTCGGCGACGAGCAGATGCTCGATATCGAGGCCGGAGCCGCCGAACTCGACTGGCCGGGTTCGCGGGACGACTGAACATGGTGCCGCCGCGGGGGACTGCGCTCGCTCGCCGCATTTCTCCGGGGCCCGCCGGTCCCGCCCGGTGGCCCCGATCTCCCGGCGCCGTAAGTTCTCTTCCCGGATACTCTCCCGGTCGCGCGAGGTCTCTTGCCGCCGGGGAGGCTCCGGAACCGGTATCCGGTATGAAGTTGCCTATCTACATGGACAATCACGCCACGACCCCCGTCGACCCGCGGGTCCTGGAGGCGATGCTTCCCTACTTCACCGAGTTCTTCGGGAACGCGGCGAGCCGCAACCACGCCTTCGGCTGGATCGCCGAGGAGGCGGTCGAGCAGGCTCGCGAGAAGCTCGCCCACATCATCGGCGCCGGCGGGAAAGAGCTGGTCTTCACAAGCGGGGCCACCGAGTCCAATAACCTCGCGCTCAAGGGCCTGGCCCGCATGTGTCGCGAGAAGGGCGATCATCTGATCACCGTCGCCACGGAGCACAAGAGCGTGCTCGACAGCTGCCGCCGGCTCGAGGGCGACGGCTTCCGCGTCACCTACTTGCCTGTCGATCGGCAAGGGCTGGTCACCGCGGAGCAGGTGCGCGAGTCGCTGACCGAGCGCACGCTCGCGGTGTCGGTGATGGCCGCGAACAACGAGATCGGCGTGCTGCAGCCGCTCGCCGAGATCGGCCGCGTTTGCCGGGAGCGCGGCGTGCTCTTCCACACCGACGCGACCCAGGCTGTCGGCAAGATCCCGATCGACGTCGACCGGATGTGCGTCGATCTGCTCTCGTTCTCGGCCCACAAGCTCTACGGCCCGAAGGGCGTGGGCGCCCTGTACGTACGGCGCGGCAAGCCTCGCGTCAGGCTCGAGCCGCTCATCGACGGTGGCGGCCACGAGCGGGGCCTGCGCTCCGGCACCCTCAACGTCCCGGGCATCGTCGGCTTCGCGCGCGCGGTCGAACTCTGCGAGCAGGAGATGGCCGCCGAGTCGGCGCGGCTCGCGGGCCTCCGCGATCGGCTGTGGCGGGGCCTCTCTTCCCAGCTCGACCACCTCGAACTGAACGGCCACCCGACCTTGCGCCTGCCGGGCCATCTCAACCTCAGCTTTGGCTCCGTCGAGGGCGATGCTCTGTTGGCGGGCCTGGCCGACCTCGCCGTCAGCTCCGGTTCGGCCTGCACCTCGGCCAGCCTGGAGCCCTCTCACGTCTTGCGGGCGCTGGGCATCGGCCAGGAGTTGGCCCACTCATCGATCCGCTTCGGCCTCGGCCGGTTCAACACCTCCGAGGAGGTCGACCACGTCATCGGCCAGGTCGTGACCACGGTGAGACGGCTGCGTGAGATCTCTCCGCCCAACGAGACGGCGAGAGTTCGAGCCGAGCGCGGCACCTCTGAGCGGGCCGGCCATTGAGCCCCAGCCGACGGTTGTCATGAGGGCCGGAATCGTGTTAAGCAAGGAAATGTCAAACCCGGAGGGCAACTAGCCGCCATGTCTGATTCCCCGCAGTCCCCGACCGAGATCACGGTGACCGAGAAGGCCCTCGCCGAGATCAGGCGCATCATCAAGGCCAACAACATGCCCGAGACCACCGCCGTTCGCTTCCAGGTCAAAGGCGGCGGCTGTTCGGGGTTCTCCTACAACATGGAGTTCACCGACGGCACGAAGGTCGACCAGTCCGATCGCGTCATGGAGGCCGGCGGCGTCAAGGTCATCTGCGACGTGAAGAGCTTTCTCTTCATCAAGGGCATGACCGTCGACTTCGCCGACTCCATCCTGTCGCGGCAGTTCGTCTTCAAGAACCCCAACGCGAAGTCGACCTGCGGCTGCGGCACCTCGTTCAGCGTCTGAGGCCGCAGGCCCGAGCCTCTCACGGCAGCGGCTTCGGCAGCCAGCGTTCCAGCCCGTGCTCCCGGATCCCGCGGCGGGCCTCGCCCAGCCCCTCGTAGTTGGGACAGCCGAAGCAGTGGTTGTTGACCAGGGGCGTGCCGTCCACGAACTTCACGTGATGGTTCTGCTCGAGATGCTTGCCGGCGCTGCGGTAGCGCGCGTACTCCACGCCGCGCCACATCTGGAGGAACGACTCGTTCCGGAGATTTCCGATCGGCTTGGGGCTGCAGCAGAAGCTCACCGTGCCATCGGCCCAGACCCGCGAGAAGTACCAGCCGACGAAGCAGCCCTCGCCCGGCAGTTCGTTGCGTCCCCAGGCGCCGGTCTCGCCGTCGAGCGTCTCCATCTGATAGTCGACGTTCGGGACGATCCGCATCCCGTTCGCGTCGGCCACCTCCCGCGCCTGAGCCAGACCCTCCCGCACTTTCTCGAGGTCCTCGCCGGTTAGCTTCAACGCTTCGTTGTAGTACTGGACGTGGATGAGCTGGTAGCGGAGCAGTTCGGCGCCGACGCCGGCCGACCATCGCGCGAACTCGGCGACCTCGTGGGCGTTGTCATGGTTGATGACGTCGACCATCACGACCTTCGGCAGCGCCCTGCCGCTCGACTGCTTCAGCTCGCGAAGCGCCAGCAGGTTTCGCCTCACCGTCTCCAGCTCGGAGGCGGGATGGCCCGGATGCTGCCGCTCGTAGGTCTCGGGGCTGGCCGAGGAGAGCGAGACGTAGAGCAGGTCGAGCCCGGCCTCGTGCAGTCGCTTCGTGGTTGCCGGAGTGAGGAGCACCCCGTTCGAGAAGAGCGTCAGCGTCAGCTTCTTTTGCTTGATGTAGTCGACGATGTCCAGGCAGGTAGGGTGCGTCAGCGGCTCGCCCTTGCCGGTCAGCAGCACGTCCTCCGCGGTGTGGAGCCGCGCCAGATCGTCCACCAGGTCCAGCGTCTTCTGGTGGGGCAGCGCCTGCCGCGACCAGTCGCGGTCGAACGTCGCCGCATCCTGGCGGTTCTTGGCCGACGGCGAGTGGAACCAGCAGTAGGAACAGTTCTCGTTGCAGGCGTTCGACAGATCCAGGTGGAAGGTCCGGGGCCCGATGTAGGCACCCTCCGTCAGCAACCCCAGCAGCCTCAGCAGCTCGGGCTGGTTCTGCAGCGTGGCCCGGTTCTCGACGTGCCCCAGCAGCTCGAGCAGCGCCGGTTCGGGTTCCGACAGCCGCGCCCGGGTCCCCTCGAGCATCTCGCGCATCCGGGCGACGTAGGCGTCGAAGTTCCGGCGCAGCCGCGGCAGGGGCGATGGCTCGAACGGCTCGACCGGCCGGGCCGCCGGCAGAGACATCAACCGGATGGCCAGGTTGAACAACCGATGGAACTGCCCCAGGTTCCGCTGGCAGAGCACCAGCTCGAGCTGGAAGTCGGAGCACGACTGCTGCCGTCGCCAGAGCTGGACCAGCGTCTCGTCGAAGCCGAGCCCGCCGCCGGCCAGGGGATCGTGCGATTCCTGGTCGTGGCCGAATAGCTTCAGCACGGCTGGCGATGAAGGGCTCACGGGCTCGAACAGACAGTACCACGCCCGGGATCCGGGATCACACGCCCGCCCCCGTTCCCGCTCACGTGCCGTACCCGCAGAACTTCCGGCGCCCCGCTTCCCACAGCGCCCGGCATCCGAAAGCCATCAGCACGATCCAGAGCAACTCCTGGCCCAGGGTCAGCAAGAACTCCTCGGTGCCCATCCCGGCCAGCAGGGCCTGGGCCGGCGTGTAGAAGAGGAAGTGGAACGGCAGGGCCAGCGCGAGCTGGGCCAGCCAGTCCGGGAAGATCCACAGCGGGATGGTGAAGCCCGACAGGAACTGCGACAGGAACGACGCCATGAACGCCATCCCCCAGACGCGCTCGAACCAGAAGGCCAGCAGCCCCACCGACGAGTAGTAGGCCAGGTGGATCAGGTTTGCCGGGATCAGCAGGATCAGAAACTGCAGGACCTGCACCGGCTTCGGCTCCAGCTCGTGCGAGAAGACCATCACCCCCAGCACCAGCGGGAACAGCAGCACCAGGTTGACCGTGAAGGAGGCGAGCGACTTCCCGGCCATCACCGTCCAGTAGGGAATCGGCCTGACGTAGTAGCCGACCAGGTCGCCGCTGGTGATGGCGGTCCCCAGCTCCTCGACGATGGCGCAGGGCGCGGCCAGCCG
>CAZSVK010000196.1:0-10645 GCA_964610245.1 uncultured bacterium
ACTACTTCGAGGGCGACTCGCTGCCCGTTGTGACTCCGTAGCCGTCGAGCTCGATAGGAGGAATCGTGGCGAAGATCTCATCCAAGAGTTCAAGGGTCCCGCCGGGAGGCGAACCGGCCGGGCCAGCGCCGGCCCCGCCTGGAGCGAGCCGAAGTACTTCTCTACGAACGCCCGGGCCTGGGCCGGGTCGAAGTCGCCCGCTATCGTCAAGGTTAGGTTGTTGGGCGTGTAGTAGGTGCTGAAGAACTCCTTGACGTCCTCCAGCGTCGCCGCCGAGAGATCCTGCATGCTGCCGATCACCGGCCAGGAGTAGGGATGGCCGACCGGATAGAGGTGCTGGAGGGCGAGTTCTTCCCAGCGGCCGTAGGGCACGTTCTCGAGGCTCTGGCGCCGCTCGTTCTTGACGACGTCGCGCTGGTTGTCGAGCTTCTCCTTCGTCAGCACGTCGAGCAGGGTCGCCACGCGGTCCGATTCGAGCCAGAGCAGGTACTCGAGAGCGCCGGAGGGCGCCGTCACGAAGTAGTTGGTGCGGTCCTCGTCGGTGGTGCCGTTGACGCCTCCCTCCCTGAGGTTCGCGCCCAGGCTCTCGACGTGGCTGAAGTACTCGCCGTCGGCGTGCCGGGAGCCCTGGAACATCATGTGCTCGAAGAGGTGAGCGAACCCGGTGCGGCCGGGCTTCTCGTTCTTGGAGCCCACGTGGAACCACTCGTTGACGTGGACGATCGGCAGCTTCCGATCGACGTGCAGGATCACCTGCAACCCGTTGGCGAGCGTGA
The DNA here is from genome assembly GCA_964610245.1 of uncultured bacterium. Lineage (GTDB taxonomy): Bacteria > Muiribacteriota > UBA6191 > JACPRK01 > JACPRK01 > CAZSVK01. The sequence continues at coordinate 777 of CAZSVK010000196.1, forward strand.
ACTTCTCGAACTCCAGGCGAGGTGTCGCCGGGGCGCCCTCCGACGCGCCGGCCGCGGTGAGACCGCCGAGCAGCAGAGAGGTGGCGAGAACAAGGGTGAGAAACGGCATCGCTGGGCCTTTCGAAGGGCGCCGGGCGGAAACGCCGGCGGATGGTGTGCGGGTCAACGAGCGGCCTCGGGAAGCGGGTGCGCGACGATGCCGTCGAGGATGGACTGGGTGAACATTACCGCGCCCCCGGGCACCGGCGCGAGGCGCAGCATCGCCTGGATGGTGGGCCGGATGCGCATCCTGGCGCCGAGCTGGCACGTCTTCAGATCGGCCGTGCCGAAGGTCTGGACGCGAGCGTTGACCAGGTTCTGGTTGGACCACTCGATCGTCGCGGCCAGGAAGCGGCCCTGCGCCGGAATGACCGAGCTGAGCCAGGGGAGATAGCCCTGCTGGGGGGCATAGGGGACCCGCTCGAACTGCTGGTAGGGAGGGGCGGCGGCGAGGAACGTGAGCAGCATCTGATCGGTCGTGACGAGCGCAACCTTGTCGCCGAGCGCGGCGACGGTCGGCCGCTCGAGGTCGCCCAGGACCAGGGAGAGGTCGCGCCGCGCGGGCCAGGGGCCCGCTTCGGGCGTCGCCGTGGTCAGGAACATCGCCCCGTTGGTCTTCTCGTTGGTCAGGCCTCGGTAGAAGAGGAACGGGCGTCTGCCGGCGGCGGCCAGGCCGAGCCAGTTGAGCGCCCCGGGGTCGGCCAGACCGGCGAGCGCGGCGCGGCCGAGCTGCATCTTCGGGACCGTCAGTCGCCGCCAGTTCAGATGGCTCCGGCCGTCACGATGCGTGCAGGTGACGAGGTGCACCGTCGAATCGGACTCGGCGGCGATGACGGGGCCGGGCCTGTCGCAGGGGATCGTCAGCGGCGCCGACCACTGGTGCTGGCCGGTGGGCCGGAAGCGAAGGACGGCGGTTGCGGGATGGCGGTTGTAGGCGACCAGCAAGCCGGTCGGGAGCCACAGGGCCGAGAGGCGCACCATGCCGTTGCCCGACGAACTCTCCAGCCGCTGGGCCTCGCCCCAGGTCAGACCGCTGTCGTGGCTCTCGCGGAGCAGGATGCCGGACTGGTTTCCCGGGATCGGCGAGAGCCAGCTAACGGCGACGTTATGCCCATGCGAGGCGGCCGCCATGCTATCCAGCTCGCCCAGCGAACGGCCCAGGCGGGCTGAGTGAGGCTCCCGGCTGTCGGGCAGCGTGAGGAACGACGTCCGGTGCGGGGGAAACCGGCCGCGGAGTTCGATGTCGTAGGTAACGCCGTGTTTGAGCTGGCCGAGCATCCGGTCGGAGGTGCCGGCCGCGAGGGTCTGCACCAGGGCCCGGGACTGGCCCCTGAGCCTGAGGGCGAGTTCCGCATCGGAGCTGGGCGGCGGGTCGAACCAGAGGTGGGCGGTGCTGGAGCCGACGGTGATCGCCATGTGCGGATCGGGCGGCTTCGCGGGCGAAATCGCCGACGCTGCCGGCGGGACGACCGAAACGCTGGCGTTGGGCCGGCGCTCGACCCGGAGCAGGAGAACAGCCGCCAGGGCCGCCGCCAGTACCAGCGCCCCGCCGGCCGCCAGGGCCGGCACGAGAAGCCGCGGCTGCCGGATGACGACCGCGGTGCGCGTGACGGTCCGCGCGGTGCCCAGCGCCATGGTCGAAGCGTCGCGACCGGCCGCGGCAGGCCGGCGCATGGAGAGCTGCACCGTGTGGTCCTTCGCGGCCTCGCCGGTGGGCTTCGACGCCGCCAGCGCCGCCGCGACTTCGCCCGAGCCGGGGCGGTCCTGGGGCCTGGCCGACAGGCAACGCAGGTGCAGTTGTCTCACTTCGGGCGCGAACTCGGGCCCGACGGTCTGAGCGGGCGCCCGCAGCGATTCCGCTTGCCGCTGCAGGATCTCGCCGGGCGTGCGGCCCCGGAACATCCTGCGACCGTAGGCCATCTCCCAGAGCAGCACGCCGAGGGCGTAGACGTCGGCGGCCGGTTCCGCGCGCGCACCTTCGAGCACCTCGGGGGCCAGGTAGCCCGGCGTGCCCACGATCAGGCCGTGGCGGGTCTGCAACGTGTGCTTGGAGGATTCGGCGCGGGCCAGGCCGAAGTCGGCGATCTTGGGGAGGCCGTCCTCGGTGAAGAGGATGTTCTCGGGCTTGAGGTCGCGGTGGACGATCCCGGCCTGGTGCGCGTGCTCGCGCCCGGCGGCGACGGCCGCGCCTAGCCGCAGCACCTCGCTCGCGGAGAACGGGCCTTTCTCGTCGAGACGGGCCCTCAGGTTGCCGCCGGCGACCAGCTCGGCGACGAGGTAGGGCGCATCGCCGGCCATCCCCGCGTCGTAGACCTGCACGATGTTCGGATGGTCGAGGCTGGCCTGCAGCCTGGCCTCCCGGCCGAAGCGGGCGAGCGTCTCGGCGGCGTCGAACAGGCCCGGAGACAGCAGCTTGAGGGCCACTCGGCGCTCGAGGTTCCGGTGCTCGGCCAGGAACACGCGGCCCGAGGAGCCCGAGCCCAGCTCGTGGAGGATCTTGTAACCGGGGATCTGCGGCATCGCGGGGCCGGCCGCGCGTCCGCGCCCGGCATCGACATTGTAGCGGCCCGAGGTCTCAACTCGGCTATGATGGCTCTCCCAACCCAGCCCGGAGGTGGTCGTAGGTGAGCGAGAGCAGCGGTAGCGGAGTCCTGGTCGTCTATACCGGCGGCACCATCGGCAGCCTGCCCAAGGCCCCGGACGATCCGCACAGCCCGCTCGTGCCGGGCACGCTCGAGGAGATCCTCCGACGCCTGCCCGGGTGGAACGCCGACTCGAGAACGATGCTGCTCGAGGGGGTCCGGGTGCCGCTCGGTCTGCTGAGCTGGCGGGAGCCGCTCGATTCCTCGAACATCTCGCTGGCCGACTGGCAGGAGATGGCACGGGCCGTGAGCGAGCATTACGAGGCCTACCAGGGGTTCGTGATCCTCCACGGCACCGACACCATGGCCTTCACCGCGTCGGCGCTCGCGTTCATGCTCCGGAACCTGGAAAAGCCGGTGATCCTGACCGGCTCCCAACGGCCCATCGGCCAGCCGCGCTCGGATGCGGCGCAAAATCTCGTCACGGCGATCGAGCTGGCCGCGGCCGGGCTTCTCGGGGGAGTCGTGGTTCCGGAGGTCTGCGTGTTCTTTCGGGACCAGCTCTTCCGGGGGTGCCGCGCGAGGAAGCTCGACGCGACGAGCTTCGCCGCGTTCGCCAGTCCGAAGTACCCGGCGCTCGGCTCGGTCGGGGAACGAGTGGCGATCGATCGCCGGCTGATCTGCCGGAGCCCCCGCGAGCCGTTCGTTCTGGTGGAGCGGCTGGAGCCCCACATCGCCTCGCTCGACGTCTTCCCCGGGATGAGCGCCACGTTGCTCCGGAACCTGCTGCGCACGGAGGGGCTGAGAGGGGTCGTGCTCAAGACGTTCGGCACCGGCAACGCGCCCTCCACGCCGGAGTTCCTCGACGCCATCGGCGAGGCTATCCAGGCCGGCATCACCATCGTGGATGTCAGCCAGTGCGCCTCCGGCGAGGTGGAGCTGGGGCTCTACGACGTCTCCTCCGGCCTGCTGTCGCGGGGAGTCGTGAGCGGGCTCGACATGACGCCCGAGGCCGCGCTGACCAAGATGTGCGTGGTGCTGGGCGGGGAGCCCGAGCCGGGCCGGGCGGCCGACCTGATGCAGCTCGACCTGGCCGGCGAGCAGCGGCAGAGCATCCATCATCTGCACTACCCCGGGGGCGGGACCTTGCCGGGGGGATGGGCCGCCCGGCTCGCGCCCACCCGGCCCATGACCTGCGGCCCGCGAGGGTTCGAGCCGCGGGCCGTCGAGGAGGCGATGCTCCGGGTGATCGGCCTGGCGGTGGATGCCGGCGTAGGGTCCGGTCGAGACGCCGTCAACGTGACGCTTCGCGCCCATCTGGACGCCTCGACCGAGGAGGCCGGGGCCGAGGACGGGCCACACTTCCTGGGCGAATTCACGCGCGCGATGGTGCCGGGGGCGGCCCCCGAGAGCGTCTTCCTGCCGGTCACGGCCGCCGCCCGGCGGTTGCTCGGAAGCGCGGGTGACCGGACGCTCACGCTGTCTGCGTCCGGAGGGGAGGGGGTGCGCTGGGAGCGAGTCGATCTGGCCCTCTTCTGCGGAGCGTGAACGGGCGCGGCGTCCCCGAGCCTCCAGCCTCCCGCCAGTTCGGTGCTTCCGGTTTCAGAACGGGGCCCGAAGGCGTTGTAGACTCGGCCGAGACCACCCGCAATCCGACCTGGAGGTGTCCGCATGGCCAGCGTTCCCGATCCGATCTTCGGGCTCGATCAATCGGCGGTCCCCGCCTTCGACTCCCTCAAGCAGTATCACTCCGTTCCGGGTTTCCGGCTGGGAGGTCGGTACGATCTGGAGCGGGAGGATTCCTACGAGGCGGGCGGGGAGGGCGGCACGACCCTGGAGTCGCTCGGGCTCGCTCCGGTGCAACTCGGTTACATCGAGCTGGGCACGCCGCATCGCGGACCGGAAGGCGAGATCGACAATGCGTTGTTGATCTGTCCGTACTACTCGGGCGATTCGACGAACATGCTCGATTTCTGGAGCGAGAAGGGGGCCAGGACGGAACTGTCGGAAGGCGTGCACCTGGGCCCGGGGCGCGTGTTCGACACCGACCGCTACTACGTGATCCTGGCCGACGCGCTCGGGCTGTGGGGCTCCTCGAAGCCCAGTTCGTCGCATCCCGGCGGAGCCCACACACGGGCGCTGGGCGTGAAGTTCCCGCGCTATCGTCTGGAGGATTGCGTGCAGCTGATGTACCGGCTGTTGCGCGACCGGCTCGGGGTGAAGCGGCTGAAGCTGGTCACGGGCGTGTCGCTCGGCGCGAGCCTCACCTACACCTGGGGCGTGCTGCATCCGGGGTTCGCCGAGGCGTTGTGCCCGATCGGCGGCACGCCGTTCCAGAACCGCGGAATGGCGCGCTGGCTCTTCGACCTGATGACGGCGGCCATCCAGAGCGATCCGGTCTACCAGGAGACCGGCGGCGACTACTACTCCCGGCCGCGGCTTTCGCACCCGATCCGGGGGAACCTGTTCGGGTGGTCGCTGCTGCGGCAATCGGCCTACGTCGACGAGCGGCGCGTGGCCCAGACCCCCGAGCAATACATGCTCGAGGCGTTCGACTGGGAAGGGTCGAAGGCGGTCGTGCAATCGCTGGGCAAGCAGGCAGGGTTCGGGCAGGCGCTCTTCGGCGTGGCGCTGATCGATTCGAACGACCTCATCCATCGCAATCACGCCCAGGCGATGCACGACGTCGAGGCCGAGCTGGGGCGGGTGCGCGCTCGCACGCTCATCATCCACGTCGAGACCGACCAGTGGTTGAGGCCCCATATCGCCAGGCGGGCGCAGGAGCGCATCGCCGGCAGCCAGCTGATCACCTTCCCGCACGACCTGGGACACTACGCGGTGTTCGCCGCGCCGGGCCGGTACCAGGCCGAACTGAGGCGCCTGCTGGAGGGATGAGCGAGGGTCGAGGTCTTGCGTTCGCACACCTTCATTGTGCGTACGCACAAAACAGCTTGACTCCCGCCGGGACCCGGATCTAGTCTTCCCGAAGTCGTCACGAGACCCGCATCAGATGCGGAAAGCAAGGAGAAGAAAAGCATGAAGCTCCAGAACAAGGTCGCCATCGTCACCGGCGCGGCACGAGGTATCGGCTTCGCTATCGCACAACGATTCATCCAGGAGGGAGCGAAGGTCGCCCTCTGGGACGTCATGGAGCCTCAGCTGGCCGAGGCCCGCGCGCGCCTCGGCGACGCGGGCGGCAGCGTCCGCACCTACGCCGTCAACGTCACCAAGGCCGAAGAGGTCGCGAAGGCCTACTCGCTGGTCGAGAGCGAGCTGGGACCCGTCGACGTGCTGATCAACAACGCCGGCATCACGCGCGACGCGATGGTCCACAAGATGGAAGAGGACCAGTGGAATGCCGTCATCGACGTCAACCTCAAGGGCGTCTTCCTCTGCGGCCGCGAGGCGGCCCGCCGGATGCGCGAGCGCGGCTCGGGCGTCATCCTCAACACCACGTCGGTCGTCGGGCTCTACGGCAATATCGGCCAGACCAACTACGCCGCGACCAAGGCCGGCGTCATCGCGATGACCAAGACCTGGGCCAAGGAGCTGGGCAAGAAGGGCGTGCGCGTCAACGCGGTGGCCCCCGGCTACACGATGACCGAGATGATGCAGACCGTGCCCGAGAAGGTGCTGGCCGGTATCCGCGACAAGACCCCCCTGAACCGCCTCGGCGAGCCGTTCGACATCGCGGCCGCCTTTGCCTTCCTGGCGTCCGACGACGCCGCCTTCGTCACCGGCCACACGCTGAGCGTGGACGGCGGCCTCACCATTTGACCCGTTGTCGGACCTGAGCGTCCGGAGGAGGACTCCCGTGAGAAACACCTACTTGGTCGGGGCCGTCAGGACCCCGATCGGAGCTTTCGGCGGCGGGATGGGACTGGCCCTCGAGGTGGAGCGAGTATGAAGTCGAAGCTCATCACCGCCCAGGAGGCGGCAAGGCTGGTTCGCGACGGCGATTGCGTGGTCAGCGGCGGCTTCGTGGGGTCGGTCCACCCGGAGGCGCTCACCCAGGCCCTGGAAGAGCGCTTCCTCGAGGAGGGCCATCCTCGAGACTTGACGGTGGTGTTCTGCGCCGGGCAGGGCGACGCCAAGAACCGCGGCGTGAACCACTTCGGCCACAAGGGCATGGTGCGCCGGGCAATCGGCGGCCACTGGGGCCTCGCCCCCAAGCTCGGGAAGCTCGCCGTCGACGGCGACATCGAGGCCTACAACTTCCCCCAGGGCGTGCTGTCGCACATGTTCCGCGACATCGCCGCGAACAAACCGCGGACCATCACGACCGTCGGCCTGCGGACCTACGTCGACCCTCGCCTGGGCGGTGGGAAGATCAACAGCCGCACGCACGAGGAACTGGTGGAGCTGACCGAGTTCGACGGGAAGCCCTATCTGGCCTACAAGCCGTTCGTCCCGGATATCGCCTTTCTCCGCGGCACCACCGCCGACGAGGCGGGCAACGTCTCGATGGAGCAGGAGGTGGCCTGGCTCGAGGCGCTGTCGCAGGCCACGGCGGTCAAGAACCGCGGTGGCAAGGTCATCGTCCAGGTGATGCGCCTGGCCAAGCGCAAGGGCATCAACCACCACTTCGTGAAGCTGCCCGGCATCCTGGTCGACCACATCGTGGTGATCGATCCCGCGCAGACGCCGGAGTTGCACATGCAGACCTTCGACCGGCAGTACGTCCCGTACTTCTCGGGCCAGGTCGAGTACCCGGAAGACTCGCTCTTCGTGCCGATGCAGCTCGACGTTCGCAAGCTGGTGGCGCGCCGGGCGGCGCTCGAGCTGGTGCCCTTCGAGCAGTGCGTGGTAAACCTCGGCATCGGAATGCCGGAGGGCGTGGCCAATGTCGCCAAGGAAGAGGGCATCCGAGAGAGGATGACTCTGACCGTCGAGTCCGGGCCCATCGGTGGGCTGCCGGCCTCGGGGCTGAGCTTTGGGGCGTCGTTCAGCCCGGAGTGCGTCATCGACCAGCCGTACCTGTTCGACTTCTACGACGGCGGTGGGCTCGACATCGCGTTCCTTGGCGCGGCGCAGGTGGATCGCGCCGGTAACGTCAACGTTTCGCGTTTCGGACCGAAGCTGGCGGGCTGCGGCGGGTTCATCAACATCACCCAGAACGCCCGACGGCTGGTCTACTGCGGCTCCTTCACGGCCGGCGACGTGCAGGTGAAAGTGGACGGCGGGAAGCTCGTCATCGTCAAGGAAGGCAAGACGAAGAAGTTCGTGCAGGCGGTCGAGCAGATCACCTTCAGCGGCGAGTACGCCATCGAGAAGGGCCAGCCGGTGCTCTACGTGACCGAGCGTTGCGTCTTCGAGCTGAAGCGGGACGGACTGTTCCTGGCGGAGGTCGCCCCGGGCATCGACGTCAAGAAGGACATCCTCGATCTGATGGAGTTCAAACCGATCATGGTCGAGCCGGTGCCTCTGATGGATCCGCGGATCTTCCAGGAAGGCAAGATGCGCCTGGACAGGTAGCGGGCGTCAACCGACGCAAGTGACGGACCCGGCCGGGTCGGCGGAAACGCTGGTCCGGCCGGGCTTCGCGCTGCCGAGCCGGGACTGGTATCACAGAGGCACAGCGCGGGCACTTGCCCGCAAACCAGGACAGATATCACAGAGGCACAGAGACACAGAGTGGTATCTGACCCGCCATCCATCCACTCCCCCTCCGTGTCTCTGTGACTCTGTGTCTCTGTGATTGGTCAACCTCGTTCGAGGTCGAGCCCTCGCGCCTTGCCGCGCCTCAGTCCTTCTCGAGCTGCCCGGCGACATACTCGAAGACGTCGGCCGAGCGCGAGATATCGATGTGGTTGAGCGGGAAGGTTTTCACGGCGGGGGCCTTGGCGCCGCCGGCGGTGAGACCCTTGGTATAGGTCGCGCTCTTGAGGAAGACGAGGCCGTCGCTGTCGTCCGAGAGTTCGGCTCCGACGGGCCGTTTCCAGAGGAAGAACTCTTCGTCGTAGAGGACGGGGTTGGTGCCGGCCACGATGGAGGCGGAGACGGTGCGCGGGAGGCCCGTCTCGTTGAGGTGCTCGATCAGGTCGCCGCCTGCGTGGCGGGCGGCCTCGAGGCCGAAGGACTTCACGAAGAACGATGACCCGCCGTCGCGGATAGCGTTCATGGACATGTTTGCGTCGATGGTCCAGCTCAGAGGAGCGTAGGCGACGCCGATCTGGCGGAGGTCCGAGACCATCTGGAGCTGGCCGGGCCAGCAGCCGGAGTTGATGTCGTCCAGGCCGGAATCGACCCACTGGCCGTAGAGGAGCTGAGCGGATACGCCGAGGGGTGCGGGCCACTTTCCGGTCTTGCCGGCGACGTTGTAGAGGTAGTAGCGGAACATCATGTCGAGGCCGGCGAGAGGCGGAACCTCGAAGACGATGCGGCGGACGTCGCCACGGAAGGGCGTGAGGTAGCGCAGGCCCGCGGCCTTGCCGGCGCTCTCGACGTAGCAGCGGGCGGCCATGGCGCCCTTCGAGAAGGTGACCAGGTCGACCTGGAAGGTGGGCTCGGCCTCGCGACCGAGCAGTTTGCGGATACGGGTGATGGCGTTGGCGACCTGCTCGCCCTGATGCAGATTGCAGCCGTGGTAGTGGCTGAACGAGATGCCGAACACGGCGAAACCCTGCTTGGCAAGGTGCTGCGCAAGGCCAGGGGTCTTTGCCCAGTCGGGGTTCTTCAGGCCCAGCGGCCGAGCGTAACGGCGCGTGGCGTCGTCGTTGGCGCCGGGGATGAGCAACACCGGAGTCTGGCGGGTGGCCCGATCCCAGCCGGTCATCGCATGGAGCAGGAAGGTGCGGGAGTGGGGCTCGGTGGTGCCGAACGCCTCGGCGACCTGCGGGAAGAAGAGCTTGAGCTTGGGATGGAACTGTTCGAGAGGGAAGCGCGGATGATGGTCGACGTGGCGCTCGATGAAGGCCCAGGGCGCGGCCTTGTGGCCCTCGAACACCGCCTCGGGAACCGGCTTGTAGCGCTGGGTCGCCTGGGTGCTGGAGGCGCAGAGAATCAGGCCGAGGACTACCAGGCAGAGAGTGGTGGAGAGCCGTGCCGCCGTCCATCCGTGGGTGTTCTTCATCGCTGGAAAGCTCCTGGAATCCGCCGCAACCAAAGAAGGTGTTGCCCCCCGCGCCCGGTACGGGCAGTGAGGTAGAAATCATGATTCCTTGTAGGCGATGTGTCAATCCCTCTCCGCGCGCCGGGTGCGCGCGCGGAAGGTGGGAAGCCGCGCTGGTACGAGTTCTGCCGGGGACG
>CAZSVK010000197.1:0-10638 GCA_964610245.1 uncultured bacterium
GGTCAACTGCGCCGAGGGGAACGGCTGGGGGCGCCTAACCCCTAACCCCTAACCCCTAACCCCCAACCCCTGCTACTTCACCACGACGAACTCCGCCGAGGAATCGCTCCAGTTCACCGACAGGTGGCTCTCGCCCTTCGTCTGGTAGCGCAGGCCGAAGTTCACCCGCACCGAGACCGGTCCCGGCTTGAACAGCTGCGAATCGAGCACGGTGACGTAACGGTTGCTTCCCTGGCGCTGGAACTGCGCCTCGACCTGGGTGCTCAGGCTGGAGCTGCTCACGGAGACGCGTGGCGCGGCATCCTCCCCGGGGTCGAAGCCGCCGTGGCTGAAGGTCAGCACCACCGGGTCGCGCGCCGACTGCGAGTAGAGCTTGCGGTCTGTCTCGAGATGACCCTGGAACATCAGGCTGAAGTTGAACAGCACGAGCCCGGCCGCCGCCGACACCAGTCCCACCCAGCCCATCCAGTGCAGGGGGATGGGATCCGAGGAGATCCACCAGAGGCCCGCGGCCCGCCGCAGACCGGTCAGACGCCGCTCGAGCCGCTCGAGCCGGCGGGCCAGACACGCGGGCCTTCGCAAGCGCGTCAGAGGCGGGATGAGGCCCGTCACCGCCGTGAGCTGCAACGACCAGGCGAGCACCTTGTAAGGCAGAAACTTGGAGTCCGCTATCAGCACACCGACGGAGAACACGCCGAAGAGCATCCCGGTGTACAGGATCCGGAAGGTGCGGAAGAAGAACGCCTGGCAGGTGCCGTCCAGCTCGCGGATCTCGGCTTCCCAGGTGGCCAGCAGTTCCGGCGCGGCGACGCCCTGGTCGGACCGGGTCTCGACCAGCAACCGCATCGCCATCCAGAAGCCGCGGTACGTGATGTGCAAGATCATCCCAATCGTGGCCAGCTCCAGCAGCGAAGCTAGGAAGGCCGCGAGGTAGGCGGTGGCGGCGCTCGGGAAGACGTTCTCCTGGCCCCAGGTGACGAGCGTGTAAGCGCCCATCAAGGTGCCGGCCACGACGCCCGTGGCATAGGTGAGCTGCAGCTCCACCGAGAGTCGTAGCCCGGCTTCGGAGTTAGTAACGTTGGGGCTAGATGCTGGGTCGGTCATGGGACCCTGCCAGAAAACAAACAGATGAGTCCTTCTCCCCCTCCGTGTCTCTGTGTCTCTGTGCCTCTGTGATTGGTCAACTCCGTTCCACCGTCGCGGCCTCTCACCCCTCCGTCATCGGGACGACGATGAAGCCCAGGTCGCGGGCGGCCCGGTCGAAGGTGAAGACCATCCGGATTCCCAGTTCTCGCATCAGGGCGAAGTTCATGGCCCGCGCTGGCGAGAGACCCCGGCGGCCTTCACGGAGGAAGAACTCCCAGCCCTTGCGCTCCACCTCGGGGTCGACGTGGTAGACCCGCAAGCCGGCGACGGCGCGGAGCCGCTCCAGCACCTCGGCGGCCTTGCGGTGGCCCGCGCGCTCTGCCACCACGCCGGTCGTCTCGAGCAGCACCAGATTGGACGTGACGAGAGGCCCCTCCAGGTGACCGAGCAGCTCGACCGCCTTGGCATGGCCAGGGTCGGCGGTGTCCGCCAGCGCGAGGAAGGCGGAGGTATCGACGAAGACCTGCGTGCTCACCCGTCGCTCCGGCCCTGGGGGCCCCCGGGCTTGCCGAGGATGCCGACGAGCCCGGAGAGGGCGCGAGCGGGCGCGGCGCCGAGCGCGAAATAGCGTTCCAGGGCCTCCCGGATGATGTCGGCCTTGGAGCGACCGGTGTTGCGGGCCTCCAGCTCGAGGCGCGACAGCACCGGGTCGGGGAGGTAGAGCTGGAAACGGCGCGTCATCGGCGCCGTCTCGGGCTCAACCTCGGATGCGCGCGAGGATCTCCTTGACATGAAGCACCTTGTCGACCGACCCGAACTCGGAGGCCGCCTGCGGAAGTTGCGGCACGCTGGCGCTGCTCTTGTCCTCGACCATCGTCAGGCCCTTGGCGACCTGGATGTGACGCAGCCCCTTCACCCCGTCCCGTCCCGTGCCCGAGAGCAGGACCCCGGCGCAGTCGGCCCCGAAGAGCTTGGCGCACGACTCCATCATCACGTCGATGGAGGGGCGCGTCTGGCCGCCGGCGACCGCCTGGGCGACCTCGCCCATCGTCGCGGAGAAGCGCGGATGGGGCTGGTCCTTGGGCCGGGTCACGATCAGATCGCTGCCGCCGATGCCGGCCAGATAGACGTGGCCGGGCAGCACCTCGCGCCCGTCCTCGATCTCCCGCACCGGGAGCTTGCACTCCTTGCCCAGCTCCTTGACGTACTGCTTCACCACGAACGCGGGCAGGTGGACGACCACCACGAGCGTTCCCTGAAAGTCGACGGGCAGCAACGGCAGAAGCTGGTTGAGGCTCTGCTTGCCGCCGGTGGAACAGCCGATGACGGTGTAACGCCGAGGTTTATCGGCGCCGGCGGGGCCGGCCTTGGGCGCGAGATCGGCCTCGGTCACCTTCGGGATCTGTTTGCTCTTGGAGAAGCTGGCCACGAAGATATTGGTGGTGATCTGCCGGGCGATCTTCTCGATTTCCAGCGGGTTTGCGGGCTTGAGCACGAAGTCGAAAGCGCCGGCCTCGAGAGCCTTCTCGAGCAGCGCGAAACCTGGCTTGGCATAGGCGCTGACCGCGAGCACGGCCACGTCCATGTTCAGGCGCGACAGCTCCATGATGGCGTCGACGCCGTTCATCACGGGCATCTCCAGGTCCATGAGGATGACCTGTGGCTTGGCATCCTTGGCCTTCTGCACGCACTCCTCGCCGTTCGAGGCGGTGGCGACGATCTCGATTCGGGGGTCCTTCCCCACGATGTCGCTCAGCAGCCGCACCATCACGGCCGAGTCGTCGACGATCATCACCTTGATTCTGGCCACTGACCCTGCCCTCCTGCCGTCTCAGTCCGGATGGAGCCGCTGACGGGCCAGCGTGTAGGCCCGTTTCAGCTCCAGAGCCCGCTCGTAGTTGGCACGAGCCTCGTCGGCGCGACCTCCGATGCGGAGCGCCTCTCCCAGATTGAAGTGAGCGTAGCGCGCGAGCGTGCCGTACAGCTTCTCGCTCGCCATCTGCTGCCATAGCGCCGTCGCCTCACCGGTCAGGCCCTGCGCGAACATCGCCGCCGCTTCGGCGTTACCCGCCGCGAAGCGCTGCAGCAGCTCGCGGGCGCCGTCCGCTGCCTGCGCGTGGAACCGCGCCCGGGCCTCGCGATAGCGCCCCTGCTGCAACTCGCGCAACGCCGCGGTGTAGTCGTCGGCCTCCTGGCGGGCGGCCATGATGGCCGGGTCCCGTCCCGACTTGCGGAACAGATCGGCCAGCTTGGGATTGCGCGCGAAGAGGTCGCGCGCCCGCGCCGCACGGTCGGTGCCAGACCAGCCGCGCTCCGGCGGCTCGCTGCGGCCCGCCATCAGGGCCAGCACGAAGTCGTCCCGGTTCAGCGGACGGAAGTACTCGAGGAAGGCGTCCTCGGCCTGGCTGCCGAAGCCCTCCTGCTCGGTGGTCGAGAAGGTGGCCAGGCCGGTGAAGGTGTGTTCGCCCTTCAGTGATTCGAGGTGGCTCTCCAGCGCCTCGACCTCTTCCTTCGGCTGGGCGGCATGGACGCGGCGGAGTTCGGCCAGGATCGCCTCCCGAGGATAGGGGGCGAGGAGGTCGAGCGTGATCGACGCATCGGACGCCGGTGCCTTGACGCGCAGCTTCAGCTCCAGTTGGCGCGTCTCCCCGGCCGCGGCCGTCAGCACGCCCGCGGGCTCCCCCGAGACGAGCTGGACCGAGGCCGGCAGGTGGAAGAGGTACTTCGCTCCATCGAGCTTGCCGAGCAGGACCTTGACGCTGGCGTGCACGACGAACGGGCGCTGCAGTTCGGGGGAGTCTGAGAGTGTCACGCCCACCTCGAGCCACGGCGGAAGCGTCAGGCCCGGGGATGAGGCTGCGCCCGGGGGCGAGGCGAGGATGGCCAGGAGCATCGAGAAGAGGAGGCCGCGGAGCGGCCCGCGGCAGGCCGAGAGCATCGTCATGACTGCTTCGAGTGTACCCGCGACCGCGTTCCAAGTAAAGGTCACGAGGCCCGGACCCTCTGCTATAGTGGCCTCTCCTGATGACTACCACCGATTCCTTCCTGGCCCGCACACGCAAGATGCGCTCGCGCGTGCCCGCGGCGGTGGGGGCCGGCACGCTCTGCCTCCTCACCGTCCTGCAGCTCTGGTTCCCCCAGTTCCTGGGCGATATCGAACTCCGCACCCTCAACTACCGCTATCAACTCGCCAACTGGCTCGGACGAGCGCCGGCGGCCTCCGACGCGGTCGTGACTATCGAGATGGACGACGAGTGCGTCAAGGCCCACGGCCGTCCTCCCTGGCCGCGCCGGCTGCAGGCCCGGGCCATCGAGCGGCTCACCGCCGCCGGCGCCCGCGCGATCGTCTACGACCTCTTCTTCCGCAGCCCCACGACGCCCGACGACGACGGCCCGTTCCTGGACGCGATCCGCAAGAGCGCCCGCACCGCGATCGGCGTGCCGGTCCGGCTCGTGGAGCTGGCGGCGGGTCCGCTCTGGATCGAGGCCCCCGGAAGTCTCCTGGCTTCTTGCATCCCGGGCGAGTTCCCGGCCGGCAGCCAACCCCTCAGGGTCACCCAGGTCGAGCCGCCGTTTGCGGCGCTGGCCGACGCCCGGGCGGGGTTCGGCCACATCGCCGGCGAGCCCGATCCCGATGGCGTGTTCCGGCGCTTTCCCCTGCTGGTGAGCTTGAACGGCAAGCCGATGCCCTCGCTCGGTTTCGTGGCCGCTCTGCGCGCCCTGGGGGCCGCACCGGAGCAGGTGAAGCTCGCGCCGGGCGAAGTGCGGATCGCGTCGGGGGGCTCGAACCTCTCGATCCCGGTCGACCGCCAGTTCCGGCTCTGGCTCAACTATCCGGGCCGGTTCTCCGCGACCGGCGCGCACCTGTCGATGCGCGAGGTCCTGGACGGGCCCGCCGAGAGGCTGGCGGCCGTGGTCCGTGACCGGGTTTGCCTGCTCGCGCTCACCTGCACCGGCTCCGACCTGGGGAGCACGCCGCTCGAAACCCAGACTCCCCGCTGCGTCGTGCACCTGGCCACCGCCGGGACGATCCTCGCCGGCAAGTTCCTCAGGCAGGCCGGACCGGCGTTCGAACTGGCGGCGCTGGCGCTGGCGACCGCCTCCGTGGTGGGGCTGGCCGGCGTGACCGGCACCGTCGGCTACGGCCTGTCGTTGCTCGCGGCGGCGGGGCTCTGGCTCGCGGCCGTCTTCGGCCTCTTTGCCGTCTCGGGGAGCATTCTGGGGTTGGTGGCGCCCCTGGCGTTGCTGGCGGTGGCGGGGCTGCCGTTGCTCCTGTGGAAGGCCTCGGCCGAGACGCGCTTCCGGCAAGACCTGGAGCGCACCTTCTCGCGCTACTTCAGCCCTCAGCTCGTCGAGCGGATCAAGGCGTCACCCGGTTCGATCAGCCTGGCCGGCAAGCGCAAGGAGCTGACCATCCTCTTCTCGGACATCAAGAGCTTCACGACGATGAGCGAGACGCTCGACCCCGATGCCGTCACCGAGCTTCTCCGCGGTTACTTCGATCGGATGACGGAGATCGTGTTCCGGCACGGCGGCGTGGTCGACAAGTTCATCGGCGACGGCATGCTCGCTTTCTTCGGCGACCCGGACTGGACCGAGGATCATGCGCTGAAGGCGGTGCGCGCGGCGATCGACATGCAGCGCGAGGTCCGCCGCTTCTCGGACGAACGCAAGGCCGCCGGCCTGGTGCCCATCGAGATCCGCATCGGCATCAACACGGGCTGGGTCACCGTGGGCGACCTGGGCGCCACCCGCCGGGTCGAGTACACCGTGATCGGCCGGGCGGTGAACCTGGCCCAGCGCCTCGAATCCAACGCGCCGGTCGGAGGCATCCTGATCGGCCCGCGGACCCACGGGCTGGTGAAGGACCAGGTCACGATCGTCCGATCGCGCGAGGTGCAGGCCAAGGGCATCGACGAGCCGGTGCAGGCGCACGAGGTTGCGGTCGAGGCTTGAGGGCCAGGGTCGAGAGTCCAGCGCTCCCCATCCCACTTCTCGACTCCCGCTCCCGTCAGAACGCATCCCGGAAGCCGCGCACGTCCGAGGGCTGCACCCCGCCGCCACCGAAGGGACTGGCGGGGCCTTCCTGCCCCTCGCCGCCGCCCTCCTTGGGGGGGGGGCCGGAGCCCTGCGGCTGTGGCCGGGCAGCGGAGTCGGCTCGGCCCAGCGGCGAGAAGTCGGCCGGGTTGAAGTCCGAGACCGTCGAGTGGCCCGTGGCCAGGTCGATCGACGCCTGGCGGCCCGGTTCGAGCGAGACGGAGCGGCCGTCGGGCAGCGTCAGGGTGGCGGTGCCCCGCTCGACCGCCAGCACGGTCCGGCGGCCGGGAGTACGGACGATCGAGAGGTTGGCCCCGGCGCTCTGGAGTTGCACCTCTCCCGACAGCACGTTGAACGGCGGCTTGACTCCGGCTGGCACCTCGACGTGGGCGATGCCGCTCATCAGCTGGAAGCCGGCGGAAGTGGCCTTGCCGGCGCCGTTGGGCGAGAGTTCGACCCGGACCCCGTTCTCGAATGCGAGGGTCGCCGGGTTGCGCTGGTCGGTGGCGACGCCGCTGCCATCGTAGAGCGGTTCCGAGGCGGCCGAGGCGCTCGAGAGCGTGCCCACTCGGGTCGGGAGCCGCCGCTCGGGCGTGCCTGGCCGCACCTGGCCGAGCGTTCCTCCGCCATCCGGCCGGCGCCCGCCGTCCGTGCCCGGCGCCCGATCCTTGAGCCAGTAGATGCTTCCGCCCACGAACGCGATCAGCAGCAGGCCGAGGAAGAACGTGCCGGCCGCGCGCGAGGCCTGCGGCGTGGCCTGCGGCTCCAGTGCGACGAATTCTTGCACCGGCCGCTTGGCGGCCAGCCGGCCCTTGGTCCCGGGGGCCGTCCGCTCGAGCAGCGCCTGCAGTTCCTCCGGCTCGGGCCGCCACTCATGGCCCCAGAGCGTGACGAGGGCCACGCAGCGCTCGATGAGCGTCGTGCAACCCGGGCAATCAGCCCGCTCCTCTCTCAGCCGCGCGATCTTCTGGCGCTGGGCGCGCGCGCGCACGACCTCCATCCCGAGCAGCAGGTCGGGCGGGCACCCGGCGCCGTGCGAAAGCGCGGCCAGCTCGCCCATCCCGTCCAGCACGTGATAGAGGTACGACTGGAGAATGGTCTCGGAGCAGTTGACCAGCTCGGCGACTCCCTTGAGCGGCGCCGCCTCCAGGAACACTAACTCGAGCAATAACTGCTGGCGGTCGTCGATGCACCGCAGCCAGCTGTCGATCGACGGGGGTTCCTCGCCCGTGAGCACCGCGTGCGGCACCGAGGGCAGCCGGGGCGGCGAGGAGAAAGTGTCACGGCCGGTCGAGAAGATCGTCCTGCGATAGTCGGAGTCCGGGAGCTTCTGGAAGGCGATGTCGCGCAGCAGATCGAGGAGGAAGATGGTGAGGTCCTCTTCGTCGAGGTCGAGTTTCGGCAGCTCGGCGTGGGCCTTGCCGAAGACCTCTGCCTCGAACGCGTCCACATCCTGGCCCGGCGGCAGGCCCGTCGCGATGAACCGCCGGACGATGCGCCTCTTGCGCTCGACGAGCGCCCCGAACGCCTCGACATTGCCGGCCACGAACTGTTTCAGCAGGTGCTTCTCGGTCCCGCGCGTCACAGTCCCCACCTCGTCTTGATGACCTCGTTGAGATAACGCGGCAGGATGCGCGTGGAGAAGGAAAGCCCTCGTTTCGCGATCTTCGCGCCGTCGTCCTTCGCTCGCAGGCTGAACGAGAGTTCGATCCAGACCTTGATCAGCTCGGCGGTCGACCCGGCCGGCGGGGGCGTCACCAGGAACTCGTAGTAGGGCGAGGCCGAGAACGACTCGACCATCCCGTCACCGATGACCGTAACGCCCGTCGTGGCCTTGCGCAAGATGCGCCGGGCCGCGGGCTGGTAGACGTAGGTGACCGGCGCGGTCATCGAACCCTCGCGCACGTTGAGCGCCAGGATGCGATCTTTCTCGGGCTCGCTCGGCCGGATCCAGACGGCCGCGTTCATCGTGTAGTTGATCGCCCGCAGCAGATCGTTGGTCGCCTGGCCGGGGGGCACGTAATCGGCGACTGTGTCGTCCGTCGGCAGGTCGAGCAGCTTGAGCCACGCCACGGTCCGCGCCTCGACCGTCATCGGGTCGCGGCAGGGATCCTCGCCGGGCCGCACGACCGGCTCCTGGCGTCGCGTGTAGATGTAGGGTTGCAGCCCGGTCTGGCCCATCGTCTGGATCAGGTGCACCTGCGACTTCGGGAAGGTGGTGCCGGTCGTCGCCGTGGCCGAGGAATCCAGGCCGTCAGCGGCGTTGATGTCGGCGCGTAGGTAGGCCAGCAGGATCTGCGCGTCGCGGCTGCCGGTGAGGGTGTCTTCCTGCTGGGCGAACCCCTGCAGCGCGAAGCCGAAGTAGCTGAGCAGTCCCGCGAGCAGGATCGAGGCGAGCACGAGCGCAATCAACGCCTCGACGAGGGTGAAGGCACGACGGCCCCAGGCCTGACTCGCGAACACCCTCGCAAAGCGCGAGCATGCGACAGCAGAACGGGGTCGGCCAATCACAGAGACACAGAGACACGGAGACACAGAGGGGGCGCTGAATTCACGGAGGCTACCTACTACTCTGTGCCTCTGTGCCTCTGTGCCTCTGTGATAACCGTGCTGGCTGGCGGCCAATGCCCGCGCCGCGCCACCATCCCCCATCCCCCAGCCTGTCTTTCGTGTCATCAGAGCGTGAAGGTTGGGTTGGCGATCAGGGTGCCCATCTGGTTGAAGCGGGACTGAGTGGGAGCGCCCAGGAAGGTGCGGTCCCACTCGATCCGGACCATGACCTGATAGAGGTTGGGGTCGAGGTTCCCGGTGGGATCCGCCAGCGGATGGTAGAGCTTGAGCTTCCGGCGGTAGTTCTCCGGGAGCGGCGAGAGGTAGAGCCTGGAGCGGGCCATGATCTGCGGCGCGTCGGGCGGCGGGATCCAGTAGGGATAGCCGGTGCGCGTCCAGTCGGCGGTGTCGATCGGCTGCAGCCGGGCCGGGCCGTTCGGATTGGCCTCGGGGAAGCCCATCCCGGCGGAGGTGAGGGTGGTCCATTCGGGGAAGGCGGGGGGAGGATTGGGAACCGGCGTCTGGACGATGTAGCGGTAGCCGATCGACCAGGGCAGGGCCTTGAGTTGATCGGTCAGCTCGCAAGAATAGTTGGTGGCGGCCAGTTCGTCGAGGCTGACCTCGGAGGTGCGGGTGGCCTGAGTGAACAGGTAGAGCACCGGAAGCAGTACGCAGACGAGCAGCGCGGTGGCCACCAGGACCTCGATGAAGCTGATGCCGCGGCGGTCGCCCGTGCTGCCGGCCCGGCCCGGCCCCATCGCCGAGGCCATGCCCACCGACGGCCTGAGGTCGAAGGGCGCGAACGTCACCGGCAGCGGCGGCCTGTCTCCCCGGCCCTCGGAGAACGCGATGAGGCTCCGGAGATAAAGCCGCAGTTGAGGGTGCGCGCAGCAGCCCGGCGCCGGCTCGGTGGGGCCGGCCTGGGCGGGCTGGAGCTTCGGATCGGGGTTGTCGGGCACGGGCGGGATGGGCTCCGGTTCAGGGCGCGGTCCGCTTCCAGTCCATCGGGACGTCGGACAGGGCCACCTGGTAGTAGTCGATGTAGGCGCTGCCGCGGGGCTCGCGCAGATCGGTGCAGGGATCGTAGAGCCCATCGTAGGTGAGGAGACCTCCGCGGGCCAGCGCGGCCGGCGGCAGGTGGCGCGCCGCGAGCGTGCCCTCGACCAGCAGCGGCGTCGCCGCCGAATGCTGGACCGACCCGTTCGGGGCGATGAACGCCGCCTGGTGGATTCCCTCTTCCAGGTTCACGTCGCCGTTGAGCGTGGCGAGCGTGAGCCCGCTCCGGATGCCCGAGAGCGGCTCGGGGAGCGGTTGCTCGCCGTGCGAGGTGATCGAACCGTCCATCAGCACGACGCAGCCGGTGCCGACGTAGCGCAGGCCCGGCGGCAACACCAGGTCGCCCTGGCGGACCCGGACGCACTGATCGAAGTAGAGGATGTTGTTGGCCGCGTCGTAGTACTCCGACATGAACTCCCGCGCGTCGAGGAACTCGCGGTAGGTGCGCGCCAGCAACATCGTGGCGGCCGGGCTGGGGTTGGTGACGGCGGGCGGCCGCGGGCCCGAACGCTGGCCGGCGGCGTTCTCCACCGCCTGCGCGTAGTCGGTGCTGCCCGGCTTCATCACGTCTCCCAGCGCTCCATCGAAGTACGTGTTGATGCGCAGGAAGTCGTGGAGTGGGTCGTGGAACGCGAGCTTGACCGTCTCCGCGAGCTGGTAATAGGTCTTGCCCTCGGCCAGCGTCGGCTCGCGGAAGAGCGGGTTGGACTGGGGCGGGATGACGCCGCCGTAGAACATGTAGTCGAGGATGTCGTTGTAGGGCACGCCCTCGACCTGCGACATGAACCGGCTGTAGCCCTTGTTGGTGGCCGGATCGGCTCCGCCCGCCTCGTAGGCGCCGAACATCTGCGAGTAGGTGTAGCGGCTTCGGTCGAGCGGGATCGTGGGCCAGCCCGGATCGGCGATCAC